>CBIMKI010000026.1:0-17836 GCA_966244395.1 uncultured Sphingobium sp. | reverse complement strand
GCAGCGGCTTATCGAGCTTGATTCTGTTGCCGCTGATGGCGATGACAGTGCGCTTCTCGGCCTGCCGGGGGTCGAAATCCGTGGAGGCGAGGACAAGCTGGTCGCCCTTGCGCCAGCCGCTGGCGTCCAGCACTTCGATTTCGGTACTGCCGGCCTGAGCGGTGCTTGCCAGCTTGGTCCAGCTGTTCTTGCGGTCGCCGTGCAGGCTGAGAGTGCCGCCCATCAGCAGGATGCCGCGATCACCCATGGTGTTCACATTTTCGCCGGGGACAGTGTCGGTCAGCGTGATGGTGGCCTTGCGCGTATGGGGGCTGGCTTCGCTTCCGATTTCGAGCGTGCCCCGGCGCAGATAGATCCACTCGGTCTGCAACTCGATATCGAGATCGTTCGAGAAGCGGAGCTTGCCGTCGATCGTCAGGCTGCGCAGCGCAGGCGGACTGACATCGAGGACGACATTCATATCCCGGCCGATCATGACCGCGTCGCCTTTGCCCGGCACCTTCCCGCCCGGCCAGGCGGCGGGATCGGACCAGCGCAATGTCCTGACCGCCGTGGCGGGCGCGCTGCTGCCTTCGTCCGCATGGGCATGCGCGTGACTTTCCTGCGCGCCCGCAGTCGGCGCCGAAGCGAGCAAAAGGGGGGCAGGAAAAAGCAAGCAAGCAAGAAGTAGGCGAGACTGCATGCGCATGACGGTGATCCCCTCACTCGGGACACATGTCCCGCATTTTTTGATGTTTGGAGAGGAGACTGCAACGTCGCGGCCGATTTGCCAAGCGACTATCAGGTGTGGTCAGTTGCCGAGCCGATGTTGTGATTTTCAGACAGACCGTGTTCGGGCGGTCATTGCGCCGGCTGAGGAGCCTGCTCACTTTCGTCGAAGCCGACGCGGATCGTTCGCACATAGGCTATGTGCTCATTGGCGAGATTGGTCTCAACCAGCGGATCCCACAAGGTGAAAAGCTGTCCGCAGGACAGGTTTTGCATCTGCGTCAGGACGTCATTGAGTTCCTGCCGATCAGAAATTGGCGGACCAGGATCGCAGGCTTTGAGTTTTCCCTCTTTGTCGACCGATACGGTCACATGGAAATAAGGATTTCGTGCGACTCCCTTGGGAAGAAATTTCAGACGAACGACATAATCGGGTTGTGAGTTAAAAATCGTCGCGCCGCGTTTCACGACAAAGTTTACCATTGTTTCGGCTACAGCATATGCCGGCTGCCCTTTCTCATTACGCGCGGATTTAAAACGAAACTTCATCGCGTGAATGCAAACGGCTTTATCCAAAGCCGCGTTACGGGTCGATAACAGGACAACGCATTTTTCGGGCTTGCCGTTGCGGCCAACGATGATCTTAAAAAATGTCGAGCCGTTTGCTGCCTTGGTATCACCGGAATATCTGAGAAAATCCCAGCGTGCATTATTCTTCATGGTATCATGTGTTGCAGCGCGGCAGATTCTGTTCCCAAAAGAAGAATTACGGGCAACATCATTCAAATATCCCCTGCATGTCTTCGCAGTATATTTTGGATTTTTCTTGGAAAGGCAAGGCAGGCTCAGGACTTGGGCTCCAGATGGGCGGAGCCTCGGCGCCAGATTGGCGTCGGCCAAAGGGGTCGGTCGGGCGGACGCGCCAGTTCAGCGGTGATCGCTCGCGAGGGGGTCTATTTGATGGATATCTGGAAGATGCCAATGAGCGGAAGAGGCTCACTGACACCATGGTGACCCCTGCGGGAATCGAACCCGCGTTTCAGCCGTGAGAGGGCCGCGTCCTGACCGCTAGACGAAGGGGCCATTGCCGGGACCATATGGTGCCCGGCGGCAGGAGGGGGCCTATGCCGGGAGTTTCCGTCGCACGCAAGCCCTAACTGGCGTGGGTCGCGATTTTCGCGATCGGGGAGAGGAATGTCGTTGAAATGCCGGCCGATCCGCCGGCCGTGGAAACCCTGGTGGAGCTGAGCGGGATCGAACCGCTGACCTCGTCATTGCGAACGACGCGCTCTCCCAACTGAGCTACAGCCCCACAGGGAGCGCTGCCTATAGGCGGCGTTTTGGGCCAATGCAATCCTGTTTTCACGCCCCGTGTCGAGGCGCGCTAGGTCACTGTTCGGTCGTGCCGAAACCGAAGTTGAGGAAGCCGGGCAGGGGCCCGTTCCAGCCATCGTCGGGGCCGTCGTCCTGTTCCGACTGGCGCGGCTGGCGACGGGGGCGATCGTCCTGCCGGTCGCGCCGGCCCCGGGGTTCGGTCGTGCGTTCGGCGGGTCGCTCGGGCGACCGTTCGGCAGGCCGCTCAGGCGCGCGTTCGGACGACCGCTCGGCGGGACGTTCGGCGCGGCCGCTCCTGGCTTCCGGCTTGGCGCGCTCCTTGTCCTTGCCGCGTCCCCGCTCGCGGCCCTTGGCCTTGGCCGGGGCAGAAGCGCCGTCCTCGGCGGGGGCTTCCGCCTCGGCCGTGCCGCCGCCTGCCTTGATCCGCTCGATCTTGGTGCCGATCAGCTTCTCGATATTCTCGATCGCTTCGGCATCGCCCTTGGTAACGAAGGTAAAGGCCTTGCCGGTGGCGCCGGCGCGGCCGGTGCGGCCGATGCGGTGGACATAGTCGTCCGGGTGCCAGGGCGCGTCGAAATTGAAGACGTGGCTCACGCCCTTGATGTCGAGCCCGCGGGCCGCGACATCGGAGGCGACGAGCAGATTGATCTCGCCGGTCTTGAACCGCTCCAGCTCTGCGATGCGGGCCGACTGGTCGATGTCGCCATGAATCTCGCCGGACCGGAAGCCGTGGCGCTTCAGGCTCTTGTTAAGCTCGCGCACCATCGTCTTGCGGTTGCAGAAGATGATGGCGCTCTCGGCGGCCTCGCTGCGGAGCAAGTCGCGCAGCACTTCGCGCTTCTTGCGCTCGTCGACCATCACCAGCTTCTGGGCAATGTTGACATTGGCCGTCGCGGGGCGCGCGACCTCGATCGTCTTGGGATTGCTGAGGAACTTGTCCGCCAGCTTCTTGATCGGCGGCGGCATGGTTGCCGAGAAGAGCAGGGTCTGCCGCTGGGCGGGCAGCTTGGTGCAGATGTGCTCGATATCCGGGATGAAGCCCATGTCGAGCATGCGGTCCGCCTCGTCGATGACCAGCAGCGAGCAGCCGTTCAGGAGGATCTTGCCACGCTCGAACAGGTCCATGAGACGGCCGGGCGTGGCGATGAGCACGTCGACGCCCTTTTCCAGTGCCTTCACCTGATCGCCCATCTGCACGCCGCCGATGAGCAGGGCCATGCTGAGCTTGTGATATTTGCCGTATTTCTCGAAATTCTCGGCGACCTGGGCGGCGAGTTCGCGCGTGGGCTCCAGGATGAGACTGCGCGGCATCAGCGCGCGGCTGCGGCCATGGGCGAGGATGTCGATCATCGGCAGCACGAACGAAGCCGTCTTGCCGGTGCCGGTTTGGGCGATGCCGATGATGTCGCGCATCATCAGGACGGAGGGGATCGCCTGCGCCTGGATGGGCGTCGGCTCGCTATAGCCGGATTCCTCGACGGCTTTCAGCAATTCATCGGATAGGCCGAGATCGGCAAAGGGCATTCAGTGTTCCAGATTTTGGAGATTTGACCGGACAAGAGCGCACGCGTCTCCCCACGCGCTTTCTCCGCCGCGCGCGGCATGAGCAAAAGCGCTTCGCCTGTCAAGATATTCCAGCCAGGATAGGCGTCCGCGCGGGGCAGCTCCCATCGAGTCCCCGCGCGGAAAAGCGGTCACTCGCTGACAGTGGCCTTCACGATCTTGCCCGGATTTGCCGGCGGCTCGCCCTTGGGCAGCGCATCGACATGCTCCATGCCTTCGACCACTTCGCCCCACACCGTATATTGGCGGTCAAGGAAGGTCGCATCGTCGAAGCAGATGAAGAACTGGCTGTTGGCGCTGTTCGGATTCTGCGCGCGGGCCATGGAGCAGACGCCGCGCACATGGGGCTGGGCGTTGAATTCGGCCTTGAGGTCGGGAAGCTCCGAGCCGCCCATGCCGGTGCCGGTCGGATCGCCGCCCTGCGCCATGAAGCCGGGGATCACGCGGTGAAAGATCACGTCGTCATAGAAACCCTGCTTGGCCAGCGAGGTGATCCGCTCGACATGGCCGGGCGCCAGGTCCGGGCGGAGCTTGATGACGACGTCGCCGGTGTCGAGCGTCAGGGTGAGGGTCTGGTCTGCCATGACGGCTGTCTCCTTCGGCGCGGGTATATGTGGCCCGCTGGTCACTGATCCCGCTCCCTATACGCAGTTGTCGCGCGGAGGGAAGGGCTCGCGATGTTGCATTTGCGAAGCCGATGCGCAAAAGGCGGGGCAGCGACAAGTGACTCTGCGCAGGCGGCAAGGCATGGTGCCCCGGCACGCGGCGTGGCGGAAAGGGGCGTCCCATGAGCGAGACCGACGACGCCGCCCGGCGCGAAGCGCCCTCCGCCCATCAAGAGCCCTCCGCCGATCAAGAGGATGTGCTGGAGGCGGCGCCTGCCCAGCCCGAAACCAATCTGGACGAGGACGACCGGCTGAAGCCGAGCTTCGTCACGGCCGTGCTCGATGCCGTGGAGGAGGGCGATTCCGAGGCGGCCCGCGCGCTGGTCGAGCCGCTCCATCCGGCCGACGTCGCCGACCTTCTGGAACTGACGCCGACCGAGCGCCGCACGGAGCTGACCGAGGCGCTGGGCGATCTCGTCAGTGCCGAGGTGCTTTCCGAACTCAACGATTATGTGCGCGACGACGTGGTCGATGCGCTGCCCAACGAGCAGATTGCCGAACTGGCTTCCGAACTCGACACGGACGATGCCGTCGCGATCATCGAGGATCTCGACGCGGAGGACCAGCAGGCCGTTCTCGAGGCGATGGAGCCGGAGGATCGTGCGGCCATCGAGAGCGCGCTTTCCTATCCGGAGGAATCGGCTGGCCGCCTCATGCAGCGCGATCTGGTCGCGGTGCCGGAGCATTGGACCGTCGGCCAGACCATCAGCTTCCTGCGCGATACGCCGGGGCTCACCTCGGACTTCTGGGAAATCTTCGTGGTCGATGCCGCGCATCGGCCCATCGGCACCTGCCAGCTGAGCTGGGTGATGCGCTGCGCGCGCGACATCGCCATGACCGATGTGATGAAGCGCGAGCAGACACTGATCCCGGTCGACATGGACCAGGAGGAAGTGGCGCTGCGTTTCCAAAAATACGCGCTCATTTCCGCCGCCGTGGTGGATGCCGGCGGGCGGCTGGTCGGCATGATTACAGTCGACGATGTGGTGCACATCATCCAGGAAGAGGCGGGCGAGGATATCCTGCGCCTGTCGGGCGCCGGTGACGGCGACATCAACCAGCCGATCCTGATGACGGTGCGCACGCGCTTCATCTGGCTGCTGGTCAACCTGCCCACGGCGATGATCGCGGCGACGGTGGTCGGCCTGTTCGACGATCAAATCGCGCGCTTCGCGGTGCTCGCGGTGCTGATGGGCGTGGTCTCGGGCATGGGCGGCAATGCGGGCACGCAGACGCTGGCTGTGGTGGTGCGCGCCATCGCGACCAATCAGCTCACCAGCTCCAACACCGTGCGCGTCATCCTGCGCGAGTTGCGCATCGCGGCGACCAACGGCGCGGGTCTGGGCATTCTGATCGGCATCGGCAGCTTCATCATCTGGGGCAATCCGGTGCTGTCCCTGGTGTTCGGCGCGGCGATCCTCATCAACAATCTCGTCGCGGGCCTTGCGGGCGTGTTCGTGCCGGTCACGCTCGACCGCTTCAATGTCGATCCCGCCATTTCCTCGGCCGTGTTTGTCACCATGTGTACCGATACGATGGGCTTCCTCTCCTTCCTCGGCCTCGCGACTCTTGCCGGACTGGCGGGCTAAGCGCATGGGCCCTATCTGACGTCCCATGCCGCTCAATCTCACCAAGGTCGCTTATGGCGCCGCCAGCCTGGACGAGCTGATGGGCTGGTTCGAGACGCGCGGCGAGGAGACGCATCTCACCACCCGCTATCTTCCCAAGCGTCATGCCGAGATGATCGGCGGCTCGCTCTACTGGATCCTCAAGCATCAGCTCGTGGCGCGCTCGCAGATCCTGCGCTTCGAGGCGGCCGAGAGCGGCAAGACCCATATCGTCATCGATTCGACCCTGCACCTCGTCCACCCTGTCCCGCGCCGCGCCCATCAAGGCTGGCGCTACCTCGAAGAGAAGGACGCGCCACCAGACCTGGGCGGGGAAGGCGGGGGCGACATATTGCCCGGCGACATGGCGCAGGAGCTGGGCCGGCTGGGGCTGCTCTGAGGGCGAGGCAGCCGGGCGACGCAACTATGGAGGCGTGCAAGACCGGCCTAGATTGCCGCGCGACTTCGTCGCTCGCAATGACGTTCGTTCGGGTCGCCGGCGCGGTGCCTGCCCCGCATTCCTATTCGAGCACGCCGGCGAATGCGCCGAAATCGAGAAAGCGCGTATAGCTGCCGAGCGCTTCTTGCGCGCCTTCGCCGGTCATGACCTCCTGCATGGCGATCGCGCCGAGCGACTGGAAGGCGATTTCGATGCCCTTGGTGCCGCCTGCGCGCATCAGGGGCCGGGCCTCGCGGATGCAGTCCTGCGTGATGAGCCGCGTGAAGATCGCAGCCATGGCGCGGTCGGCTTCCTCATGCTTCGCCGGCTCCACGCTCGCCATGCCCTTGAGCTGAGGGATGGAGGCCATGGCCGAGACGATCCATCTGGCGAGCGCGACGCGGTCCGCGCCGCTGGTGTTCAGCACCAGGCACTGGCCGAGCGCGGCGGCGTCCGCCGCGACATCCGGTTCCTTTGGCTGGGTCTGTGGCTGGGCCTGCGCGGCGGCTGCCAGCACCATCGCGCCTGCCAAGGCGGCGATGGCCGCGAAACTCTTCCTCATGCTTTCCTCCCCCCTCAAGGCAGCAACAGGCTCGAATCCCCGTAGCTGTAGAAACGATAGTCGTTTTCGATGGCGTGGGCGTAGGCCGCCCGCATGCGCTCCAGGCCCATGAGCGCGCTCACCAGCATGAAGAGCGTGGAGCGCGGCAAGTGGAAATTGGTCATGAGCCCGTCCACCGCGCGGAAGCGGTAGCCCGGCGTGATGAAGATGCGCGTCTCGTCCTCGAAGGGGCGGATGATGCCGTCCGTGCCGGCTGCGCTCTCGAGGAGGCGCAGCGATGTGGTGCCGACCGCGATCAGGCGGCCGCCCTTGGTGCGGACATCGTTCAGTCGCCCGGCCGTTTCGGCGTCGATCCGGCCCCATTCGGCGTGCATGCGGTGCTCGTCCGTGTCGTCAGCCTTGACCGGCAGGAAGGTGCCCGCGCCGACATGGAGCGTCAGCGTCTCATGGCCGATGCCCGTCTGGTCCAGCGCCGCCATCAGGGCGGGGGTGAAGTGCAGCGCGGCGGTGGGCGCGGCAACGGCGCCGGGGTCGCGTGCGAACATGGTCTGATAATCGTCGCGGTCCTGCGCGTCGGTCGCGCGCTTGCTGGCGATATAGGGCGGCAGCGGCATCTGTCCCGCCCGCTCCAGCAGCAGCTCGACCGGCTCCTCGCCGAGGAAGGCTATGCTCATGCCGCCGTCCGCGTCGCGCGGACCCGCCACGGCCTGCACGCCGGCGGCGAAGTCGATCCTGTCGCCCGCCCGCACGCGCTTGGCATTGCGCATGAACACCTGCCAGTCGCGCGGCCCCAGGCGCTTGTGAAGCGTGACGCCGATCTTCGCCTCGCCCCGCCGCCCTTCGAGCTGGGCGGGGATGACGCGCGTGTCGTTGAAGACGAGGCAGTCGCCCGCGCGCAGCAGTCCGGGCAGGTCGCGCACGATCCGGTCCGCCATGCCGCCCCCGTCAACCACCAGCATCCGCGCCGAATCGCGCGGCGCGGCGGGGCGCAGGGCGATCCGCTCGGGCGGCAGCTCGAAATCGAAAAGGTCGACGCGCATCGGCGCGCCATATCGGCGCGGCGCGAGCTTGAACAGGGCAATTGGCGCCGCATCGCTTCCCACATGGGAGCAGGGCCGCTACGATGACGCCATGACCCTTTGCCGCACGGCCACGCCGGACGATCTGCCCTTCATGCTGGCGCTCTATCGTCATCTCAACCCCGCCGACGCTCCGCCGGCTGACGATGCGGCGCGCGCGATCCTGGAGCGGCTGCTGGCTTCGGACCTCACCGATCCGCTGGTCGCCGAGGCGGACGGCGCCGTCGCAGGCACCTGCGTGCTCGTCACGGTGCCCAATCTGACGCGCGGCGGACGGCCCTTCGCAGTCATCGAGAATGTCGTGACCGATCCGGCCTTCCGCCGGCGCGGCATCGGCACCGCGCTGCTGGACGAGGCGCGGCGCCGTGCCTGGGCGGTGGATTGCTACAAGGTGATGCTCGCGACGGGGCGCAGCGAAGAGGCGGTGCTGCGCTTCTACGAAAGCGCCGGCTTCATGCGGGGCGGAAAGACCCATTTCGAGGCGCGGCGGCTGGACTGAGCCGCGCGCCTCAGTTGTCGGGCACGAGCCGGGAGAATTTCTCGATGTCGCAGGCCGATCCGTTGCGGGCGTAGAGTGCGTCGCGGCCCGCGCAGATGCTGCCGTCCTTGTTGGGCTCGATGTAGAAGCCGGAATAAAAGTCCGCCGGGCGGCACATCCGGCTGAAATGGGCGCGAAAGCGCTCCTCGCCGTCGGTCACCATGGTCACGCCCCGGGTCGTGTTGATGACGGCACCGCGTAGCCGCTCGACCTTGAGGCATTTGGGCCCCTTCACTTCCTTGAGTTCGGGCAACTCGTCGAGTGCCGGCGAGGCGGGGGGATTGAGTACGGCGCGTCGCGGCGACCTTACAGCGGGAATGCGGATGATGACCCGCCGCTCGATGGTGACCTGCGCGAGCTGGATGCTGATGTTCGATTCGGCATCGGTCGCAGGCGCAGCACCAGCGGCTGCCGCAAGCAACAGAGACACAACCATCGGCGATGCAAAATCGAGCAAAGACCTTCTTCCCTTGGGGTCTGCATGCCCTAGCCCTCACTGCTTGAACAGCCGATTAATTCGCGCACGGCCCGGCGCGCCGGGCAAGGACGCTGGCAAAGCCAGGCCGGACGCGGCATAGGACTGGCATGATTTCTCCCGCCGCTCTCGATGCCTTCCACGCCGTCGCCGGGCCCCAGGGCCTGGTCGAGGACCCCGATCTCATTGCCCCTTGGCTCTCCGACTGGCGCGACAAATATCATGGCCGAGCCGTCGCCATGCTCGTCCCGCGCTCGACCGAGCAGGTCGCCGCGATGATGCGCGTGGCGCTGGCGCATGGCGTGCCGCTGGTGCCCCAGGGCGGCAACAGCTCGATGGTCGGTGGTGCGACGCCGCCCGCGGACGGCAGCGCGCTCATCCTCTCGATGCGGGCCATGAACCGCATCCGCCGGATCGATGCCGCCGCCAATCTCGCCGTCTGCGAGGCGGGCGTCATCCTCTCCACGCTGCACGAGGCGGCGGTCGCCATAGGGCGGCGCTTTCCCCTCAGCCTCGGCGCCAAGGGATCGGCGACGGTCGGCGGGCTCGTCTCCACCAATGCCGGGGGCACGCAGGTGCTGCGGCACGGCACGATGCGCGCGTTGGTCGAGGGCATCGAGGCGGTGTTGCCGGACGGATCGATCCATGACGGTATCGCCGCGCTCAAGAAGGACAATCGCGGCTATGACCTCAAGCAACTGCTGATCGGCGCGGAGGGGACGCTGGGCATCGTCACGGCGGCGAGTCTGCGCCTGGTCCCCGGCATCGCCGACCGCTGCGTCGGCTGGGTGGGCGTCGCGAGCCCGGAGCAGGCGCTTGCGCTGCTGCGGCGCATGGAGCTGACCGTGGGGCCGGTGATCGAGGGCTTCGAGGTGCTGCCCGAGGAGACGGTCCGCTTCACGCTGGGCGTGGTGCCCGGCACGCGCCGGCCGATCGAGGCGCCAGCGCCCTGGCACGCGCTCATCGAGATCGATCTGGATGCCGCCGCCGACGGGCCGAGCGCGCAGGCGCGGATGGAAGCCGCGCTGGCTGAGGCTTTCGACGCAGGCCTCATCCTGGATGCCGCCATCGCCGCGAGCGAGACCCAGGCCGAGAGCTTCTGGAAGATCCGCGAGAGCGCCTCGGAGGGCGAACGTTCGCAAGGACCCGCGCTTCAGTTCGACATCAGCGTGCCCATCGCCGACATGCCCCGTTTCATGACGCAGGCGGCCGCCGATTGCGAGACGCGCTTTCCCGGCACGAGCGCGGGCTCCTTCGGCCATCTGGGCGACGGCAATGTGCATTTCCATGTCCGCGCGCCGATAGGCGAGGGCGTGGAGGCCGCGCGCGCCTGGATCGCCCGCCATGGCGAGGAAGCGACGCGCTTCGTCAACGATGCGGTGGTGGCGGCCGGCGGCTCCATTTCCGCCGAGCACGGCATTGGCCAGATGAAGATCGCGGAGTTCGCGCGGCTGGCTGCTCCGGCGCAGATCAATGCGGTTCGCGCCATCAAGCAGGCGCTTGATCCCCGTGGATTGCTCAACCCCGGAAAGCTGGTCCCTCTTGCGCCTACCAAGTGACGTCACTATGGCCGACGATCGATCAGCCGGCCAGCGCACGCGCGACGCTTCGCACCGGCCGGACTGCTTAGGAGACCGATTGTCATGGCCAGCGCGCCGAACCAGAATTTGCCGCTTTTCTACAAGGACCTGGTGCCGCTCAACGCGACGCAGCACGCCAATTTCCGCATCCGCCAGCCGCAGGCCGCGCAGTTCCTGGTGAAGGAACATGCAGTGCCGCTCACGGTGGACGAGTTCACATCCTGCCAGCGCTCGCTGCCGATCGTCTTCTCCGCTGGCGACAATCCCGTGCCGCTCGCGCTCATGGCGCTCAACGAGGGCATGAACACGCTGGTCGACGAAAATGGCGTGATGCGCGGAAACGAGGTCTACGTGCCCGGTTATGTGCGCCGCTATCCCTGGATGCTCGCACGGCTCGATCCCAGCCGCGAGGAGCTGTCTCTCTGCTTCGATCCGAGCGTCGACCATATCGGCGAGTTCGAAGACGGCGAGCGCCTCATCAACGAGGACGGCACGCCGACCGACGCCACCAAGGAAATTCTGAACTTCTGCGAGCAGTTCGAGCAGGCCGCGCGCCGCACCAACCAGTTCGTGGTGGACCTCAAGGAGCTGGACCTTCTCATGGAGGGCGAGCTGGCGATCCAGATACCCAATGTCGAGCAGCCGTTCGTCTATCGCGGCTTCCAGATGGTCAATGAGGAGAAGCTGCGCGAACTGCGTGGCGACCAGCTGCGCAAGATCAACCAGAACGGCATGCTGGCCATGATCCACGCCCACCTCTTCTCTCTGCAGGGCATGCGCGAACTCTTCTCCCGCCAGCAGCAATACGGCCTGGGCCCGATCCCGGCGCCGCAGCCGGCCTGAGTCGAGAGCGCACGAGCAGGAAGGCGGCGCGACTCGGCGCCGCCTTCCTTCGCGCCAAGGCTTCCGGGCCGGTATCGCGCAACGGAACTGCGCGAAAAACCGCGATAGGATGAACAAATTGCGCGGGGACGCCCTGTGGCGCCCTTGAAATTTTGCGCCATTTCTCTTATCTGGAAATCACGCGGCAGCTTGTTCCCCCCTTTTCGGGCTGTCGTGTGGGCGTCCCGCCCTTTCGGGACGTCTCCTCCCTGAACCTTGGCCACCCCGTGCTCGGCATGGGGTGGTTTTTTGATGGCGGTTGCCTCGCCCGCCGCCGCGCTTGGTGAAGGGGCTTTTCGAGCGAAAGCGGACAATAAATCCGTTCGCCCTGAGCGAAGTCGAAGGGCCTAGCCGAGCTTGTCGAGGCCAAGCGCTTCGCCGCCGCTCAGCAGAGCCCCCTTCGACCAAACTCAGGACAGGCTTCGACTTCGCTCCGGGCGAACGGTGTGTGGCGCAAACCCGCCCACCCTTATTCCGCTGCGATCTGGCCTTCCGCCCCCGCCAGCTCGCGTGCGAGCGCCTGTGCCATGGCGGCGAAGAGACGCCGCATCGCCATCAGGCCCGTGCCCGGCGACATGAGATCGCTCGCCAGATAGAGGGAACGGTCCACTTCGATCTGGATCGCGTGGATGTCGCGTTCGGGCGCGCCGTGCCGTTCGAGGATATGGTTGCCGGAATAGGGCGCGTTGATCGCCACTTCCAGACCATGGCTGCGCGCGATCTCCGCCGCTAAGTCCGTCAGATGGCCGGCCGCGCTCCGCCCGAACCGGTCGCCGATCACGATGCGCGGCGGCCCCCCCCCGGTCCACGCCCCGCCGCCCTGGAGCGGCGGCATACTGTGCACGTCGACGAGCAAGGCAGCGCCATGGCGGCGGCGCGTCGTGGCGAGCGCATCGGCAAGCGCGGCGTGATAGGGGCGGTGGATGCCCTCGATGCGCCGTACCAGCTCGCCATAAGGCAGGGGGTGGCGCCAGAGCGCGCCGGTATAGGCCAGCCGGTCCGGTACGAGACCCAGGCCTCCCCGCACTTTCGCGCTCGATTGCGGGCGGACGGAGCGGGGCAGGTCGGTGATGGACTGCGGGTCGATCTCGCGCTCGTCGCGGTTGAGATCGATCATGGCCCGCGGGCAGCGCGCGACGATGACGCACTGGCCCCGCGCGACGAGGTCGTGGGTCAGGAGGTCGGCCAGCCGGTCCTCGAGCCGCGCCAGTATCGCGGGCGTGACCCGTGCGCGGGCCAGCAGGCGCGCATCATAGTCGCGCCCCGCATGCGGGACGGCGAAGACCAGCGGCGCGCGGACGCCGGGCAGGCCATAGAGATCGAAGGCGTCATGGCTGGCGGAGGGCTGCGTCCCCACGGGCCGCATGGCGGGCGATGGACCATCGAAGCTCATGACTTTGGCGCCAATGCCTCCCATGCGATGCGCAAATGGCCGCAATCGATGCTCTTTTTCCATCACGCCGATGGAAATTCTTAATCGCTTGTCGCATATGTTCGCGCCTCCCGCCAAGCCCATCGGCTGGATCGGCCTTGATGACCGGCGGGATAGATGATTTGACGGGACGACGAGCTGGAACATGATCCGCATCTTGCTGGCTGAAGACGATGACTCCATGCGCGTCTACCTCTGCCGGGCGCTTGAGCGCTCGGGCTATGAGGTGGTCGCGGTCGATCGCGGGACGGCAGCGATCCCGCTGATCCAGCAGGAGCGCTTCGACCTGTTGCTGACCGATATCGTCATGCCCGAGATGGACGGGATCGAGCTTGCCCAGCATGTCGCCCAGATCGCGCCCGAGACGCGCGTGATGTTCATCACCGGCTTCGCCGCGGTCACGCTGCGCGCCGGCCGTGTCGCGCCGGAAGCCAAGGTGCTCTCCAAGCCCTTCCACCTGCGCGACCTGGTGCTGGAGGTAGACCGCATGTTCGGCAAGACCAGCGCCAGCGGCCTTCCCTGAAAAGAAAGCGCTCTCCCTCCAGATTTGCGCTTGCGCCGGCGCAGAGCCCCGCGTAAGGGCCTCTCCTCTCAAGTGGGCGTGTAGCTCAGTGGTAGAGCACTGTGTTGACATCGCAGGGGTCGCAAGTTCAATCCTTGCCACGCCCACCATAGAAAGGCTTGGAAATCCGCGGATTTCCGAGCCTTTTTAATTTGTGTCGTTATGCCCGCCATTGGCATGCGCATGAAAGCCGATGTTCTCCTCCTGTGCATATCGGCCAGCGCCGCGAGCCCCTTGCGGCAGCGCCTGGCAGACGCGGCGCCGGGTCATATCCTCGGGTGAACGGCGGCAGAGTTTATCCGCCGATTTTTCAGCCCGAATGCGACGATAAATGTTGCATTTGGCGAGGGACATCCGAAACTCCGCGCGCAGCATATCGGCCAGAAAGCAGCGCCGACCAGATGCCAGCCGGGAGAGGATCGAACGATGAAGTCCTACTGCACCGATACGCTTCCGACGGTGGGCCGCGCATCGGCCTGGAACACGCTCTACTCGCAGCAGATGAACCGCGTCGACCTCACGCCCGCCGACCGTACGGCCTTTTCCGCCCGGCTGAGCCTGGGCCAGCTCGGCGCGATCCAGTTCGCGCGGATGAGCACCAGCCGGATCAACATCGAGCGCTCCAGCCGTCACATCCAGCGGGGCGTGCCGCGCCTCTATTCCTTCCTGCTCCAGGCCAAGGGGAGGAGCCAGTTGCGGCATTGCGGCCATGAGGCGCAGCTGGAGGAGGGCGACTTCGTGCTCTGCGACAGCGCCGCGCCGCACAGCTTCACCGTGGAGGATGATTCCCGCATCGTGATGCTGCGGCTCGATGCCGCGACCATTCGGGGCCATTTCCCCGCGCCCGATCAATATTGCGGGGTGGCGCTCAAGAAGGACGTCGGCCTCACCAGCGCGGTATCCGCCATGGTGGAGGAACTGGACCTGCGCCTCGAAGGCGGCTTCAATTCGATCTACGATACGCGTTTCGCCCGGCAGGTGCTGGACATGCTGGCCATGACTTACGCCATCGGCTTTGAGCAGCAGCATCTGATGTCCGCCGCCATTGCCGCCCGCCAGTCCGAGGTCATTCGCTATATCGAGGAAAATCTGCGCGATCCCGACCTTTCGCCCGCGACGATCGCCACGGGCATGCGAATCTCGCCGCGTTATCTGCGGGCCGTCTTTTCGCGCCGGGGCGAGAAGGTCTCCGCCTATATCATCCGCCGGCGGCTTGAGGAGTGCGCGCGGCAGATCGGTAACCCCAGCTGGGCGGGCCATACGCTGACCGAGATCGCCTTTGCCTGGGGCTTCAACAGCGCAGCTCATTTCGCGCGCTCGTTCCACGATCATTTCGGCATGCCGCCTCGCGACTATCGGCGGCGCGCAAGCCACTAGCACGAGTGGGTTGCCTGGACTGACAGCCCTTTTGTGGCACCATGGGGACGGGGCCTCGCGCTGTAGAGGCTGAGGCGAGGGACGTCCGTTGCGCGCCATGGCTAGGATGCATGCAGGGCGGAAAAAAAAGAGGGCGAGTTCCGGAAGGAAGCTCGCCCTTTCCAGGGAGGAAGCTGAAGGTCTTGATCCCGGCCGAAGCGTAATTGCCAGGGCAATGACGCGTCGGCCGGGTCGGCCGGTCTTCAATATCTGACGCGAATGCCGGCGCGGAAGCGCGACCCGAAGGTATCGAAGAACACCGGATTGGTGGGATAGTTGGAGCCGCCGCCGCCGCCGCCGCCCGGCGCGATGGGGGGCTTGCGGTCGAACAGATTGTCGATGGATCCGAACAGCTCGATATGCCGGCGGCCGCTGCTGCCGATCGGAAGCTGATAGGTCATGGCGAGGCCGAAATAGCTCGCGCCCTTCACCCGGTTGGACGAAATGCTGTTGGTCTGCGTGGGGTCGTAGCCGGCGTCCTCGGGGCCCGTGCGCTGGATGTTGTAGATGCCTTCGCTGAACCGGCGCCACGAGGCCGTCACGTTGAAATTGTCGGTGTCGTAGCTGACGAAGGCATTCCAGATCCATGGCGGCGCGGGGTTGAAGTCGCCGCCGTCGCCGACCGGGCCCGACTGGCCGGCATAATCCAGCTCGGGCACGCTGGGATTGGCCTGCGAGATGAAGTCATATTGATGATTGCCGAGCAGACGCAGGTTGAGCGCGCCATTCCAGTTGCTCACAAGGTCGCTTAGCCGCAGACGATAATCGACTTCCAGGTCCACGCCGCGCAGTTCCAGCTTGGCGAGGTTGACCTGGCGGGCATCGATGAAGGTGATGCCGCCGTCGCCTTCCGTACCGTAGGTGATGCGCTCGCAGAACAGGTCGTAATCGTCGCAGAAGTCGACGATGCGCTGGGCGCCAAGCGATGTGACCGCGTCCGCGATCTTGATCTGATACCAGTCGACCGACAGGCGCAGGCCCGGGATGAAGCTGGGCTGGAGCACGATGCCCGCCGTCGTCGTGTCGGCCTTCTCGGGCGTCAGGGCGAAGCTGCCGCCGCCCAGGATGGGCGTACAGTCGTCGCCCACGGGCGGCGAGCCGGGAATGGCGGGATTGTCGACGAGGCCGCTGGTCGAGCAGGGCTCGGTCGGCACGTTGCGCAGGAAAAGTTCGCGGAAACCGGCAGCGCGGATGTCGCGCGAGCGCGAGGCGCGCAACCTGATGCCCTCGGTCACGTCATAGACGGCCGAAAGCTTCCAGCTGACGGCTTCGGAGGTCTTCTCCTCCTTGCTGTCATTGTTGGTGGCGTGATTGCGCGTGTAGCGGATGGCGCCGTTCAGCTCGAAGAGGTCGCCGAGCGCGGAGTCGCGAAAGACCGGCACGTTTAGCTCCGTGAAGCCTTCGAGCACGGCGATCTTGCCCGAATAATCGAGGCCGAAGGTGAAGGCATAATCATTATAGTCGGGGATGTTGCCATGAGTGACATCGCCGCCCTCGCTGCGCCAGTCGACGCCCGCGGCCGCCGAGATGGGGCCGGCCCAGCCGTCCAGCAGCGTGCCCTGCACCGAGCCGGAGAGCACGTGCTGGGAATAGACGAAGTCTTCCACCACCGGGCGATAGACATATTCGAAAGCCGCCGTGTTGTCGTAGCCATTGTCGAGACCGAAGAGGTTGAACGGCACACAGCCCTGGGCCCGCGGGTCCGGGTTGGCCTTGGTGAGTTCGGCGCAGACGATGTTGCCATTAGCCACGCCTGTCGTCGCCAGGCCCTGGTCCACGGCCTGCAAGGCCCACTGGAACGGCGCGTTGACGCGGTTGTTGGTCCGGTCCTGATGCCGCTTGTTGTGGCCATATTGATAATAAGCGTCCCAGGTCCAGTCGCCGAACAGATTGCCCGACAGGCCGAGCAGGCCGCGGAACACCTTGGCATCGGCCTCGTTCACCGATGTCAGGGCGCCGTCGAGATCCTTGCCGAGGCTGAAGCCCGCGCCGCCCAGCAGCGCGCGCAGATCGGCGGGGATGAACGGATTGTCGCCATTGACGAAGAAGGTCGAGCGGGGACCGACGATATAGCTGGTGTTGGAGGCGATGCGCTGGGCGTAAGTCAGCTCGGTCTCCAGCTTGATGGCGTCGCTCAGCTCATATTGGCCGTAGAGATAGCCCACCCAGCGCTCGAGCGGCGTCTGGATGTCGCTGTCGTCATAAGTGGAGGCGCCGTCGCCGCCCTGGCGCGGGCCGATCTGGGCGGAGCTGAGATAGCGGCCGGGGTCGAACTGCACCACGCCGGTGCCGTCATCGTTGAAGCGCATGTTGCGGGCCGCCAGCGGCGCGGGCGTGCGATCGCGCACCACGCCGTGGGGATCGTTATAGGCCTGCCGCGAATCCGGGCCGATCACATAATGGGGCAGGCCGTAGCCCGGCGAGCCGGGGATGTTGTAGCCCGAGGTGCCGCCGCCCGGCAGGATGTTGTTGGAATTGGTGAAGATGTCGTAGCTTTCCGCGCACCATAGACGCACGCGGGCGCAATCGCCGATGCCCTCATTCTTCTGATATTCGAGGCCGACCACGATATGGCCGCGATTGCCCGCGAAACTGGTGCCGCCCATGAGCGAGGCGTGATAGCTCTTGCCGTCGCCGCGGAAGGTCTGGCCATAGTCGGCCTGCGCCTTGATGCCCTCGAAGCGGTTTTCCAGGATGATGTTGACCACGCCGGCGATGGCGTCCGACCCATAAGCGGCCGAGGCGCCGCCCGTGACGGTCTCGACCCGCTGGATCATGGCCGATGGGATCATGTTGAGATCGATCGCGCCGCCGTCCGAGGTGGGGATGAAGCGGCGGCTGTTCACCAGCGTGAGTGTGCGCGTGCCGTTGAAGGGGTTGAGGCCGCGCAGGTTGGCGAAGGAGGCGCCGACATTGGCGCCGGCCGTGATGCCTGAGACCGCGTCGGACTGGACATTGGAGTTTTGCGGGATCAGTCGCAGCGTCTCGGTGAT
>CBIMKI010000025.1:0-17841 GCA_966244395.1 uncultured Sphingobium sp. | reverse complement strand
CGGCGCGCGTGAAATTGAGATGGCGGGCGGCCACCTCGAAGGCGCGCAGGGCATTGAGGGGTAGTTGGGCACGATCCATGGCCCGATCATGAAATTATCTCATGGCTTTGTCGAGAAATGATGCTTTGTCGGCTGGCCGCGCGTGCGACATGTCTTCGCCAGCGAACAGGGGATGGGAGGCCGGCCGACATGGGCAAGCGATGGATGATGGCGGGGATCATGAGCCTGGCGGCGGGCTTCGGCGCCGCAGTGGCGGGGGCGGGACAGGGCGACGATCCGCTGTCGCTGCCGATCGAGCCTGACCATGCGAGCCGCTGGCTGGGGTCGCAGGTGCCGTTTCGCGTCTTCGGCGAGAGCTACATGGCGGGCTTCGATGGCCTCAGTGTCGGCCTCATCCGCACGAGCAAGGGGCTGATCCTGATCGACGGCGCCGTCCCGCAGTCCGTGCCGGCGCTGGAGGCCAATATTCGCAGCCTCGGCTTCGCGCTGAGCGACATCAAATTTATTCTGAGCACGGAGCCGCATTACGACCATGCCGGCGGCATCGCGGCGCTGGCGCGCGACACGGGTGCAACGGTGCTGGCCGGCGCGGGCGCGGTGCGAGCCCTGCGCACCGGCCGTGCCGACCCCGATGATCCGCAGGCGGCGATCCTGCCGTCCCAGCCGGGCATTGCGCGGCTGCGCGCGGTGCGGGACGGCGAGCAGATCCAGCTTGGCGATACGATCGTCACGGCCATCGCGACGCCGGGCCATACTGCGGGGTCGACGAGCTGGACCTGGCGCAGCTGCGAGGGGCGGAACTGCCGCAATCTGGTCTTCGCCGCCAGCCTCAATGCCATCAGCGCGGACGGCTATCGTTTCTCCGATCCCGCGCATCGCGGCATCATCGAGGCCTTTCGCGGCAGCTTCGCGCGGATGCGTGCGCTGCCTTGCGACATTCTGCTGACCTCGCATCCCGAGCAGCCGCGAACCCGGCAGAACGCCGCGCAACTGAGCCGCGCGCGCACGCCCAACCCATTCATCGATCCCGGCGCATGCCGCGCTTATGCCGACAGCCGCGAAAAGGCACTGGACGAACGGCTGAAGCGCGAAACGAACGGCGGCTGACGCTCAGTTTCCGTTCTTGTCGCCGTCGCCGTCCCGGTCCAGCTTGGCGCCATCGACGATGCGCTCCGTGCGCAGATATTCGGCGCGGGCCTTTTCCTTCTCGGCCTTGGTGCGGCCGTGCTTGGCGCGGTTCTCCGCTGCGGTCTGCTCGGCCTTCTTGCGCTCGCGCGCCTTGCGGGCCAGGCGCAGGTTGACGATCTCGGCCATTGCTGCGCCTATCCCAGGCCCAGCGCGTCCGAAGCGCGCACCACCAGCAGCGCGGCGCGCTCCTCCAGCATCGGCGTCGCGCGCGCCATGGGAATGGCCATGCTGATCGCGCCGAGCAGCGTGCCGTCTGCCGTCAGCACGGCCTTGCCGATGCCGATGATGCCGGGCGTATATTCCTCCCCCGTGCGCGCGAGGCCGTGGGGGCCGATGCGGCGCAGCTCCTCGCGCAGCGCGGCCTCGTCTGTCACGGTCTGCGGCGTGAAGGCCTTAAGTTCGACCGCCCGGAAATAATCGTCCAGCTCCGCCTCGCCGAACGTGGCGAGGATCGCCTTGCCGGCCGAGAAGGCATAGAGCGGCAGCAGCCGGCCCACCTCGACATTGTAGCGCAGCGGCTGGGCGGACACCTCGCTGGCGATCGCCTCCATCTCATGGCCGTGGCGCACGAAGAAGGCAGCAGTCTCGTCGAGCTGCATGGAGAGAGAGCGCACGCGCGGAGCCACGCGGTCGACCAGCAAGGCTGCGGGCTCGGCGACCTGGAGGCGGGCGAGGGCCGGGCCGGGACTGTGCATCCGCCCGCTGCGCGTGAGATAGCCGCGCTCGATCAGCGTCCCCAGCAGATAGGAAAGGCTGCTGATGGGGATGCGCAGCGTCGCCGCGATCTCGGCCGCGCTCACCGGCCGGCCCTGGGCGACGACGAACTCCAATATGTCGAGCGTGCGCGTCGCCGACTTGACGGAGGACGAGCCGTCCGTCCGCTGCGTGCCGGCAGGCGTCCCCCGGGAGGCGGACACCGTCTGGCTCAATGGGCGAGGCCGAGCATCTGCCGCGTCTCGCCGGGCGTGGCGACTTCCTGCCCCAGCTTCTCGACGATCTGCGCGCCCCAATGGACCAGCTCGGCATTGTTGTTCGCGAGCAGGCCCTTCTTGAGATAGATCGTGTCCTCGAAGCCCACGCGCATATTGCCGCCAAGCAGCACGGACTGCGCCGCCATGGGGAAGCTGTGGCGCGAGACACCGAAACCCGTGAAGGGATTGCCGCGCGGAATCTGGTTCTTCGAATACATCATCGCCTCGGGCGTGGCGGGCAGGCCGTATTTGGTGCCGAGCACGAAGGTGAAGGGCGAATGCGTGGGAATGAGGCCCTTGGCCATCAGATCGTCGGCGAAGACGAAATCGCCTGCCTCGAAACACTCGATCTCGGTGAGCACGCCGGCGTCCTGGCACATGGTGCCCATCTTGCCGACGATCATCTCCAGATTCATGGCGATGCCGCCCCACAGGTTCATGGTGCAGATGTCGAGCGTGCACATATCGGGCTTGAGGTCCAGAATGTGCTCGATGCGGCGCTCGGCAGTGAACATGAGCGTCTTTTCCATGTCCGGCATGGCCGGCTCTTCCGCGCTCTTGGGAAACCACATGCAGCCCGGCCCGGTGGTGACGTTGAGGATCACCTCATTGTTCTTTTCGCGGATCATGCGCACGACCTTGCGATAATCCTCCAGCGACTGGCTGGGCGTGCCATCCGCTTCATTGCGGACATGGACGTGGATGATCGAGGCGCCGGCGTCGGCCGCGTCGAGCGCTTCCTGCGCGACATGCTCGGGCCTGAACGGGAAATTGGGGTGCTTGGGCATGGGCGAGGCGCCAGTGATGGCGCAGGTGATGAAGACTTTCGACATGCTCTCTCTCTTTCTCGGTCAGGTCCGGCGGCAGCCCCGCACGCGCGAGCTGCGCACGCGCCTTCGCTTCGATCCGCTGTTTCGCGAATCCATGCTGGGGTCCACCGCTTTTTGCAAGAGAGGGCTTTCCTCGCCCGGTCGCGGGCTGCCGCTTTGGCCCCGAGCGGATGATGCGGGCGATGGCCGGAGCCACCGCCCGCACGCAGGATCAGAAGTTGTAGCCGAGCGTCACGCCATAAGTGCGCGGCGGCAGCCAGGTGGCGCCGAGCAGGCGGCCCGTGGCAAGCGCGAAGGTGCTGCCCGGACGGAAGACGTCGCCGATATTCTTGACCCAGGCCTGCACCTTGATGCGGCGGTCCTCGGTCGTATAGGCGAGCGAGGCATCACCGATGGTGTAGGCGCGCGAGCCTTCGATCGGGCGCATATATTCGGTGAAGTAGGTATCGCCCTTGTAGGACAGATCGCCAGACAGGGTCAGCCGGCCCGGGATCGCCACGGGAATGTCCCACTCGCCATGCAGGTTCCACGACCAGCGCGGGCTGTTGCGCGTATCGTTGCCGGCGAGCTGGATGTCACCGCTGCCCGGCGCGCCATAGGCCGTCGGGTCCGGATTGGTGATGGAGTCATAAGGCGTGCCGCCCGCGACGTTCGCCGGATTGAGCGGATCGATCGTCACATAGTCCACGAAATGCGCGTCCGTGTAGGAGAGCGCACCCGAGAGACGCAGGCCGCGCACCGGCTGGAGCGCGATGTCCAGCTCGATGCCGCTGGCCTTGGTGGAGGCGGCATTCTGGAAGATCGTGGTGTAGCCGGTCGGCCCGCCCGCGATCGTCTTGTTGAGCTGAAGGCCGTCCAGCTTGTAGGTGTAGCCGGCCAGGTTGACGGTGGCGAAGCGGCCGAAGGAAGCCTTGATGCCCGCCTCATGATTGGTGACGGTCTCGGGATTGACGATCGTGGTCGAACCCGAGGCATTCTCGCCCGAGCCCGCCTTGAAGCCCTCCGAATAGGTATAATAGAGCATGACGTCCGGCGTCACTTCGTAGGAAACGCCGATCTCGGGCGTGAAGTCCTTGAACGTGCGCTCGCGGTGCGTGCCGGCCGCAGTGGGATTGAGCGTGGGCAGCGCATTGTCGGGCTGGCCCGCCGCATAGCGGATGATGATGCTCGGATTTTCGCTGTCGACATGCTCGTGGCTGTAGCGGCCGCCAAGCTTCAGGCTGAGCCCGGAGAGGCTGTCGCTGAACGCGCCGAAGTCGATGTTCGCCTGGCCGAACAGCGCCCAGGCCTCGGTGCCGAGATTGGACCGGGTGCAGACGCGCTTGGGCGCGATGATCGTGCCGTCCACGGTGCCGGGACCATAGCCGCACAGCTCGTAAGCGAGATCGAGCGGAATGCCGTCGCGCTCCAGAATGTCGATGTTGCTCGCCAGGCCATTGCGGCGCTGATAGCCGACATTGTCGATCGGACGCTGGCGCTCATGGAAATAATAGCCGCCCAGAACGACGTTCACGAAGTCACTGGAATAGTTGAACTGAAGCTCGTTGCTGAACTGGCGGGAATCGATCCGGCGCTCCTGCACCGTGGTCGGTTGGCCATTGATCGGGAAGCCCTCGATCACCGCCGAGAGATCGAGATCCTGGAACAGGGCGGTCTCGAAATCGCGATAGTTGGTGATGTTGGTGAGCGTGATGTTTTCGCTCACGTCGACGCGCAGCGTGCCGGTGAACGAATAGCTCTCGGTATCGGTGCCCGGCTGGCTCTCGGTCGCCAGGTCACGCGGATTGGACGCATAGCCGCCCACGCCCAGCGGGGCGAGGCGCGCGACGCCCGGGAAGGAGGCGCGCAGATAATGCACGGCGCCCGAGCTGTCGTTCTGGCGGAAATATTCACCCGAAAGCAGCAGGTTGACGCTGGGGTTGATGTCGAATTCGAGCTGTGCGCGGGCCATGCGGCGATTGAGATCGTCGACCTGGGCGCCCGAGATCGGGTTGATGCCGAAGCCGTCGCGATCCTCGGTCTTGGCCGCGACGCGGAAGTTGATGCCATCCGTGATCGGGCCGCCAATGGCGACCTCGCCCGTCAGCGTGTTGTAGTTGCCATAAGTGAGGCGGGCATAGCCCTCGAAGATGTCGCTCGGCTTGGCGGTGATGAGATTGATCGAGCCGCCGACTGCGTTGCGGCCATAAAGCGTGCCCTGCGGACCGCGCACCACCTCGACGCGCTCAAGATCGAAGAGCGACGTGAGCTGGGCTTCGGCGCGCGCCACATAGGCGCCGTCGACATGCAGGGCGACGCCGGTCGAGCTGCCGGTGGTGGACGTGTTGGCGCCCACGCCGCGGATGAAGATCTTGGCCTGGTTGAAATCGCTGCCGAAGTTCACGGACGGCACGATCGTCTGCAGGTCGGCGATGTTGTTGACCTGGGCGCTCTGCAGCCGCTCGAGGCCGACGGCGCTGACGGCCGCGCTCACATCCTGCAGAGCCTGCTCGCGCTTCTGCGCGGTGACGATGATGACCTCGGAATCATCTTCCGCCCCTGCGCCATTCTCGGCGGCAGCCTGCGCGAATGCGCTCGTCGATGTCAGCAGGGCCGCGGACACCAACAGGGTCTTTTTGAACATCAATTCCTCCTGAACTCACTTTCGGACGGCCTTCCTTCGAAGGCTCCGGCCTAGCTGTGATTGACCATAATCAATTCAAGGAGGAATGATCGGCGCTGATGCAGAATTATCCCGGGCGTTGCACAATTGCCTCAAGGAGTCGCGGCCCCTTCCCGGCGAACAGCCAGTCGATGGCGGCGTCCAGCCCGGCCGCCTCGGCCACGCGGGCGCCAGGCACGCCCATGCCCTCGGCCAGCTTCACGAAATCGATGCCGGGGAGCTTGCTGCCCACCACCTCAATGTCGAACAGGGCCCCGAACTGGTCGAGCGCCGCATAGCCGCCATTGTTGACGATGAGGAAGCGCACGTCGAGCTTGAGGTCCGCCGCCGTCCAGATGCCCTGGATCGAATACATGGAGGACCCATCGCCGAGCAGGCAGAAGACCGTGCGATCGGGCCGGGCGAGCGCCGCGCCCACGGCGGCGGGGAGGGCAAAGCCCAGGCCCCCGCTCGCGGTGGCCATGAACTCGTCGTCGAGCCGGATGGGGAAGAAATCGTGGAGCGGCCCGCGCGTGCTCGGCGCTTCCTCGCTCATGATGAGGCCGCCGGGGCGCAGGGCCGTGAGGCGCGCCATCAGCAGTTCCTCGCTGATCGCG
This sequence comes from uncultured Sphingobium sp., assembly GCA_966244395.1. Taxonomy (GTDB): domain Bacteria; phylum Pseudomonadota; class Alphaproteobacteria; order Sphingomonadales; family Sphingomonadaceae; genus Sphingobium. The sequence continues at coordinate 11,594 of CBIMKI010000025.1, read as the reverse complement.
TCGCCCGCCTGCTGCGGCGCGGCGTGCGGGGCAGCCGGGCGGACGGGCGGGCGCGGGGGCGGATTGGCGGCGGCGCCGAGGGCCGCGATGGCGTGAGCCACATTACCGACGATGGCCTGGCCGACCGGCGTGCGCGCGGCGGCATGAGGATCATCGACGATGGCGATGAGCTGCGCGTCCTCGGGCAGATAGGGGCCGAAGCCTTCGACATGATAAGTGAAGACCGGCGCCCCTAGCACCAGCACCAGGTCATGCTGGGCAAGGGCATTGACGATCGCCTCGCGCGAGGCGGGGAGGAAGCCGGCGAAGAGCGCATGATCCTCCGGGAAGACGGCGCGCGCGGCCATGGGCGCGACCCAGACCGGCGCCTGATGCTTGCTCGCCAGCTCGGCAAGCGCACCGCGCGCATTCTCGCGCCCCACGCCCGCCCCCGCGACGATGACGGGCGACCTGGCCTTGTTGAGCGCTTCGGCGGCCTGTGCGATCAGCGCCGGGTCCGCCATGGTGGCGGCGCTGACGCGCGAGGCGGCGATAGGCGCGCACGGGCGATCCCAATCGTCGATCGGCACAGACACGAAGACGGGGCCGCGCGGCGCCTGCATCGCCATATGATAGGCGCGCAGGATGGCGAGCGGCACATCCTCGGCGCGCGCCGGCTCGCAGGTCCACTTGACGAAGGGCTGCGGGAATTCCGTCGCGCGCTCGGCATAGAGGAAGGGATCGTAGGGGAAGATGCTGCGCGCCTGCTGCCCCGCCGTGATGACCATCGGCGTCTGGTTGCGATAGGCGGTGAAGATGTTGCCGAGCGCATGGCCAGTGCCGGCCGAGCTGTGCAGGTTCACGAAGGCGGCATTGCCGCTCATCTGCGCGAACCCGTCCGCCATGCCGACGACGACGCTCTCCTGAAGGCCGAGAATATACTGGAAATCCTGCGGCATGTCGCGGAACAGCGGCAGCTCGGTAGAGCCGGGATTGCCGAACAAGGTCGTCATGCCGAGGTCGCGCAGCAGCGTCATGACCGCATCGCGCACGGTCGGTCCCTCGGGCCGGGCCACTTTTTCAACGGAAAGGCCGCGCGCGGTCATGACACTCTTCTCCTCTGGCGGTGAGTCAATATGGTTCGCTCCCTATCGAAGCCGGGCGCGGATGCGAAGGCCATAGTGGCGTTATTTCGCTGGGCGGCGTCGCTGTGCCTGATTAAGGTCCGCGCGCATACGGAAAAAGGGGGAGGGACATGTTCATGATGAAGACGGCAATGGGGCTGGGGCTTGGCCTCGCGGTCCTGGCAAGCACAGGCGCGCAGGCAAGGACGACGGCGCAGACCCTGCTCGACCGCATCCAGATCGAGGAGCTGGTCGTCGATTATTACAGCCAGCTCGGCCACCCCAAGCGCGACGACTTCGGCGACGAATATGCCGAGGATGGCGAACTGATCCTGGGCGAGCGCGTCATAAAGGGGCGCGCGGCGATCAAGGCGCTCTACAAGAGCCTGCCCTCCAGCGCGGCGAGCGGATCGCGCACGACCATGAACGTGCTGGTGAGCAATCCGCGCATCACGGTCACCGGCGACACGGCGCACGGCGAGTTCGTCTATACCGGCATCGTCATCGAAGCGCCGGACAAGGCACCCGTGCTGCACGAACAGGGGCGGGAAGTGGACGAGTTCGTGAAGGTGGGCGGCGAGTGGAAGATCAAGCGCCGCCAGATCATCAACGAAGCCAATGCCGGCGCTGACGGCGGCTGAGCCGGTGATGCGGAGCCTGCTGCTGCCGCTCGCGCTGTTGCCCGCACCGGCCCTGGCGCAGGGCGAGGATGATCTGGCGCGGGGCTTCGCCGGCGCACTGCGCGGCTGCGAACTGTGGGTGCTGGAGCCCAAGAGCTGGTCGGGCAGCACGCAGGCCTTCGTGACGGCGGTGGGCCTTGGCGATCGGATGGGGCTGGTCGAGGGCGTGCCGGACATCGCCTTGCCGCCGCCGGGCCTGCGCGCCGGCAATCTCTTCTGGCGGATCAACTCGACGCTGACGGCGGGCTATTTCCTCGTCGTCTCCTTCCAGCAGCCCATGTGCCATATCACGGGCGGCGGCGACACGGATCTGAAGCCGATGATCGAGGCCGTTCTGGCCGCCCCCGACTTCGCCTTGCGCTGGGAGAAAATGGAGGAGGGCGCACGCGATGAGATGATCTCCACCATCTTCCGCAATCGCGCGGAGCCGCGCTTCTCCATCACCGTCAGCCGCGCCGATGCGGCGGGCGAGCGGCTCGACCGGGTGCAGGTGCAGGCGACGGCGCTGCTGGCGCTCGAAGGGAAGGCCGCCGACTGAGGCGAGGGCATTTTCCGCCACGGCAATGGTTGACGCGGAGCCGCCGAGACGCGACGTTGGCGCCGGTCCGTAGCGTCCGCGCCGGGCCGCACGCCATTTCGCTGGCCGGCGGGCCTCTCCTCTCTCCGCCGGATGCGCCTCATGAAGGCACGGTCACGGGCCGGCCAGCCCCAGACGGGAAGACACGTTGGAATCGATCACGATCGTCCTGATCCTGCTGCTCGCCGTCGTCGGCAGCAGCTTCCTGTCGCGCGCGATCCCGCTGCCCCTGCCGCGCCCGCTCTTCCAGATCGCGCTTGGCGCGGGCATCGGCCTGATGGCGGACTGGCGCGTGACGCTCGATCCGGAGATATTCTTTCTCCTTTTCCTGCCGCCGCTCCTGTTCCTCGACGGCTGGCGCATCCCGCGCGAGGAGCTGCTCAAGGACGGCAAGACCGTGATCGAGCTGGCGCTGGGCCTCGTGCTCTTCACGGTCATCGGCATGGGCTTGTTCATCAACTGGATGATTCCTTCCATGCCGCTCGCCGTGGCCTTCGCGCTCGCCGCGGTGGTCTCGCCCACAGATCCCATCGCCGTCTCCGCCATTGCCCAGCGCGTGCCGATCCCCAAGCGGCTCATGCACATCCTGGAGGGGGAATCGCTGCTCAACGACGCGTCGGGCCTCGTCTGCCTGCGCTTCGCGGTGGCGGCGGCGCTGACGGGCGCCTTCTCCGTCCAGAATGCGGCGCTGAATTTCGTGTGGGTGGCGCTGGGCGGCATTGCCATCGGCGTGGGCCTCACCTGGGGCGTGGCGCGCATCAAGGCGTGGATCTCGCGGCATTTCGGCGAGGATGGCGGCGCGCAGATCCTCATCTCGCTGCTCATTCCCTTCGGCTCCTATCTGGCAGCGGAGCATCTGCATTGCTCAGGCATTCTCGCGGCGGTCGCGGCGGGCCTCACCATGGGCTTCGTCGAGAATACGGGCGAAGTGGCTGCCTCCACCCGCATCCGGCGCAGCAGCATCTGGGACGCCATCCAGTTCACTGCGAACGGCATCATCTTCGTGCTGCTGGGCGAGCAGTTGCCCGGCATCCTTGCTGGCGCGGCGGACATCGTACGGCAGACCGGCCATCACGAGCCCTGGTGGCTCGCCATCTATGTGCTGGCGATCAACGCCGGCCTTGCGGGCCTGCGTTTTCTCTGGGTGTGGCTCTCACTGCGCTGGACCTTGTTCCGCGCGGGGGAGTGGCGCCAGTCGCCCAATTGGCGCGTCGTGGCGGTCACCTCATTCGCGGGCGTGCGCGGCGCGATCACGCTGGCGGGCGTGCTGACCCTGCCGCTCACATTGGCGGACGGCACGGCCTTTCCCGCGCGCGACCTCGCCATCTTCCTTGCCATGGGCGTCATCATCATGTCGCTCATTGCAGCGAGCATCGGCCTGCCGCTCCTGCTGCGCGGGCTCCAGATGCCGGCCGAACCATCCCATCTCGCCGAGGAGGAGCGGGCGAAGACCGCGGCGGCCCAGTCCGCGATTGCCGCCATCGAGCAGGCCGAGCACGCGATGGCGGAAGGGCGGCCCGATGCGGACGTCTATGTCGCCGTCGCCTCGCGCATCATGGACGGCTACCGCCGGCGCATCGAGCAGAGCATGAGCGAGACGCTGGACAAGGATGCGGTCCACAAGATCGAGCGGATCGAGCGCGAGCTGCGCCTCGCCGCGCTCAAGGCCGAGCGGGCTGAGCTGTTCCGCCTCGCGCGGCAGGGCCAGCTCGGCAGCGAGGCGACGCGCAAGCTGGTGCGCGAGATCGATCTGCTGGAGGCACGCTTCTCCAGCGGGTGAACGGCCTTCAGGGTGCGATCAGCACCTTGCACTGATGGGTGCGATGCTTGAGCGCCTCGAAGGTGGCGGGCGTGTCGGCGAGGCTCACCGTCTGCGTCACCAGCGCGCGCGGTTCGGCCGCGCCGCGCTCCAGCGCGTCCAGCGCCGCCTCATATTCGCCGCGCGTGAAGAAGGCGGAGGTGACGAGGCGGATTTCCTTGCTGAGCATGGCGAAGCTGTTGAACGTGTCGGGCTGGTTGCACAGGCCCAGCAGCACGATGGTGCCGCGCCCGCGCAGCTGATTGACCGCCTGCGCGATGAGGCCCGGCACGCCCACGCATTCAAAGACGATGTCGGCGAGGCCGCCGAGCGCGCGGGTGGAGGCGCCGACCGGGTCCTCGCGATCGATGACGAAGTCGGTCGCGCCCATCTCCAGCGCCCGCTCGCGCTGGTGGGGCGCGATGTCCTGCACCACCACCTTGCCCGCGCCCGCCCGCCGCGCCCAGAAGGCGACGGCGAGGCCGATGGGTCCCGCGCCGAGCACCAGCACCTTGTCGCCCGGCTTGATGCCGGAGAGGGAGACGCCGTGCAGCGCCACCGCCAGCGGCTCGACGATGGCGCCGTCCGCCAGGCTCACGGACCTGGGCAGGATCACGCATTGATTGGGCCGGGTGAGGGCATATTCGGCATAGCCGCCGCCTTGCAGGCCGAATTGCTCGCACCAGGCGAGGTCGCCCGCCTTGCAGGCCGCGCACTGGCCGCAACTCATCAGCGGAATGACCGAGACGAGATCGCCCGTCCGCACGCCGTCCACGCCCTTGCCGAGCGCCACGACCTCGCCCGCGAATTCATGGCCCAGCACATCGCCCGCGCCCATGCCGTAGCCGGGGTCCTCGGTCATGTGCAGATCCGACCCGCAAATGCCGCAGCGGCCGACCTTGACCACGATTTGCCCGTCGCCCGGCGTCGGATCGGGCAGGGTCTCGAGGGCGAGGGGCTTGTGCAGCCCCTGCATGACGGCGGCGCGCATTCGGTTGCTCCTTAGTTGTCTCGGCTCAGTCCGTGAGCGGCCGATAGGCCATGCGGCCGCCGACGGGAAGGTGGGCGGGGAGGGACGCGCCCTGTGCCGTCAGCCGCTGGGCATATTCGGCGAGGACGCTCTGCGCGTCGGTGACGCCGATGATGACGCCGGCTTCGTCCATGTGCAGCATGGCGCCGTAGAGGATGAAGAGGACCTCGGTCCAATCGCCGGCATCGTCCGCGACCTTGAGGGTGTGCGTGGTGCCCGGCGGCTCGAACAGATAGGAACCCGCGACATTGGCGGGGCTGCCCTCATATTCGAGATAATTCCACTTGCCGCTGAAGGTGTAGGCATGGACCTCGCCGGTATGCTTGTGCGGCGCGACCAGCAGGCCGGGGCGGAAGCGCATGCGCACGGCATAGCGCCCGCCCTCGATGTCGATCATCAGCGCCTTGAGCTGGATGCCCGGATCGCCCGCCCAGCTTTCCGCCCAGGGCAGGTCCAGGCTGTCGCTGTGGAAGGATTCGCCGGGATCGGGGATCATCGCGGTGCCACCCTCTTCAGTCCATGAGCAGCACGGGCTTCACCACCGCGCCGCTCTCGCCGGCGTGGAAAGCCTCGTTGATCGCGCTGAACGGGAAGGTCTGGATGAGCCGGTCGTGCGGGAAGCGCCCGGCGAGATGATGCTCGATCAGCTCGGGCAGGAAATCGAAGAGATCGGAATCGCCGCCGAGGATGCCCATCACGCGCTTGCCGCCGCCCATGAAGCTGGTTTCGTTGAAGACGAGGTCGTCGGTGGGTGGCGAGGCACCGACGATGCCGACGATGCCGAGCGGCGCGAGAAGATTGAACGCGTTCTGGATCAAGGCGTTGATGCCCGTCGTGTCGAAGGCATAGGCAAGGCCCTGCGGGCAGAGTTCGCGGATGGCGGCGAAGGCGTCGCTGCTCTTGCCGTTGATGATGTGCGTCGCGCCCAGCTCCCTGGCGAGCGCGAGACGGCTGTCGTGGATGTCGACCGCGATGATCGGGTCCGCGCCTGCGATCTTCGCGGCCATGATCGCGGCGAGGCCGACCGCGCCGGTGCCGAACACGGCAATGGGCAGGCCCGCGCGCACCTTCATGCTGCGCAGCACGGCGCCCGCGCCGGTCATGAAGCCGCAGCCGAGCGGCGCCAGCGTGGAGAGCGCGATGTCCGCCGCCGCATCGGGCACTTTGACGACATTGCGCGCATGGCCGATGGCATAGGTCGCGAATGAGGACTGGCCGAAGAAATTGGCGTTGACCCCAGCCTCGTCCTTGTGGGCGGTATGGCTGCCGTCCGGCCGCGTGCCGAGCCAGTTCTCCGGCACGAAATTATAGCAGTAGGTCGGCTTCTCGATCTCGCAGCTCGGGCAATGGCCGCAGCTGTTGAAGCTCATGATGACACGGTCGCCGGGCTTTACATGGGTGACGCCGGCGCCGACCTGCTCGACGATGCCCGCGCCCTCATGCCCGAGGATGGCGGGGAGGGGCGTGGGGAGCTGGCCGTCGCGCACGGCCATGTCCGTGTGGCAGATGCCGCAGGCGACGATGCGTACCAGCACCTCGTCCGCGCGCGGCGCGTCCAGAGTCACGGGCTCGATGGCGAAGGGTTTGTCCGGCCCGTAACAGATGGCTGCCTGTGCGGCGGTCATGATCGTCTCCTCAATGTCTTGCCTCCCTCGCGAGGAGACGATGGCAGGCATAGCCGCCCTGGATTCCTGCTTTCGCAGGCGTACGAAGCCTTATTCGAACTTGCCCAGCGCCATGCCGCCGTCGATCAGCATCGAGCTGCCGGTCACGTAGCTGGAGGCGTCCGAGGCGAGATAGAGGGCGAGGGGCTTGATCTGGTAGGTGTCAGCGATGCTGCCCATCAAGGTCGCGTCGTCCCAGGCCTTGCGCACGACGGGATCTTTCAGATGGCCGTCGGCGATATTGGTGACGAACGGACCGGGGAGAATGGCGTTCACGCGGATCCTGTATTCGCCCAGCTCGAATGCGAGGTGGCGCACCATGTGGATGACGCCGGCCTTGGAGGGCATGTAGGGCATGGGTACGATCGCCTCGCACATGATGCCGGCATTGGAAGCGGTGGCGATGATCGATCCGCCGCGGCCCTGCGCCTTCATGATGCGCGCGGCGTCGCGCATGCTGTTGTAGGCGCCGGTCAGGTTGATGGCGATGGTCTTGTCCCAGAGAGCCGGATCGTAGGTGTCGACCTGGCCATTGGGATCGCGATGGCCGCCCGGATGCCAGAAGCCGGGGCCCAGACCCAGGCCCGCATTGGCAAAGCAGATGTCGAGCCCGCCATAGGCCGCGACATGCTCGTCCATCACCCGCGTTGTGCGGGCGCGGTCGGAGACGTCGAGCTGGACGGCGCGGGCCTCATGCCCTTCGCCGCGCAGGCGCGCCGCCTCGCGTTCGGCCGCCTCGCCGTCCACATCCGAGAGAGTCACGCGCGCGCCGGCCTCCGCCATAGTCTCGGCATAGGCCAGGCCAATGCCCGAGGCCGCGCCGGTCACGAAGGCACTGCGGCCCTTGATGTCGAACTGGGAAAGCGTGCTGGGAGGAACGGTCACAGATAAAGCTCCGGATTGATGGGGATGCCATTGGCTTTGCAGTAGCTCTCATAGTGATCCATGAACCACCAGACATCGGCCGTCATCACCAGATTGCCGCCGGTGTCGTAGAATTCGTTGGGCCCCTGCATCCAGCCGAAGAGCTTGCACCCCTCGGGATGATCGGTGACGAGCGTGTGCGCCTCGCCGGGCGTCTCGTAGATGAAGCAGCCGGGCGTTGCGAGCCAGTCATATTCCAGATAATGCGCGCTGCCCTCCAAGCAGACCATCACGACATAGCCGCGATGCTTGTGCGTGCCGATGACGCTCGGCCCCTTCATCCAGAGGATGTTGGAATAGACATTGTGCCGCGTGTCGAAGAGCAGATGCTTGATCGCCGCATTCTCGCCGAAGGGCACCCAGGGACTGTCCTTCTCGTCATAATGGACGAAGCGGCCGGCATGGGCGTGCTTGGCGATGAGATCGGGAAAAAGTTCGGGCACTTTCACGATGGTGCGGTCGACGGCCGGCGGGGCGGTCATCTTGGTCTCGGGCTTGTTCATGGCATCTCTCTCCGGGGCGGCCTGGCCGGGTTTATCGGCTCTGTCGGCCAGCTGCGCGTGGGTTAGCGGATCAGGCTGTCGACATAGTCCGCGCCGAGGCCGACCGCCTCATAATGTGCGCGCGCCGCAGCCATATAGTCAAACACGTCATAATGGCCGACGGTATTTCCCGCCTCGTCGAGCCACATGAGCGGGCCGGTGACGACGAAGAAGACCTTCATCGGATCGGGATGGTCGTAGGCGACCAGCGTGTGGCTCTCGCCGGGAGCCTCGAAGACGAAGTCGCCGGCGGTCGCGGTCCAGTCATGCTCCAGATAGGCCCATTTGCCGCTGATCGTATAGGCCCAGACGGGCATGGGGTGATAATGGCGGCTGACAAGGGCGGCCTTCTTGGCCATCAGCACATCCGCCCACATGTTGCGCTCCGGGCTGATCCATACCGGCTTGGAGAAGACCGTATCGTTGAAGGGAACCCACAGCCGCTCGTCCCCTTCCGCGATCTTGGCGAAATAGGCGTCGGGTTTCGCGCCGGGCCGGAAGGGCTTCGCGATCGGCGGCGTGTCTTTCCAGAATTCGGTCGTCGGTGCCTCGGCCATGCGTTCCTCTCTCTCACCGGGGTCGTGCGGCGCGGCGTCTTTCGCGCTCGCTCCCGATGGCTCCCGACAATGGCAGAGGGGCTCGGCAAATCAAGGGCGGTGCCGCGCTGCGATGGCGCGGTTCATCCTGCGAAAAGTGGTTGGGCTGGGCCCTGCGTTGCAGAGAGGAGCGGACAAGAGAAAGGGGCCGGTTTGCGCCGGCCCCAGGTCCCTCTTTTGGATGTCCGTTCGCGCAGGGCGATCAGAAGTTGCGCTTGACCGACGCCATCCAGGTGCGCGGCAGGCCGGGCACGCCGGTGACGGCGCCGAGCGAGCTGGAGACGTCGCTCTTCGAGAGGAAATAATATTTGTCGAACAGGTTCTGCACTTCCAGTGCGAACCGCCAGTCCTTGTCCTCCGTCGTGAAACTCAGGCGCGCATTGGCCAGGAAGTTAGGCTTCACGCGGCTCCAGTGGGTGTTGGACGCTTCGCTGTAGATGTCCGACTGATAGCTGCCGTCGAACCGGAAGGTGATCGTGCCCGGATCAATGACGTGGTCATACTGGATGCCGAAGCTGCTGCTCCAGTTCGGCGTGTAAGGCGTGCGGCCCGTGATCGGAACGCTCGCCTGGCCGATGTCGGTATATTTGAAGTCGATGTAGCTCAACGAACCGTCGAGGGTCAGACCGTCGACGGGGCGAATGGTGGTTTCCAGCTCGAATCCCTTGACCTCTGCCTTACCCACGTTGGCCGGCTTCTGACACGGAATAGACGGGCAGGCCGAGAGTTGCAGAATGATGTCGTCATATTTGTTGAAGAAGACGGCACCGTTCAGGCGAACCTTGCGATCGAAAAAGTCGGTCTTGAAGCCCACTTCATAAGTGATGATTGTTTCCGGCTGGAAGCTACCCAGCTGATTGCATGGCGCGGGCGCGACATAGGTCGAGGCGTTACAGTCGCCGGCCGAGGGACCGAAGAAGGGCCGCGGGTTGACGCCACCGCCCTTATAACCCGTCGCGATCGAGCCATACATCATGAAGGCGTCGGAGAAGCGGTAATCGGTGGAAATCCGCCAATCCCAGCGCTTGCCCTTGAACGTGTCGGAAATGCCGTAGAGGCCTGTGAGCAGGCAGTTGGGCGTGTTTCCGACCGCGGTTCCGCTGCTGTCACCGGGAACCATGCTGAGGAAAGCCTCGCAGATCGGAGCCGGGGAAACAGTCGGGTTCCAGTTTTCAAAGGGGACGGTGCCGTCGGGATTGCTGCGGTAGTATGTATAGGTCTTCTGGTCCTCGGTATAACGGATGCCGCCCGAAAGATTCCAGCTATCGGTGATATGGAAGGTGCCGTTGGCGAACAGTGCCTTGGACGTCGACGGCGTCGTATCCGGCCCGTGGATGAAGTCGATGCCCGCATAGTTCAGGTCGACGCGAGCCGTATATTTGCCGTTCTGGTCGAAATAGAAGCCGCCCAGCGTATATTCGATCGCCTTGTCCGCCAGGCTGCCGTTAAGGCGGATTTCCTGGCTCCAGGCATGGTGGTTCATCTTGTTGTCGAGCTGCGCGACGGGGATCGGCGTGGCGTCCTGATCCTGGCCCCAGCGCGATTCATATTCGCGATAAGAGCTGATCCAGACGAGTTGCAACGTCTCGCTGAGATCCAGGCTCACATTGCCCTGAACGCCCCAGCCCACGAAATCCTGGTTTTGCAAGGCGGCATAGGGCTTGTAAGGCGCCTGCGACGTGGGCGTCATGCCGTCCACGAAGGTCGAATAGGTCACATAACGCGGATCGACACCGAGGCTGGAAAAATCGGCGTTGTCGCAACCGAACTTGCCATAAGGCACGAAGGCGCAGTTGAGCGGGACGGCGTTTCCGTCCTTGCCCTTCAGCCAGGGGTCGCCGTTCGCGTTCGTCGCGGCGAATGAGGAGCGTGGATCAAAATTGTTCGGATTGGCGTTCGGCTGGCCTGCGGCAAGTACCACGGTCGGCACCGGCTCGGACTTGTCGGATGTGAAATCACCCGAAACATTGATTTCGAGCCTGTCGTTCGGCATCCAGCGCAGGGCGAGGCGGCCGGCGACATAGGACTGGCCGCCCTGCGTTCCGACTACCTTGTTGGCGCCGCGGGCATTGCTTGCCAGCACATTCGAATTCGGGTGGGTCAGGCCATAATCGAGCACGTCGACATAGCCCTTGCTGCTCTTCGCGACGCCGGAGACGCGGGCGAACAGATTGTTCGTCACGGCAAAGTCGGCCATGCCGCGGATGTCGAGCTTGTTATATGAGCCATAGCCCACGGAGAGCGAGCCGCTGCCCGAGCCCGAGGGCTTGACCGAGAAGAGCTTGATGGCGCCGCCGATCGAGTTCTTGCCGGCCAGCGTGCCCTGCGGACCGCGCAGAATCTCAAGGCGCTCCAGATCCATGAGTTCGAGCATCGAGCTGGACAGGGTCGGGATGTAGACGTCGTCGACATAGACGCCCACGCCCGGATCGAGCGCATAGTTGAAGTCGACCTGACCGACGCCGCGGATGAAGGCGATGAGGCCCGAGCCGCCGTTCTGCGGCTGCGGCTTCAGCGTCACGTTCGGCGCCTGGGCGGCGACGGCGGCGATGTCGGTCTGGCCGCGCTGCTCGAGCAGGGCCGCGTTCACGGCCGTGATGGCGATCGGGGTATCCTGCAGGCGGGTTTCGCGGAACTGGGCCGTCACGACGATGTCGCCGGCATATTCCTCATTCTGGGG
>CBIMKI010000024.1:0-17925 GCA_966244395.1 uncultured Sphingobium sp. | reverse complement strand
CAGCCTCTTCCGGCAGGACAGCATGAACGTCTTCCGCCGTTTCCCGCGCGAGAAGACCGCCGAGATGGTGAAATTCTATACCGAGGCGCTGGCCCTGCGCTCGCTCAACCCCATCCAGCTCACCTCCACCCAGCAGATGCTGCTGACGGGCGTGGGCACCGGCCAGATCAAGCTCTCCGCCGGCCAGCAGGGCAACCGCAAATATAATCTGGAGGGCGGCTACAAGGGCGTCACCGGCATCCGCTATTTCCGCCTGACCTATCCCGATGCGGCGGCGGTCACCAAGCGCTTCACCGATGCGGGCTTCGCCGCGCCGAATTTCGTCGACCAGGGCGACGGCACGAAGGCGGCGCTGGTCAGCGATCCTTCCGGCTTCCAGATCGTGCTGGTGGCGAAGGCGGGCGCCAAGGATGCCAGCAATGACGGCGTGGGCGTGGGCATCCATGTCTCCGACCTCGAGAAGAGCCGCGCCTTCTATCGCGAGTTCGTGGGCCTCGACGAGCTGCCGCCGGTCCAGGACAAGCTGCTCGGCGTCACGCTCTACCCCTATCGCCACAAGGAAACGACGCTGTATCTCTACAAGGCCGGCGACAATCTGCCGCAGGACAATGGCAGCGCGGGCATCCAATATGTCATCAGCGATGCCGCCATGGCCGACGCCAAGGGCAAGGCCCGCAAGGTGGCAGTCGAAACCCCGCTCAACAAGTTGCGCGGCTTCGACCTCACCACCGTCTGGCTCAACGATCCCGACGGCGTGACCAACTATTTCGCGCAGGTGAGCGGCGGGCGCCGCGCAGCCGGCGCGCAATAAGGGGGAGAACCCTCTCCATCCTGTCCTTGAACGGAGCCGGCGCACCTGGTGCGCGCCGGCTTCCTTTTCGCGCCCGTCACGCCCGGCGCGCGACCTTGCCCATGAGCCGCCGATCGCTGCGGCGATAGCCGGTCACGCGATCGATAAGCTCGAGCCAGGCGGGAAGCGCGGTCTCGATCGAATAATTCTGCCGCACCGTCTCGACGGCCGCATCGCGCAGCGGCTGGAAGCGCGCCGGCTCGTCGAGCGCGTTCGCCAATGTCTTCGCAAGCACGCGGAAGTCGAAGAAGTCGGTGAGCAGGCCGTTCTCGCCATGGCGGATCACTTCACGCACCGGCCCCGTGTCCGATCCCACCACCAGTGCCCCCATGGCCAGCGCCTCGATGCACGACCAGCTCAGCACGAAGGGATAAGTGAGATAGCAATGCACGCCGGAGACGGCGAGCACATCGAGATAATCGTCATAGGGCAGCTTGCCCATGAAGTGCACGCGGGACGCATCGAAGCGCAGCTCGGCCTCCATCGCCGCGCGCCAGCTCGGGAAGTCCTTGGGTGTGCGGCCATAGCTCACATCCTCGCCGCCCACGATGAGGATCTGCGCATCCGGCCGATGCTTCTGGAGGAAGGGAATCGACCGCATGAAGGTGCGGAAGCCCCGATAGGGCTCCAGATTGCGCGCCACATAAGTGACGACCGGATCGCCCCGCCGCAATATGCGCCCATCGGGCAGCGTCACTGCCGCGTCCGGGCGGGGCTTCACCACATCGAGGTCGATGCCGTCGAAGATGACCTCGATCTTGGACTGGAGTGCCTGCGCATGGCTCGCCTTCTGCCAGTGCGTGGGGCTGACCGCCGCGTCGGCCGCCTCCAGGCCCATCAGCAGATGGGCATTGCGCGCCCGCGTGCGGCAGACCGTGTCCAGATCGTGCGGCTCCTCGGGGTCGAAGCCCACATCGAGCCCGTGCGACTTGTAGCTGAGTTCGGCAAAGCTGATGAGCGGGACATTGGGCAGCGCATCCTTGAGGAACAGGGTTTCGCCCCAGCCGGGATGGCCGATGATGAGATCGGGCGTAAAGCCGCGCTGGCGCAGGCCAAGCACGGCGCGCACCACCGCCTGCCCGTGCAGCACCGCGTCCTCGAAGCGCCGCAGATAATTATGCGTTTCCTTCCGCACCGCGCGCGGCGCCGGATAGAGGCACTCGGTCACGCCGGGCAGCTTCTGCCGGCAGGTCTTGGTGAGGAAATAGACGCGATGGCCCTCGCGCGCGAGCAGCGGCGCGAGATGCTTGAACTGCGCCGGCATGTTCTGGTGAATGAAGAGGATGTTCATCCGCTTCACGGCTCAGGGCCCCATGCCGATCCAGCGGCCCTGCGCCGAGCGGTAATGCTCGTCCGGATCATAGGGCACGACCTCGAGTTGGAAATCATTCGCGCTGGCCGTGCCCATGGCCGCGAGCAGCGCGAACTTGGCGACATATTCGTCATGCACGGCATATCGGTGGGCGATCCGCGCGTCGCGCAGTTCGCTCTCGGCATCGAGAATGTCGAGCGTGGTGCGCGATCCGCTCAACGCCTCGCGCTTGACGCCGTCCACGGCGGCCTCATTCGCCCTGATCGAATCCTCCAGCGCCTCGCGCGCCTTGCGGGCCGCGACCAGCCGGTCCCAGGCGACGGCGGCATCGGCATAGACCAGGCGCGTCTCCTCGTCGATCTCGATCATCCGCACATTCTGCGTGTGCTTGGCACGGCGGATGGCGGCATATTCGGCACCGCCCTGATAGATGGGCACCGTCACCACCGCCTGGAGGGTGGCAAAGTCCTGATTGAGCTTGCGGCCGAGGATCTGCACGATCTCGTCCCGCCGGTTGATCGTCGCCACGAAATCGACCTGCGGCGCCAGCGCGCCCTTGGCCGCGCTCACCTGATGGCGGGCAACGTCGGCCTGGAGTTTCTTCTGGCGGATGCGCGGGCTGAACTCGAGCGCGCGGTCGATCGCCTCGTCGCGGCTCGTGGGGAGCTGCGGCAGGTCCGGCAGCGGCGCCAGCGCGCCGGGCAACTGGCCGACCAGCGAGCGGAAGCGCGTCTCGCTCTCCGAAAGGCTCTGCTCGGCGCGCGCCAGCGATGCCACGGCGGAGGCGAGGCGCGCGTCCGACTGCGCGACGTCCGTGCGCGTGCGCTCGCCCAGTTCGAGGCGGCGCAGCTCGGCCTGGCGGATGGTCCGCACGCTGCCGATCAGCGCCTGATTGAGCGTCAGTATCTCACGGTCCCGCAGCACGGCCGAATATTGCGCGGCGACGTCCTGAAACACGTCGATCTCGCTCTGCCGCAGCGATTCACGCCCGGCCCGCACATTGGCCTGCGCGGCCCGCACATTGTTGACGATGCGAAAGCCCCGGAAGATCGGCTGCGTCATGCGCGCGCCGACGATGTAGCCGGTGCCAACCACGTCCAGTTCCGCGCGAGTCAGCGAGCCCTCGCCCTGGAGCGTCGGCCGGCCCGCAGAGCGCGCCGCCGCGATGTCCTCGTCCAGGATCTTGAGGCCTTCGCGGTCGGCGCGCAGCGTCGGGCTGCTCGTATAGGTCTCGACGAAGGCCTGCTCCAGCGTCTGCACCGGCGCCTGCGCCGGGTCCACAGGCGCGTTCGCCGGCTGCTGACCGTGAACCGGCACCGCGACGGCCAGCGCCACCGGCGCGATCGAACAGAATAACAGACTGGTCCGCATGGATCTCACTCCCCGCTGTGAGAATGTTCAGAGCGCGTTGATCTGGTGCGTCGCCGGCGCCGGCAGGCCGCCCGGCACGCTGCGCAACGGCGGCGCGAGCGAGGCGAAGAGAATGCCAAGCTCAAGCTGGCTGCTGATGCCGAGCTTCGCATAGATGCGCTTCATGTAGGTCTTGGCGGTCTGCTCGGTGATGCCGAGCTGGATCGCCGCATGCGCCGACGAGCCGGTCTGCACGATCGCGCTCACGAAGCGCGCCTCGGACGGGATAAGGCCATAGAGGCTCACCAGCTTGCCGACCAGGCCGAGCATATCGTCCTGCGGGATGATGACCATCACGGCCCGGTTGCCTTCCAGGCCATTGCGACCCGCCACCGGGCGCAGGACGATCACGTCCTCGCCGCCATCTTCGCTGGGCATCAGCAGATAGCGGTCGTTCTCCTCATCCGTGCGGGGCTGGAGGGCAATGGCCTCCGCGATCGCCCGGCGCAGCAGCGCGGTGTTGGGCGGTGTTCGCGATGCCAGCATATTGCCGCCGTTGCGCACCAGCAGCCGCCGCTCGGCAAGGATCAGCTCGGCGCGGTAATTGGTCCAGAAGACCTGCGCCGTGGAGCTGACCAGCATGAGCGCGGGCGCCAGCTCATCCATCATGCCCTCAAGGATCTGGAGGCGCCGCTCACGCCGGGCGTTGTCGTTGTAGCTGAGCGCGCAATGGGCGAGCACGCGCATGGAGAGCGAAATGCGGCGCATGTCGATGTCGTCGGGCGCCTGGTTGCGCCAGCCTACGATCGCCCACATCACGCCTTCGTTGGAAACCTCCGCGCGGCCGACCGCGAGCGCGGAAAGATGCTTGAGCCAGGGCAGGTTGGCGATCTCCGCCACCTCCTTGGGATCCGCCATGACGACCGAGGCGCCGTCATGATCGAGGCCGGGCACCCGCGATTCCAGCCAGCGCCGCAACTCGTCGGCATTGAGGAAGATGAGATCCGACTGGCTGCATCCGGACGAGAAGATCGTGCCCCGCACATGGGGATGCGAGACCGACAGGACAGCCACGCTGCAATCCCCGCCCGAAAGATCGACCGCCGCCTTCCAGGCGCCCGCGATCGCGCTGCTGTTGACGGACACCTGCGCGCTTCCGTTCAGGGGCAGCGATTGCAGGGGCTGGCGTTTCGCGCGCCGGCGCTCCATCGCTGCCTGCCGTTCACCCGACGCATGACTGCGCCCCACGATCGTATCATCGAATTCCGGCATTTTACCCCCACAGGTCAATATTCGCGGAATGCCCGACGGAAGCTGTCCGTCAGCGGTTGGAACAGATAGGCGAACAGCGAGCGGTTCCCCAAAATGATGTATGTGTCCGTCGGCATGCCCGAGAGCAGCTTGACGTTGAGAGATTCGAGCTGCTTGGGATCGTCGAGTTCGACCTCGACGGAGTAATAAGGCTGCGCGCCCGGCGTTTCGGGCACGATGGCGTCCTGCGACACCGAGGTGACATGCCCCATCAGCATCGGCACCTTGCGGCCGCTATAAGGCAGGAGGCGCACTTCGGTCGGCAGCCCCACCACGACATTCTCGATGTCGATCGGGCGGACCCGCGCCGCGATGACGAAACGCTGCCGGTCCGGCACGATGTCCATCACCGGCTCGCCGGCCCGCACCACGCCGCCCACGGTCGTGTGGCGCAGCTCCACAACCTGGCCGTCCGCCGGCGAGACGATGGTGCGCCGCTGATTGACGTCGGTCGCCGCCTTGAGGCGCTCGCGCACCTCTGAAAGCTGCATCTGCACGTCGCGCAGGCGGCCCTGGGACTCGTCGCGGCGCTCGCTGCTGAGGGCGCCGATGCGGGCCTGCGCCTCGGACATGGCGCGGCGGGCACGCAGCACCTGCCCCGTGAGATTGCCGATCTGCCCCTCGGCACTGGCGACGGCGCGCTGCAATTCCAGCAGGCGCGAACGGCGCTCGAGCTGCTCGTCCACCAGTTGCTGCACGGTCTCCAGCTCGCCGCGCAGCAGCGAAAGCTGGGCGCGGTGGGAACTGATCTGCGCCTCCAGGCTGCCGATCTCCGCCTGCGCCTGCGACGCGGTGGTGCGCAGCACGTCGACCTGCCCGGCCAGTGCCGCACGCCGTGTCGCCAGCAATGCGCGTTGGTTCTCCATAATCTCATTAGCGCGATTTCAGGCGTTTCGGAGCTCGTCGTCGAAATTAAGGCCCGTGCCGCCCAGATCGGCTTGCAGCCGCTCCTCCTCGGCGAGCAGCGCGAAATACTGGCCGCGCGCGGCGTCGGCGGCGGCGCCCGACTGCACGGTATCCAGCCGCATCAAGGGCTGGCCCTTGCGCACGCGCATATTCTCGCGAACGAGGATTTCGCTCACGATCCCCCCCTCCAGATGCTGCACCGTACGGCGGCGGCCCTCGACCTGAACGATGCCCGGCGCGATCGCGGCCTTGCTGAGCGGCGCGACGAAACCCCAGATCAGGAAGATCGCGGCGAAGACGCCCATGGCGATCAGCGCCCAGCGCAGGAAACGGCCGATGTTGGGCGCCACACTGAGCGAGATCGGATCGTCAAGCTCGGCCTGGTCCTCGGTCGCGGCGTCGAGCCGGTCGGTCAGTTGAAGCGATGTCATGCGGCCACCTCGTCTTCTCGGTCTTCCTCGCTGTCGCCATCGGGCCCGTTCGCGTCGTCGCTCTCCTCGCCCGTTGGCGCAGAACCCGCGACGATGGCCCGGCCGCCATCACCGGCAAGCGCGCCGGCCTTGTCCTTGCCGCCGGGAATCGCGGCCTTGTCCCGGTTGTTCAGCACCTCGTCGACCGGGCCGAACATGCGGATCATGCCGTTCTGGAGCACCATCAGCTTGTCCATCTGGCCGATCAGGCCCTGGCGATGGGTCACGATGATGGCCGTGACATTGGCATCATGCAGCCAGGTGAGCGCCTGCTTGAGCGCCTGCTCGCCCTGCACGTCCAGGTTGGAATTGGGCTCGTCGAGCACCACCAGACGCGGCCGGCCGAAGAGCGCGCGCGCGAGGCCGATCTGCTGACGCTGGCCGCCGGAGAGCAGCAGACCGCCCTCGCCGATCTCGGTGTCATAGCCATTGGGCAGGCCGACGATCATCTGGTGGCAGCCGGCCATGCGCGCCGCACGCACGATCTCGGCGTCCGGGCACTTCTTGAAGCGCGCGATATTCTCCGCGACCGTGCCGGCGAAGAGTTCCACGTCCTGCGGCAGATAGCCGATATGCCGGCCCAGGTCCGCACGGCGCCATTTGGAGACGTCCATGCCGTCCAGGCGCGCCGCGCCCTGCGAGGGCCGCAGGATGCCGAGCAACACGCGCGACAAGGTGGTCTTACCGGACGCGGCCGGCCCCACGATGGCGAGATGCTCGCCCGGCGCCAGCGAAAAGTCGATGCCGCGCAGGATCGGCGCGGGATGGCCCGCCACCGCATAGGTCACGCGCTCGGCCACCACGCGCCCGCGCGGCGTGGGCAACTCCGTCTCGCCCGAGCGCAGTTCCGGCAGCGCGAAGAAGCTGCGCAGATGACCGTAGATCTCGCGGATCAGCACCAGCGAGCGCCAGTGAACGAACATGGATTCCATGGGCGCCAGCAGGCGGCTCATGATGATCGATGCCGCCATCATGGCGCCGCCGGTCAGTTGCTGATCCAGCACCAGGAGCGCCGCCATGGTGTAGAGCGCGATCTGGAGCAGCGAGCGCACCAGCCGGGTGATGCTCACCATGGTCGCATTGCGATGGTGCAGCTTGTCCTGCAGGCGGATCTCCAGCCCCAGGCTGCGGGCCCAGCGGCCGATGACGGCGGACGACATGCCCATGCTGTCGATCACCTCGGCATTGCGCATGATCGCGTCGCCATCGCGCATCACGACCGCGTTGAGCGCCGCGGCGCTGCGCATCTGCTGGTGGCTGAGCTTCTCGTTGAACCAGGCGAGCACGAGCAGGCCCACCATGCCGGCCAAGGACAGGATGCCGAGCCAGGGATGGATCAGGAAGGCAATGAGGAGATAGAGCGGCATCCACGGGATATCGAGGATCGCGGGCACGCCGGGGCCGCCGATGAAGCTGCGCAGCTGCGAAAGCTCGCGCAGCATTTCCGTGCGCATCGTCCCGTCGACCAGGCGGCGCTCGATCGAGCGGGCCAGCACATCCGGCGCGAGGCGCTGCATGATCCACTCGCCCACGCGGCCCAGGGCCATGCTGCGCAGGCCATCCAGCGTCGCGGTGGTGAGCAGCGCCAGGCCCGCGGCAAGCGCCAGGAAGAAGAGCGTGTCGACATTGCGGCTGGAAAGCACGCGGTCGAACACCTGCATCGTGAACAGCGGCAATGTGATGCCGAGTATGTTGATCGCGCCGGAGACTCCCAGCATGATCCATGCGTAGCGCTTGAGCTGATCGGAGACCGAGGCCAGCAGATTCCTGTCGGCGGCTCGTCCGTCTGCACCTAAATTCTCGGCACGCAACTACCCCTCCCCATCTGAAGGTGAAAGCGACGAAAATTTATGTTTTTTTCTAGAAAGAACCGCAGCGGCCCGCCGACGGTTTGATATGCAGCGCGATTTCCAGGCTATGCTCTCAAGGGAAATGCGCATGGTCTCGTCATTGCAAGACCATTTTCAGTTGCCTGTTAAGTGCAACCGTCCGCTATCCTGATACGTCCTGAATCATGGTCTGTTCCCCCACTAAAACGCCATGCCTGACCAACTGATATGTCCCGCGATACTTGCCCGGCTGCCATCCGGCAGTCGGGCGTCGCACGCCGGAATAGCTTACCCACGTCAGACTTGGATTCGATATACGCTTCTCATGTTGCATCAGAACTCCCCCATTGGGGGCAAGGATGCGAAATTTCTCCACATCTCCGGACTGGACACCCGATACATTGCCCAAAAAGATCAATGCATCCGGGTCGAGCATCACTTCTGGTGACTTGATGCGCTGGAAATTGGCCGGCGCGTCCTTGGCCGACTCCGCGAAACGCACGGCGAGCACCACGGTCGGGCGATAATCCAGCGCGGCGGCGGCAGCCGCCGTCCAGAGCGAAGGCTGCTTGGTGCCGCAGGAGGTCGTATCGGCCGCGGCAAATGGGTCCACCGCCTCGCCGTCGCGCCGCACTTCGAAATGCAGATGCGGATATTCGGTGTTGCCCGAAAGGCCGATCGCGCCCAGCTCGGTGCCCACTGCGACCGCATCGCCGGGCCGCACGCGCACGCTGCCGCGCTTGAGATGGCTATATTGCGTCTCCCAGCCGTTGCCATGGTCCACGACCACGGCATTGCCGGCCAGACGATCGGGCGCCAGCGGCGTCGCCGCCTCCCGGACCGAGATGTCGGCCATGCCGTCGCGCACGCGCAGCACCGTCCCGGCCGCGGCGGCCACCACTTTCACGTCGCGCGCCATGTCCTCGAACCGGCGCAGGCGCAGGTCCGTACCGTCATGGCCGTCCGTGGTCAGCGTGCCGCACCGATAATCGCGGCGCTCGGCCCCTTCGGCACGGTCGACATATTTCTGGATGCTGCAATCGCGCGCCATGTCGCACTGCACGGGAACGGAGAGGCGCAGGCCGCCTTGCCCGGTCTGGGCGAGCGCCACGCCCGCGGACAACGGGCCGGCCGAGGCAAGCGCAGTCGCCAAAAGATGACCTCTCCTACGCGAAGACGACCATGTCATAGCCGCCCATCCCCTGACTCAATGCATTGAGTTCCTCAATGCTGCTTACACCAAGAACCGCAAATCCACCACCGGTGAACGAACCGATAACAATCTCCTGATCTCCGATCACCAGATGGATATCCTGGCCATCGTCTATGATCTGGAGCTGTTCCATGTCGAAGGTGAGCGGATCTTCGATCTCCAGGACGATCCGGTCGCGCTCGGCGAGACTGAAGTCGGAGATGAGATCGACGCCGCTGTCGCTCATGTTGAAGACGAACAGGTCCGAGCCCGTGCCGCCGAGCAGCGTGTCGCTGCCGTCATTGCCGGCGAGGCGATCATTGCCAGCCTCGCCCATCAGCAGATCGTCGCCATCATCGCCGAACAACGCATCATTGCCCGCGCCGCCATAGAGGCCGTCGCTGTCGCTCCCGCCCTCGAGCCCGTCATTGCCATCGCCGCCTTCGAGCAGATCGTCGCCTTCATCGCCCATCAGCCAGTCGTCGCCGGCATCGCCATAGAGATCATCGTCGTCGCGGCCGCCCATCAGATCGTCATCGCCCTCGCCACCCAGCAGCGTGTCCGCGCCCCAATCGCCCAAGAGCGTGTCGTTGCCCGCATCGCCGAAGACGAGATCGGCGCCATGTCCGCCATCCACGAGATCGGCGCCATCGCCGCTCAAAATGGCATCGTCGCCATCGCCGCCCAGGATGCTGTCTTCATCCGCGCCGCCGTCCATGCTGTCGTCGCCCGCGCCGCCGTCGAGCGCATCCGCGCCCGCGCCGCCCAGCAATATGTCATTGCCGGCATCGCCCGCGAGCACATCGTCGCCGTCGCCGCCGTCGATCTGGTCGTCGCCGGCGCCACCGGAGATGCTGTCCTCCTCCGCCGCGCCGTACAGGCTGTCATTACCCTCGCCGCCCGCGATCAGGTCCGACCCGTCGGCGCCTTCGATGAGGTCATTGCCGCCGTCGCCGATGAGCTGGTCGTCATCCGCGCCGCCCTGGAGATAGTCGTGCCCCCCGCCGCCCAAAATGGTGTCCGCGCCGGAATCGCCCCGCAGATCGTCCTCGCCCGTGCCGCCCTCGATATGGTCCGCGTCGAGCCCGCCGTCGATACGATCCATGCCCGCGCCGCCGAGCAGCGTGTCCGCGCCCGCATCGCCATGGAGCCGATCGTCGCCGGTGCCGGCCACGATGCTGTCCGCGCCCGCGCCGCCATGGACGAGATTGTCGCCCTCGCCCGCGTCGATCCGGTCATCGCCTTCCTCGCCATGGAGGCTGTCATCGCCGTCGCCGCCGGAGATGGTGTCATTGCCGCCGCCGCCGTGGATGACGTCATTGCCCGCCTCGCCCAGCAGCAGGTCATCACCGAGCCCGCCCCAGATGCTGTCATTGCCCGCGCCGCCGCGGATCTGGTCGTTGCCCGCGCCGCCGCTCAGGAAATCGTCGCCCGCGCCGCCATTGAGCACGTCGTTCCCATCGTCGCCCGACAGGCTGTCATCGCCGCCGCCGCCCCACATCAGATCATTGCCGGCCCCGCCGTGCAGATCGTCATTGTCGTCGCCGGCGCTGTCGAGGCCGTGGAGCAGCGTGACATTCTCGCCGTCGAAATGATCGCCGATGAGGATGTCGTCGCCGTCGCCGCCCTCCAGCCGATCGCCCTCGCCGCCCGTGCCGCTGGCATAGCCGATCAGCAGATCGCTGCCTTCATCGCCACGCAGCCAGTTCTGATCCGCGGTGCCGAGCATCATGTCATCGCCCGCGCCGCCGCGCGCATTGTCGGGCAGACCCGCATTGGCAAGATCGATGGTTTCGTTGAGATCCGTGCCGATGAGCATCGCACCCTGGATGACGACGCCGTTGGGCACCGGCACCGGCGGCGCGCCCTGAGGCGCACCGGGCACGAGGCGCGGACGGCCACTGCCGCTATGATCGGGGACCTCGCCCGAGCCGCCGTCCCCACCCGGGTCGGTGCCGCCGTCCCCGCCATTTCCGCCGGTGCCGGTGTCGCCGCCCGTGCCAGTGTCGCCGCCTGTGCCGGTGTCGCCGCCTGTGCCGTTGTCGCCGCCCGTGCCGGTGTCGCCGCCCGTGCCGGTATCGCCGCCCGTGCCGGTATCGCCGCCCGTGCCGGTATCGCCGCCTGTGCCGGTATCGCCGCCCGTGCCGGTATCGCCGCCCGTGCCGGCGTCGCCGCCTGAGCCATTGTCGCCGCCGGTGCCGGTGTCGCCGCCTGAGCCATTGTCGCCGCCGGTGCCGCCCGAGCCGTCATTGCCGCCATCCAGGTCGCCGGGCTCGAGGCGGGGACGGCCATCATCATCGTCCTCGCCGCCGCTGCCGCCCTGGCCCGGGCCGGGGTCGCCGCCTGTAGGCCCATCGCCAGGCGAGGTCCCATCACCTACAGGCGGCGTGTCAGGATCGGAGCCGCCATCCCCACTGCCGCCGCCGTCCTGGCCATCGGGTCCGTCGCCGCCCCCGTCACCATTGCCATTGCCATTGTCATCGCCGTCGCCCGGCTCATTCGGCGATCCATCGTCCGGGTCGCCGGGATTGTCGGGATCGACCGGATCGAGGTCGCCATCCTGATCCTGCTTGGACGGAGCGCCGAACAGATCGAGATTGAACAGCGGGCGCGCCGGCTGCACGGGCGTGACGGCCCCCGGTCCTCCCCGCAATGATCCCGCCTCGGCTGGCCGCAAACTGAACATGAGAATCCTCGTCCCCACATGGGAGCCTTGGCTCCCGCGATTCGTCTCCTTTGAATTGAATGCGCCCTTGTGCGCAGTGATAATCCCCCCAATCGGGGACAACAGAGTCGTTAACTGTGCTTTGTTTCAGATTGGAACATGGAATCATGTACTTGCAGAGAGACAGATCGACGGCATGAAGCACTGGAATGCTCATCTGTTAACCAATTTTCAGTCGTGAATGCCGCCATTTGGGGACCAGAGATGGGCGACTCGAAGCCAGCGGCCAGCCTCCCGCCCGCCGCGATCCCGCTGTCGAATTGCTGCGCAAAAAAATGAGGGTTTCGATCCCATATGCGTCCACCGCACGGCCGTGCGCGGATCAGGATTCGGAGAAGCGATGGAGCGTGGCGCGTCACGCTGCGAGATCGGAGCGTCGGGCGTGGGTCTTGCGAACAGGCCCTGGATATGAATCTTGCGGCCTTGTCGGCCAAGCCCGCCGACATTGTCCCCCTGCGGCCGTCCTTCAAGTTGCTGGATGGAACGCGGCCATTAGCACCGCCATTGCCACGAACGCGGCAAATATCGGTTCAACTTCCCAGCCACACTATGGGCTGGCTTCCCGCGCTCGCGCGAAAGGCGGAGGATCGCGCGAAAGGCCAGGCGCCGGGGCGCTCAGATGTCCCGTGGCCGACGACAAAAGAAAAGGAGGGCGACAAGCGCCCTCCTTCCCCCGGCCGTATGATCCAGCAGTGTCTTTGTGGGGTCAGACGAACTGGATCACGTCGTAGCCAGCATTGCCCTGGCTGAAGGCATTGACGTCCGCCACGCTGTCGAACTGGAGCAGCGCGAAGGAACCACCGGTCAGACCCTCGATCAGGACCGTCTCGGTGCCGAACGTCAGCGTGGTGTTCACGCCGTCGTCGCTCACCGTGATCGAATTCTGGTTGAAGGTCAGCGGGTTGTCGACATCGATCTGGACCGTGTCGCGGTTGGCGAGGCTGAGGTCGGTGATGACATCGTCACCCGCATCGGCGCTCGAGAAGGCGAAGACATCACGGCCCACGCCGCCGGTCAGCACGTCGTCGCCGTCGCCGCCGTCGAGGAAGTCGTCACCACGGCCGCCGTTCAGCTCGTCGTCGCCAGCGTCACCCCAGAGGCTGTCGTTGTCGAGACCACCGTCGAGCGTATCGGCACCGTCACCGCCACCGAGCGAGTCGGAGCCAGCGCCACCCGACAGGGAGTCATTGCCCGCATCGCCTTCGAGCAGGTCGTTTCCTGCCATACCGAAGATGGTGTCGTTGCCGTCGTCACCGTAGAGATAGTCGTTGCCGTTCTCACCGTTGATGAAGTCGGCACCGGCGCCACCCTCGGCATAGTCGTCGCCGTCGCCGCCATAGAGGTTGTCGTTGCCGTTCTCACCGAACAGGTCGTCGTCGCCATCGTCGCCGTAGACGGTGTCGTTGCCTTCACCGCCGTTCAGACCGGACACGCCGCCGACTTCACCGTCGTCACCCTCGTTACCGTGGATGAGGTCGTTGCCCTCGCCACCGAGGACGTCGTCGGCACCTTCATTGCCGTTCATCACGTCGTCGCCGCCATTGCCCTCGAGATAGTCGTTGCCGCTACCACCGTTGACAAAGTCGTCGCCCGCGCCGCCGAACAGCTCGTCGCTCTCGGCATCGCCATACAGCTCGTCGTTGCCGGCGCTGCCGCTGATGGTGTCGAGGCCGTCGCCACCGTTCAGGAAGTCGTTGCCTGCCCCGCCGGCGACCCAGGCGTAGCCCGCACCGGCCGGCGCGAACTCGCCGCCCGCCACCCCCAGCAAGGTGTGGTGGCCCGTGTCGCCTCGCAGATCGTCATTGCCGGCATCGCCCGACAGGAAGTCGTCGCCGAGCTGGCCGTCGATGCGGTCGTCGCCGTCGCCACCGAAGAGGACGTCATTGCCGCCCGCATCCGTGTCGACGCCATCTTCCTGGCCGTCATTGCCCATGTCGCCACCGGGCGCGTCGTTGCCGTCGTCACCGAAGATGGTGTCGTTGCCGGCATCGCCGTTGACGGTGTCGTTACCCTGGCCGCCACGCTGCACATCGTCGCCGTCGCCGCCGTAGATGGTGTCGTTGCCGGCCGATCCACGCTGGTTGTCGTTGCCGGAACCACCGTCGATCTCGTCATTGCCCTCGTTGCCGTACTGCCAGTCATTGCCGGCACCGCCTTCGAGATAGTCCTCACCGGCGCCGCCCGACTGCGTGTCGTTGCCGGCCTCGCCATAGAGTTCGTCATTGCCGCTGTTGCCGGCCTGGGCGTCGTTGCCCGAACCGCCATGCAGCGTGTCATCGCCGCTGCCGCCGGTCATGGTGTCGTTGCCACCATTGCCGTAGATGAGGTCGTTGCCGCCCTCGCCGTCGAGCTGATCGTGGCCGTCGAGCAGATTCTCGACCGCGACGACGCTCTGCGCCTCCGAATCGATCTCGTCGCCGACGATGACGTCATTGCCTTCACCGCCCTTGATGAAGTCCTGACCGCTGGCGATGCGCGTGTCGTCGGTCCCCGGAAGGACGCTCGACCCGGTGCCGCCGACGAGCGTGTCGCTGCCGTCGTTGCCTTCGATGACGTTCTGGTTGAAATTGCCCATCACGAAGTCGTTGCCGGCACCCCCACGGGCATTGGCCGGAACATGCGCGGCCGACGAGGGCTCACGCAGGTTGATGACGTCGTTGAGGTCGGTGCCGATGATCCACGGCGTCGCCGGAGGCGGCGGAGCGGTGGTTGTCGGCGGCGGAGGCGTGCTCGGATCGGAGCTGCCATTCGGTAGACGTGCACGTGCCATTATTACTCTCCCAACAGTAATAGCCAAACTTGATGGATCGGCGCCCAAGCGGGGCACCGACGCTGCGAAACACAGCTTGCTGCTATGTCTTGGGGAGAATCACCGTTCGACCGTTCTGAATATATCCCCCCCGGGGGACGCTTGGCGAAGCGGCGAGAATTAGTTTGTCTTTGGCTGAAAAAGCCGCGTCTTAAGCGCGTACCTGCCCGATCGGGAGAGAGAGGGAGGCAGCGGAAAACCGCCAGTTTCCCTCCGCCGATCGGCCGGGCGCCACGGGCGCGCCTGTCACATTTTGAGACAGGTCATGACGGCGGATCGGCCGCTCCGGTCGGCAAAGTCCTTTGACAGATGCGAAGAACCATGCCGGATCGCAGGCCGTTCGAGTCCCGCCTTCGCGCGCTCGCTTCGCCGGCCTCCATCTGCCGGTCGTCCAGCCCGCCGACGCCGATTCGGCGCGTAACGATGGCCCGTTTCGGGGACGCCGGTGGCGGCATCCGGCGCTGCGCGAGGTCTTCCGGAGACAGGCCGGCGCCATCATGCCCCATGATGCGGCCTTCCCCTGGCCACGCATGGCACCGGATAGAGATCAAGTGACGCCCGGCATGCCCACGGCCCTGTCGGCCGCCCTTGGGGACGAGGGCCGCGCATCCGCGAATCCGGCGCCGGTCGCCAGCCCGGATTCGCTGTCCGCTCAGAGCTGGCGCACGGCCCGCTCCCCTTGCCTCACTCGCCCAGCGCCTGCGCGACCATGGGCTCGATCCGCTCGACCACCCGCGCCACGCCCTGCGCGCTTGGATGGATGCCGTCCGACAGCATCAATTCCCTCTGGCCGAAGACGCCCTCCAGGAAGAAGGGGTAGAGCGGCACGTCATATTGCCGCGCCAGATCGGTATAAATGCCGTCGAACTGGGCGGCATAGGGCCGGTCCAGATTGGGCGGAGCGACCAGTCCGGTCAGCATCGCGGGGATGCCGCGCGCCTTCAGTTCGGCCAGCATCGCGTCCAGATTGTCGCGCGTGGTGGCCGGCGAGAGGCCGCGCAGCATGTCGTTGCCGCCCAGACCCAGGATCAGGAGGTCGGGCTTTCGCGCCAGCCCGTCGAGCACGAAGGCGAGGCGCCCGCGCCCGCCCGTGGTCGTATCGCCCGAGACGCCCGCGTCCACCACCTGCGCGGCGATGCCCTTGTCCTTGAGCGCCCGCTCCAGCATGGGCGCGAAGCCCTCGCCCGGCGCCAGATTATAGCCCGCATACCGGCTGTCCCCGAAGGCGACGACCAGCCGCGTCTCGCCCTGCGCCGGCGCCCGCCCGGCATTGTCCGCCGCGTTCGCGACCCGGTCCGCCCGGTTCGCGGCATCGGGCGCCGATGGCGAACAAGCGTGCAGCAGATGGACAAGCAGCAGGATCGCTCCATATTGACCAAGTCCGACCTTCAAGGAGTGCCCCTTTCGCATGTCCGTCACCGATGACCGCGTCCCTACCGCGATCCGTGCCCGCAATGTAACCCTCTCCCTCGGTGGCGTGGACATATTGAAAGGCGTCGACCTCGACATCCACCAGGGCGAGAGTCTGGCCATTCTCGGCGCCTCGGGATCGGGCAAATCCTCGCTGATGGCCGTGCTCTCGGGCCTGGAACGCGCGAGCGGCGGCAGCGTTTCGGTGGCCGATACCGATTATGGCGATCTGGGCGAAGATGCGCTGGCCCGCGCGCGGCGCGGCCGCATCGGCATCGTCTTCCAGTCCTTCCACCTGCTGCCGACCATGACCGCGCTGGAGAATGTCGCCGTGCCGCTGGAGCTGGCCGGCCATGAGGACGCCTTCGCCCGCGCCGCGCGGGAACTCGAAGCGGTGGGCCTCGGCCATCGCACCGGCCATTATCCCGCCCAGCTTTCCGGCGGGGAGCAGCAGCGCGTCGCCATCGCCCGCGCCATGGCGCCCGAGCCCGCGATCATCTTCGCCGACGAGCCGACCGGCAATCTCGACGCCGCGACCGGCGCCGCCATCATCGAGCTGCTCTTCGCCCGGCAGCGCGAGAGCGGCGCGACCTTGCTCATCATCACCCATGATCCCAGCCTCGCCGCCCGCTGCGACCGCACCGTGGAGATGCGCGACGGGCGCATCCTCGCCGGGCAGGCCGCATGAGCGCTCTCCCCTGGCGCACCGCCTGGCGCATCGCGCTGCGGGACCTGAGCGGCAGTTTCCGGGGCCTGCGGCTGCTGTTCGTCTGCCTGTTCCTGGGTGTCGCGACGCTGGCCACCATCGGTAGCCTCACCACCGCGATCACCAGCGAGATCGCCATGCGCGGGCAGGAAATACTGGGCGGCGACATCGAGATCGCCGTCATGCAGCGCGAGCTGGAGCCAGCCGACAAGGCGGCGCTGCGCCAGCACGGCACGCTGAGCGAAACCATCCGCATGCGCGCCATGGCCCGCCCGGCCGGCACGCCCGCCCCCGGCGCACCGGACTCGGTGCTGACCGAACTCAAGGGCGTGGACAGCCTCTATCCGCTCTACGGCACACTCGCCGTGCAGCAGGGCCGCTATGCCCCGCTCGCCGCCGACCGCATCCTCATCACGCCCGCGCTCGGCGAGCGGCTGGGCCTCAAGGCCGGCGACCGCCTGCGCTATGGCGAGGCCGATTTCGTCATCGCCGGCATCATCGCCGACGAGCCCGACCGGGTGGGCGAAGGCTTCACCCTCGGCCCCGTCGCGCTCACCTCGCTCGAAGGCATGCGGCGCACGGGCCTCCTCCAGCCGGGCAGCCTGTTCGAGAGCAAATATCGCCTGCGCCTGCCGCCGGGCATCGATGCCCATGCCCTGCGCGAGGAGATGGAGAAAACGCACGCCTCCCAGGGCTGGGAATATAAGGACCGCGAGCGCGCGGCGCCCGGCACCAATCGCTTCATCGAGCGCATGGGCCAGTTCCTCTCGCTGATCGGCCTCACCGCGCTCATCGTCGCGGGCATTGGCGTGGGCAATGGCGTCGGCTCCTATCTCGCCCTGCGGCGCAACAGCCTCGCCACCTTCAAGGTGCTGGGCGCGACCTCCGGCGACATCGGCCGCATCTATTTCATCCAGCTCGGCATCGTCTCGCTCTGCGCCGTGCTGCTCGGCCTCGTCGCGGGCGCCGTGCTTCCCTGGGCCATCGTGGCGCTCACCGGCGACATCCTGCCCGTCTCGCCCGGCTTCACGGTCCATCCGGTACCGCTGCTCACC
>CBIMKI010000023.1:0-18366 GCA_966244395.1 uncultured Sphingobium sp. | reverse complement strand
GCGGCCCCGCTGGGCGCCGTCGTCAGCGAGATGATGGAGCCGACGATGGCGAGGATGTTCTTGGCGCGATGATCCACTTCCCGCGCGAGCAGCGCCGCTTCATCCGCCGTTTCCTCCGCCGCTTCGCGCAGGATGACCGTGGCGACCGGCCGGCCGTTGACGATGGTGCGGGCGATGTTGGCATCGAGCGAAAATTCCGCGCCGTCCGCGCGTAGGCCCATGACCGCGCCCAGCGCGCCGGCGCGGCGGTGGCTCTCGCCGGAACCGGCGAAGCGCGCCACATGGCTCCTGTGCGCAGACCGGAAGCGCTCCGGCATGAGCCGGTCGAGCGGCTGGCCCAGAATGTAACGCGCCTCCACGCCGAACATCGCCTCGGCGGCGGGATTGAAGACGATGATGTTGGATTGCGGGTCGACAGCGATGATCGCGTCCATTGCCGAGGCGACGATAGCCTCGAACAGCGCCGCCTCCGGGGCAGCGGCTTCGCAATGACCCCCGTCTCGCTCGTCCATTTCGAACAGGCCCCCAACACGTCCACTCCGGTGGGCGGCGAGCGCGAGCCTATGAAGGGCCCTGCGCGATTGCAAGCCGACCGCCCGGCGAGTGACCCACTTTGGGACAGACGGGAAAGGGCGCGGGGCAGGGGAGGCGTTCTTCCTGCGGCGCGGGGCGGATGGCGCTCCGGCTCAGTCCGTCGGCCGCGATTGCCGCAGGCGTCTCTGCCCGGGCGCGGTGGCTGCACCGCGCCTGCGCGGGGTGGGGCGAACGTCCGGCACCGGGTGGAGCGCGGCATCCGGCAGGCTCATCATCAGCCCATAGCCTTCCGGGTCCCAATGGGCGCGATAGGTGCCGCTGAGCTGGCTCTCGATGATCTGCCGGATGAGGCTCGTGCCGAAGCCGGCGGTGGCGGGCGCTTCGACCGGCGGGCCGCCGCCCTCGCGCCAGCAGAGCCAGAAGGAGCCGTTGTCGGAGCGGTCCCAGGTCAGATAGACATGACCGTTGGGCACGGAGAGCGCGCCATACTTAACCGCGTTGGTTGATAGCTCGTGGATGAGCATACTTATCGGCTGCACCGTGCTGGCCGTGAGATGCAGTTGCGGCCCCACGCAGCTATATTTGTCCGGTTCGGCATGGGCATCCAGCTCGTCGCGGATGACGTGCTCGAGCGGCGCGCCCTCCCACTGTCTTTGTTCCAGCAGGCTGTGCGCGCGCGACAGGGCTGCGATCCGCCCTTTCAGCACGGCCGCATAGGCATCGCGCGTCGTCGCGCGCGTGAGGGTAATCAGCGAGGAGACGACCGCCAGCACATTCTTGGCGCGATGGTCCACCTCGCGCGCGAGAAGCGTCTGCGCCCGGTCATGTGCCTGGCGCTGCGTGATGTCGCGCAGGATGATCGTCGCGAGCGTTTCCGCGCCCGCCTTGCCGTGGGAAAGCGCCGCCTCGACGGGGAATGTCTCCCCGTTCGCGCGCCGGGCGGTCAATTGCCTGAGACCGTCCATTGCCGCGCCATTGTCCGCGATGCGGGCATGCGCGTCGGGATCGGCGTGCCAGCCGTCGGGAATGAAGCGTTTGATGGGCTGGCCCAGCGCCTTGTCGGCGGGCAGGCCGAACATCCGCTCGGCGGCCGGATTGAAGCAGATGATGCGCTGTCGTGCGTCGAGCGCGATGATCGCGTCGATTGCCGAGACGATCATCGCTTCCAGATGATGCGCTGGAGCTACAGAGATATTATTGTCGAAATAAACGGACGGCATGGATGGACAGCCCCTCGGCCGTTGCAAGAATTCATCCACCCAGGGGCGCGCCTATACCGCCTTTGTCCGGAGTCGGCAAATAATTGTCCGGCCCGGCGAAAATATGCCTCGTCCGTGGCAGGACGAGGCAAGTCATGATCGTCGATCGATTTCAGCGCTCGATGCACATGGCGATGCCCATGCCGCCGCCGATGCACAGGGTCGCGAGGCCCTTCTTCGCATCGCGGCGCGCCATTTCGTAGAGCAATGTCGTCAGCACCCGCGCGCCCGAGGCGCCGATGGGGTGGCCAAGTGCGATGGCGCCGCCGTTCACATTCACGATATCGCTGTTCCAGCCTAGTTCCTTGCCGACCGAAAGCGCCTGAGCGGCGAACGCCTCATTCGCTTCGATGAGGTCGAGGTCGGCTACGCTCCAGCCGGCTTTTTCCAGCGCCTTGCGGCTCGCAGGGGCCGGGCCGATGCCCATGATGGAAGGATCGACGCCGCAGGTCGCCCAGCCGGCGATGCGGCCCATCACACGGGCGCCGCGCTTCGCCGCCGCCTCTGCGCTCATCAGCACCAGTGCCGCCGCGCCGTCGTTGATGCCGCTGGCATTGCCGGCCGTCACCGTGCCGTCCTTCTTGAACGCCGGCCTGAGCCCGGCCATGCCCTCCACGGTGGCGCCCGCGCGGATATATTCGTCGGTATCGACGATGGTGTCGCCCTTGCGGCCCTTCACCGTCACCGGCGCGATCTCGTCGGCGAACCGGCCGGCCGCGCGCGCCGCCTCGGCCTTGTTCTGGCTGGCGGCGGCGAAGGCATCCTGCGCCTCGCGCGTGATTGCGTATTTCTCGGCCAGGTTCTCGGCCGTGATGCCCATATGATAGCCGTTGAAGGCATCGGTGAGGCCGTCGTGGATCATCGTGTCGATGAGGCTCACATTGCCCATCTTGGCGCCCGCGCGCAGCATTTGCGCATGGGGCGCGAGCGACATGTTCTCCTGCCCGCCCGCGATCATGATCTCGGCATCGCCGGTGCGGATCGCCTGGGCGGCCAATGCGACGGCGCGCAGGCCCGATCCGCAGAGCTGGTTGATCGCCATGGCGGTGCGGTCCACCGGGATGCCGGCATTGACGGCCGCCTGGCGCGCGGGGTTCTGGCCCTGCGCGGCGGTGAGCACCTGGCCCAGAATCACTTCGTTCACCTCGTCCGGCGCGACGCCGGCCTGCTCCAGCGCGGCGAGGATCGCGACCCGGCCCAGTTCATGGGCGGGCGTGGCGGCGAAGCTGCCGAGGAAACTGCCAACCGGCGTGCGCTTGGCGGCGGTGATGACGATGTCGGTCATGATGCGTGTCGTCCCTGTCTGATTACGTTCGGAAATGGGTCGCGCCGGGTCCGAGTCAAGGCGTGGGCCGGGTTTAGCCTGAGTTGTGCGATTGCGAAACCGTTTCGCTTGCAAAAGCGAATGCGGGCTCCGCAATCGAGGGTAGTGAGGGGGCGGGCCGGCCTTTACGCCGTCGTCTCGGCGATCCACCGGCCGAGCGGTTGCCAGAGCGTCGCTTCCGCCCGCCCGCCGATCATCATGCCGACATGGCCCAGCGAAAGGTCGATGCGCCGGTCCGCCGGCGGCGTGGTGGCGGCGGGAACGATCGCGTCGCTGGTGGAGGCGATGGCGAGCGTGGTGCAGGCGAGGGCGCGCGGGTTCACGCGCGTGCCGCCCACATGCCAGTCGCCCCGGCCGGTCAGATTGTCGCCATAGCAATATTCGATGAGATCGCGTCCGCAGCCGAGCGTCAGCGGCGCGCCGTCATTGGCCCAGTCTTCCAGCGTGATGAAGCCGCGCCAGGCCGTGCTGTCCTCCTCCATCTCCAGGAAGTCGGCATATTTTCGGATGGTCCGCTCCGGGTCCAGCGACCAGAAGCCGGTCTGCAACACTTCCATGGGCACCAGCCCCAGTGCCTCGCAGCTCGGCCGGCTCTGTTCCCAGACGGTGTCGATTTGTGCGCAGAAAGATGCGTCATATTGCGCAAAATCCCATGGCGCCGCGATAGTCGCCAGGCCCCGCGCCGGCGTGCCCATGGCGGCCAGCCGCGCCGCCGCGCCGATCGCCAGCGTGCCGCCCAGGCAATAGCCGATCAGCACCGGCGGATCACGCAAATGCGCCAGTAGCGGCAGCAGCAGCGTCTCGATGTGGGCGTCCAGCCCCTGGTCCGCGTCGGCCGGGCCCGGCGTGCCCCAGTCGAGCAGATAGGCGTCATGTCCTTCGCGCAGCAGATGCCGCAGCAGCGAGCGGCGCGGCGTCAGGTCGCACACGTCCGGCGGGTTGATGAGCGAGGGGACGATGACGACCGGCGGCCCCGCCTTGCGCGCCGCATCCGGCGCCGCGCGGGTCTGCAATCGCGCCCGGCCGTGGGTTGCGACCGTCTGCCTCGGTTCGTTTTCGGATGGGCGCGCCGCCTGCTGGTAGCGCCTGAGGCCCGCGAAGGCGCGCCGGCGCAGCGCGGGGTCCTGTGCCGTAACGGACCACAATATGGCCAGGAAGAGCGGCAGCGGGCGGGGTCCATGTTGCGATGCGGAAAGATTTGATGCTATGCTGCGCTGCCCAGCAACGGGAGCGGCAGGCATGGCAAGATCGAAGTCGGGTGGCGAATCAGGGACCATCGTCATCAAGAAGTACGCAAATCGACGTCTCTATGACACGGAAACGTCGAGCTATATCACATTGGAACTGCTGTCGCAGATGACGCGCGAGGGCCGCGACTTCGTCGTCGTGGATGCCAAGTCCGGCGAGGACATCACGCACAGCGTGCTGACGCAGATCATCATGGAGGAGGAGCAGCGCGGCGAGAACCTGTTGCCTGTCAGCTTCCTGCGCCAGCTTATCTCGCTTTACGGCGATTCCATGCAGTCCATGGTTCCGCAATATCTCGAAGCCTCCATGGAGGCCTTCCGCAAGAACCAGCAGCAGTTTCAGGAGGCGATGCAGGGCGCCTTTTCCGGTGGTCCCTTCGCGGAGCTGGCCAAGCGCAACATGGAAATGCTGAACGCCGCCGCCAATGCCTTCAAGGCGCCCGGCGCGCCTGCGCCCAAGACCACCGCCGCCAAAAGCGATTCCGCCGGGGACGACGTGGCCGAACTCAAGGCCCAGCTCGCGGCCCTGAACGCCAAGATCGACAAGCTGGGCGGCTGAGCCTGCTTCAGGACGCCAGCCGCTCCGGCATTGCGCCGCTCCGGGCAAGCATGTCGGCCAGCGTGTAGCTGTCCAGCACCGCGAGGAAGGCCTGCATCGCTTCGCCGAGCGCGCCCTTGTAGCCGCATCCGCTGCCCCGCATCAGCAGGCACTGGTCGCAGGAGACCAGTTGCAAATCATCCTCCGTGTGCCGCATGAGCGCGCCGACATTGATCGTCTCGGGCGGGCGGGCGAGGCGGATGCCGCCGGCCCGGCCGCGCACGCTCTCCACATAGCCGGCATTCACCAGGTCGCTCACCACCTTCATGAGGTGATTCTGCGAAATGGCATGCGCGCGCGCGATGCCGGCGATCGAGCACAGCTCGCCCGGCCGCGCGCCTAGATATAGCAGCACGCGCATCGCATAGTCCGAGAAGCGGGTCAGTCTCATTGGCCGTCCTTAAAAGATGCATATTTGTTGCATGTTTTATCGGCAAGAGATAGATGCATCTTGGATACCTCATTCGAGTCGGTGCTCAATGCGTGAAAATCTTGTCATAGACGATGCGAACCTGGCCCGGCTGGTCGACCTCTTCTACGAGCGCGTGCGCGCCGACGAGGAACTGGGGCCCATCTTCAACGATGCCATTGCCGACTGGCCCGAGCATCTGGAGAAGCTCGCGGCTTTCTGGTCGTCCGTCATGCTGACCAGCGGCCGCTACAAGGGCCAGCCCGTCCCGGCGCATGTGAAGCACAAGGCGCGCATCACGCCCGAATTGTTCGATCGCTGGCTGGCGCTCTGGGCGCGCACGACCGACGAGCTGATGGCGCCCGATGCCGCCGCGGCGCTCCAGGATCGGGCCCAGCGCATCGCCCAGAGCCTGCAACTCGCCATGTTCTTCCGGCTGGACGATCATCCGCCGCGCATGCCCGCCGCGACAGCCCGGAACATCGCCTGAGATGGCCGCCGAACCCTATCGCTCGACACCCGTGTTCGACGAACAGTCGCTGCCCGCCGGCCTTCGTGCCAATCACAGCACGAAGGCCGGTGTCTGGGGCCTCATCCGCGTGATCGAGGGCACGCTGCGCCTCACTTATGTCGATCCGCCGTCAGAGCTGCTCCTGAAGGCAGGCGAGGCCGGCGTGGTCGCGCCCCAGCAGCTCCATTTCGCGACACCCATTGGCGCGATGAAGATGCAGGTCGATTTCTACAACGAGCCGCCGCCGCGCTGATCCGGCGTAGCGTCTGGGCGCTTTCCCTTCCACGCAAGCACCGCTAAGGCGTCGGGCCAAATCCAGTAAGAAGCCCGAGGCCGATGAGCAGTCCCAACATCAAGCATGCCCTTCCCGTGACGCGCGCGCAGGATTTCGCCGCCTGGTATCAGGCGGTGATCTCGGAGGGCGATCTGGCCGAGGAAAGCGGCGTGCGCGGCTGCATGGTCATCCGCCCCTGGGGCTATGGCATCTGGGAGCGCATCCAGGCGCTCATGGATGCGCGCATCAAGGCGGCGGGCGTCGACAACTGCTATTTCCCGCTGTTCATCCCGCTCTCCTTCTTCGCGGAGGAGGCCGATCATGTCGACGGCTTCGCAAAGGAGATGGCGGTGGTCACCCATCACCGCCTGCGCGCCATAGACGGCAAGCTCCAGCCCGATCCGGAGAGCAGGCTGGAGGAGCCGCTGGTCGTGCGCCCCACCTCCGAGACGGTGATCGGCAAGGCCATGGCGCGCTGGGTGCAGAGCTGGCGCGACCTGCCGCTGCTGGTCAATCAGTGGGCCAATGTCGTGCGCTGGGAAATGCGCACCCGCATGTTCCTGCGCACCAGCGAGTTTCTCTGGCAGGAGGGGCACACCGCCCATGCCGACGAGGCCGACGCGCGCCTCGAAACGATGCGCGCGCTGGAGATGTATCGCGATTTTGCCGAGACCGAGCTGGCGATGCCGGTGATCGCGGGCGAGAAGCCGGAGAATGAGCGCTTCCCCGGTGCCGTCGCCACTTATTCGATCGAGGCGATGATGCAGGACGGCAAGGCGCTCCAGGCCGGCACCTCGCATTATCTCGGCACCGGCTTCGCGCAGGCGGCGGGCATCAGATATCAGGATCAGGAGGGCGGCCAGCAGCTCGCCCACACCACCAGCTGGGGCGTCTCCACGCGCCTGATCGGTGGCGTCATCATGGTCCATGGCGATGATGACGGCCTGCGCTGCCCGCCCATGATCGCGCCGCACCAGATCGTCATCGTGCCCATGCTGCGCGACACGCCCGAGGATGAGGCCGTGCTGGCTTATTGCGATGCGCTGCGCAAGGACCTCGCCGCGCTCGACGCCTTCCGCGAGCCGGTGCGCGTGCTGCTCGATCGCCGGCCGATCAAGGCCGCCAACAAGCGCTGGGCATGGGTCAAGAAGGGCGCGCCCATCATCGTCGAAGTGGGCGGGCGCGATGTCGCGGGCGGCAATGTCTCCGTCCTGCGCCGCGACCGGCTCTATAACGAGGCCGGCAAGACGGCGAGCGCCATCCTGCCGCGCGGGGACTTCGTCGCCGCCGCCGCCGAGACGCTGCGCGACATCCAGGCCTCGCTCTACGAGGAAGCGAAGATTCGCCTCGACGGCAATATCGGCGCGGGCGCGTCCGATCTCGCGGGCCTTGCCCGGGCCTTCGCCGGCGACAAGCCCGGCTGGGTGCTGGTCGCGTGGAGCAAGCCCACCGGCGCCGCGCTCGACAAGGTGGTCGGATGGCTGAAGGGCGAAAAGCTCACGCTGCGCAACGTGCCGCTCGACGCCGAGCCCGCCACGGGGACATGCATCTTCACCGGCGAACCGGCCGTCGAGCGCGTGCTGGTCGGCCGCGCTTACTGAGCGGGACCCATCATTCCGGGCGCCAGCGCAGCAGCCGCACGACATAAGCCAGCAGAATGAGGCCCACGACTCCGTTCGAGACCGGGTTCAGCCAGGCAGACACGGCCCGATACTGGTCGGCGAGCAGATAGCCCGCGCCCGCCAGCAGTCCGGTCCAGGTCGCTGTACCCAGCGCGGTGAATAGCAGGAAGCGCGGCAGCGGCATCCCGAAGAGGCCGGCGGGCACCGAGATCAGCGTGCGGATCGTCGGCACGAGCCGGCCGAGGAAGACGGCGAGCGTGCCGCGCCGGTCGAACCATGCGTCGGCCCGGTCCACGTCCGCCGGCTTGATGGTGAGCCAGCGCCCGTGCCGCGCCGCCCAGCGCCGCAGCCGCGCCTCGCTCACCCGGCGGCCCACCGCATACCAGAAGCACGCGCCCAGCAGCGAGCCCAGCGAGCCCGCCGCGATGACCAGAGTCAGGTTCTTGTCGCCCCGTGCTGCCTCGAACCCCGCCAGCGGCATGATGAGTTCGGAAGGGATGGGCGGGAAGAGATTTTCAAGGAACATGAGCGCGACGATGCCGATATAGCCCGTCGCTTCGATGAACTGGGTGATCCGGTCGAACATTGCCTGATGCAACCGCCGGAGCGCCGCGCCGTTCCCCAGCGCCGGAGAAACCTCAGGCCACCCTGAAGCGCGAAAGCTCGCCTTTCAGCCGTTCCAGGTCGCTGGTCATGCTGCGCATCGCCGCCGTGCTCTCCTCGGCCATGGCGGCGTTCTGCTGCGTGCCCCGGTCGATGTCGGAGACGACGGTGCGGACATTGCGCAGTCCGTCGGCCTGCTGGCGGGACATGTCGGCGGCGCCCGCGATCAGGCCGCGCACGTCTTCCAGACGGGCGACGACATGCTCCAGCGTCTCGCCCGCGCGGCCGACCAGGCCGACGCCTTCCGTCACCTGCGCGTTGCTGTTGCCGATCAGCGCCTTGATCTGCGCGGCCGCCTCGCCCGCGCGTCCCGCGAGCGTGCGCACTTCATGCGCGACGACCGCGAAGCCCTGGCCCGCATTGCCCGCGCGCGCGGCCTCGACACCGGCGTTCAGCGCGAGCAGGTTGGTCTGGAAGGCAATGCCCTCGATGAGCGAGACGATCGAGCCGATAGCCTGCGAGGCTTCCTCGATCTTGTCCATGGCCGCGATCGCGTCCTTGACGATGTTGCCGCCCGCCTGCGCCTGGCCGAAGACGTCGCGGAACACCATGTCGGTCTCGGCCGCGCTCTTGGCCGCGGTCTCCACCATATTCGCGATGTCGTTGGTCTGCGCGGTGGTCTGCTGAAGCGCGCCGGCCTGCTGTTCGGTACGGCGCGAGAGGTCCTGCGAGGCTTCCACCACCTGAACGCTGGCCTCGTAGATCGAGTCGGTGCCCAGCGCGAAGGCGCGGATCGTCGATTGCAGCGCGCCGAGCGCGGAATTGAAGTCCTTGCGCAGTTGCTCATATTCCGGCGCGAAGGCCGTCTCGATGCGATAGGCCAGATGGAAGCGGGCAAGCTCGGAAAGGCCGTTGCCAAGCTGGCTCACCACCTCGGCCTGGGCCGACTGGAGCCGGCGGGCTTCGGCCTGCGCGGTTTCGGATGTGGCGAGCGCCATGCTCGCGCGGTCATGTTCCGCGCCGATCGCCGTGAACAGCGTGGCAAGGCGCAGCGACACCCACATGAGCACGCCGGCCTCGACCAGCAGGATCACCGCATGCAGCAGCACACGCGCCAGGCTGCCGTCCGTGTTGAAGACATAGGCCGTCGCCAGATAATTGAGGCCGAGATGGTGCACTGCCGTCACCAGCGTGGCGGCGAGGATGGCGCGCCAGTCGCAGAGCACCACCAGCATGGCGAGCCCGGCGAAAAACATCATGTGCATGTCGAGCTGCCAGGAGTGGCCCTTCATCAGCGCCAGCACGGCGGCCGGGTAGAGCGGCACGGTGCAGCCCAGCAGCACGCGGGCAAAGGGGCCGGCATCGCCGGATTTCCACACCCAGCTCGGCGCTATGGCGCATAGCAGGCCCAATATGGCGATGGTCCATCCGTCCGGATTGTCGCCGATCAGCGCATAGCCGACCAGGCCCGCCGTCATCAGCCAGGCCGCGGCGACGATGACGCCGATGCCCGCGCGGCGCAGGCCGTTCAGGGACAATATCTGTTGCTCGCCACCCATGATTTTCAACTTTCCCGACTGTCGGCGGGGCCACATAAAATGGGCACAGCCGGTAGAACCAGAACGCCATGCCCCACGAGCGCCTCCAGGAACGGAGGATGCGCGCCGGTCACGATGAGACTGCCGGGGAATCGTCCTTTTCCCATCAGCCTTGTGTCACTCTCCAGCAGTCCCCAGGCGCTGTTGCCGCGCAGTGAGACAAGCAGGATCGGGCCTTTGTCAGGTGGCAGCAGAGCGAAGGTCAGGGACGCGATCGTCAGGGCCAGGCCCTGCAGGTACAAGAGCCAGAGGCCATGCCTCGATCGCGATGTTCGGCCTTGTTCGGCCACGTCCCATTCTTTCCGCTCAATACCTGATGCGGCTATGGGGTTAGGGAAGAATCGTAAAGATGCTCTGAACCTTGTGGACACAGGCGCGATGCGGTCGCCTATTTCTCCAGCAGGCGCGGCATCAGCTCCACGAAGTTGCAGGGCCTGAAGCGGCTGTCGAGCTGGTGGACGAGGATCTGGTCCCAGCCGTCCTTCACCGCGCCGGTCGAGCCGGGCAGGGCGAAGATATAGGTGCCGCGCGCCACGCAGGCGCATGCGCGCGACTGGATGGTCGAGGTGCCGATGCTCTCGAAGCTGATCCAGCGGAACATCTCGCCAAAGCCGGGAATGGGCTTGTCCTGCACCTGCTCGATGGCCTCGGGCGTAATGTCGCGGCCGGTGACGCCGGTGCCGCCGGTGGTGATGACGACATCCACCTCCGGGTCCTCGATCCAGCCGTGGAGATGCGAGACGATCTCCTCCTTGCTGTCGCGGCAGATGGTGCGCGCCTTGAGCACATGGCCGGCCTCCGCGATCCGCGCGGCGAGCGTGTCGCCCGAGCGGTCGTCGGCGCGGCTGCGCGTGTCGGAGATGGTCAGCAGGGCGATGTTGACCGGCTTGAATGCCAGGCTTTCGTCAATCGGCACGGGCGAGTTGTCCTTGCTGGAGGCGCACCGCCACGGTCTTCTTCCCGTCCGGGAAGCGCGTCCACAGCCCCTCCGCCATGGCTTTGAGCACCGGCGAATTGCCCTGCTGCGCCATCTGATAGACGAAATAGTTGCGCAGTACCGCGTTCAGATAGGCGCGCGTCTCATAATAAGGGACGGATTCGATGAAGAGCAGCGGGTCGCCCTCGTCGCGCACCTGCGCGTTCCAGCGGTCCACCGGCGTCGGCCCGGCATTATAGGCGGCGACCACCTTGAGCAGCAGGCCGCCGGTCGCGGGCATATTGGCGAGCTTCTTCAAATAGAGCTGGCCGAGCGCGAGATTGTAGGCGGGGTCGTAGAGCTGTTCGACGGCGAAGGGCAGGCCGGCCTGCGTGGCCAGCTCGCGGCCCGTGCCCGGCACGACCTGGAGCAGCCCGCGCGCGTCGGCGGGGCTGCGCGCGTCGGTCTGGAAACGCGTCTCCTGGAGGGCGTGGGCATAGACCAGCGCCTTGTCGACCTGCCAGCCATTGGCCGGCGTCCAGTCCGGCTGCGGGAAGCGCGCATAGGCGCCGGTGCGCGCCCGCCCGTCGGCCGAACGCTGGGCGAGCCAGAGCTGCGTGACCGGCAGGGAAAGCTCGCTCGCCAGATGGACGAGCGCGGCATAATTGAGGTCGCCGGTCAGCTCCGCCTCGCGGCGCAGCACCTGCT
Organism: uncultured Sphingobium sp.; assembly: GCA_966244395.1. Taxonomy (GTDB): domain Bacteria; phylum Pseudomonadota; class Alphaproteobacteria; order Sphingomonadales; family Sphingomonadaceae; genus Sphingobium. The sequence continues at coordinate 6,763 of CBIMKI010000023.1, read as the reverse complement.
CGGCGTCCGCCGTGCGCCCCATGCCGGCCATGATGACGGCATTGCGCGCATTGGGCAGTTCCTTGAGCTTCGCCCAGTCGGTGCCGGTGACGGGGTCGCGGCGCAGCGCCCCCTGCTGCGGCAGGCCCAGCGTCTCGCGCGCGAGCAGCCCGTAGAAGCTTTCGCTCTCCTTGGCGGCGGCACGCAGCAGCGCATTGACCCGCTCGGGGCGCTGGTCGGCCATTACCGCGCGGGCGGACCAGAAATAGCCGGCGCTGCGCATGTCGCCGTCGCTGGCATTGCTGGCGGACTGGTAGAAGGCCTGGGCCGCGGCGTTCCAGTCCTGCTCGCGCCACGCCGCCAGGCCGATGGTCCACCAGGCGGTGGAAACCCATTCGCCCGCGCCGCCTTCCACGGCATTGGCGCCCATGCGGCGGGCATTGCGCGTGTCGCCGATAAGATAATAGGACCAGGCGATCCGGTGGCGCAGTTCCGTGCGGCCTTCCGCCGTCAGGCCGCTTTCGGCCGAGGCGAGCAGCGCTTCGGCATTGGCCGGGCTGTCGGCCACGATATGCGTCTTGATTTCCTCGCGCAGCGCGTCGGCCTGCGCATCGCCCTTGATGGCGCCGAGCGTGCGGCGCTGCGGCGATCCGCCCATCCACACGAGCTTGCGGGTTTCCGGCTGGCCGGGCAGCGCCTGGGCGCCCCGCTTGGTGGCGAGCCGGCCGAGCTGTTCGGCCTGCGGCAGATAGGGCGCCTTGTGAAGCAGGTCGAGCAGGTCGAACAACTCCACGCGCGGGCTATCCTTGGCGAGGTAGAGCCGCGCCAGCAGATAGGGGCGCATGCTGTCCGCCGCGTCGAGCGCGAGGATGGCCGTCTTGGCGTCCGCCCAGCGCTGGCCGTCGAGTTGCTCGAAGATGCTGCGATAGCGCGCCGCCGCGTCGCGATCGAGCGTGGCGATGGCCGATGCGCTGAGCATGGTTTCGCTCGCCGCACGGGCCGTGGCCGGCAGGGTGACAAGCAGAGCGGAGGCGAGCAGGGGAAGAGTGGCGCGAATCATAGGCTGTCAGGTCCAATCGCATCGTGCAGCAGCCGCAGTGTCTGCCAGCTTGCCGCCTTGGCCATCGGCCGGCGCATCAGCAGCTCGGGCGCGGCGAGGGCGGCGCTTGCCAGCTTTCCGCCGGCATGGTTGATTTGAGGTAAAGCACCCGGCGCGGGCGAGGATTGCGGCGCGATCAGCGCACGGCTCGTCCGGTCGCCCAGGATCAGCGCGGCATGTGGCCGGGCGAGGCCGAGATAATGCCGCATCCGTTCCGCCAGCGCCGCGATGGCGCGCTCATCCAGCAATCCGCCCGGCGGCCGGCGCAGGGCGAGCGGCGCGAAGGCCGTTTCTTCGGCGCGCAGGCCGATGGCGCCCAGCATGGCGGTCACGAAGCGCGCGGTCGCACCCGCATAGGGCAGCGGTCCCTCGCTCCAGCCATCGTCCGGCATGTCGCCGATGACCAGCAGCCGCGGCGTCTCCGCCTGCGCGGGCAGGAACAGCGGGCCGCTCCAGCCCGCCTCCGGCTGGCCTTCGCCGCGCGCCAGCCAGTCGCGGAAGTCCGCAAGGTCCGCCGGCATGCCGCCCGATGGCGCAACGCGGGCCGGCGCGACGGGCTGGGCGACAGGCGCGGCGGGTGCCGTCCCTTCGGCGGAGGAAGGGCCGGGCGCTGCCTCATTGGCCGGCTCGGCCAGCCAGCCATGCGGCTGCGGCGCGGTGGCGCAATGCAGCCCCGCCTCGCGCCACCAGAGCGCGTAGGAGGCCGCGACGTCCTGCGCCGACCATGACCTTGCTTGTGAGACCCGCATGCGGGCAGAGAAGAGTCAGAGGTTGACGCGCCTGTCAACCTTGTCGCAGTGCATTGGGCCGTCAAATGGTGCAGATTTGCGGCGATTGGACGCATTTCGTGATGAAAAGGGAACGAAGATGACCGAGCGCGAGTCCATGCCCTATGACATCGTCATCGTCGGTGGCGGCCCGGCGGGCCTGAGCGCGGCCATCCGCCTCAAGCAGCGCGCCGCGCAGACGGGGCGCGAGATCAGCGTCTGCATTCTGGAGAAGGGCTCGGAGATCGGCGCCCACATCCTCTCCGGCGCTGTCATCGATCCGCGCGCGCTGGACGAGCTTCTGCCGGACTGGCGCGATCAGGGCTGCCCCCTCGCGCAGGTGCCCGTCAGCGAGAACCATCACTGGTGGCTCACCCATGGCGGCAAGCTCGCCATGCCGTCCGCGCTCCTGCCGCCCATCATGCACAATGAAGGCTGCTACACCGGCTCGCTCGGCGCGCTCTGCCGCTGGCTGGCCGAGCAGGCCGAGGCGCTGGGCGTCGAGATCTTCCCCGGCTTCCCCGCCGCCGAGATCCTCTATGACGGGGACGGCGCGGTGCGCGGCGTCGCGACCGGCGACATGGGCGTGGCGCGCGACGGGCATCACAAGCCCGATTATCAGCCGGGCCTTGAGCTTCACGCCCGCTATACGTTGTTCGCGGAGGGCGCGCGCGGTCATCTCACCAAGCAGTTGAAGGCCCGCTTCGACCTTGAGGCCAATTGCGATCCGCAGACCTATGGCCTGGGCATCAAGGAATTGTGGGACGTCGATCCGGCAAGGCATGCCCCCGGCCGCGTGATCCACACCCAGGGCTGGCCGCTCACGGACGCTTATGGCGGCGGCTTCCTCTACCATCAGGCCGGCGGGCAGGTGGCGCTCGGCTTCGTGGTGGGTCTGGGCTACCGCAATCCCTGGCTCAATCCCTATGAGGAATTCCAGCGCTGGAAGCATCATCCTGCGATCCGCGCGGTGCTGGAAGGCGGCAAGCGCGTGGCCTATGGCGCGCGTGTCATCAACGAGGGCGGCTATCAGTCCATCCCGGAGCTGGTCATGCCCGGCGCGGCGCTGATCGGCTGCGCGGCCGGCTTCGTCAACGTGCCGCGCATCAAGGGCACGCACACCGCCATGAAGTCCGCCATGCTCGCGGCCGACGCGGCATTCGATGCGGTCGCGGCGGATCGCGCCGCGGACGAACTGACCGCCTATGCCGACGCGCTGGCGAAGAGTTGGGTCTCCGACGAACTGTGGAACGTGCGTAATGCCGGCCCAGCGCTCGCCCGCTTCGGCAATGTCGCCGGCACGCTCATTGCCGGCGCCGACCTCTGGATGCGGCGGCTCGGCATCGGCCTGCCGTTCACGCTGAAGAACAAGGCCGATCACACCAAACTCCTCCCCAAGGAGGAGTGCGACCGCATCGATTATCCCAGGCCCGATGGCGTCATCAGCTTCGACCGGCTGAGTTCGGTCTTCCTCTCCGGCACCAATCACGAGGAGGACCAGCCCTGCCACTTGCAGCTCAAGGACCCGGACGTCCCCATCGACTACAACCTGCCGCTCTATGACGAGCCCGCGCAGCGTTATTGCCCGGCGGGCGTCTATGAAGTGCTGACCGACGAGAAGGGCAAGCCCCGTTTCCAGATCAACGCGCAGAACTGCGTCCACTGCAAGACCTGCGACATCAAGGACCCCCTCCAGAACATCAACTGGGTGGCGCCCGAGGGCGGCGGGGGACCGACCTATCCGAACATGTGAGGAGACAAGGTCGGGTCAGCGCCCGCGCATCTCGCCCTTCGCGATCAGGTCCGCGTCCGATCCTTCCGGCGCGTCGGGCAAGGTCGAGAAATCGATAAAGTAAAGCGCCCTGGGGCATTTCTGCAAGAAACAGCCCTTGATGGAGAGGCTGGGCGCACGCAGCGGGATGGGCGGCGCGCCAAGCGCGGCCTGCTTCATATTGTCGATCCGGTCGGGGGGCGGAACCCGCTCGATCCGCGGCAGCGGCCGGCGCCGGGCACAGACGACGACTTCGTCCGGGCGCGTGGCGGGCGGGCAATCCAGTTCGCTCACGGTCCCGTCGATGCCATAATGCCGCCGCGCATTGGCGAGGAGATCGATGGTGAGCCCGTCCTTGATGGTGAGCCCGGCGGGGTCGACGTCCTGCCCCGCTGCCGGCGCCGCCGCCAGCATCCAGCAGAGAAAGACCAGGCAGCTCGACGTCGGATGCATCCATCCCGCCTTTCAGATGAGCGGTCAGGGGCCGCCGCCTGCGTCTCTTGTCTCATTTGGGCGGCGCGCGCGCAACGGCAAAGCCGGCGCTGCGCCGTCCGGCCGGCGCAGCGCGCGAAAAAGGCCGCCCCTTGCGGGCCGGCCTTTTCCTGCCTTCTGCCGGTCCAATCAGCGCTGTGACTGATTGTCCTGGCGATTGGCGTTCTGCTGTTGGCCGCCCTGCTGGCCGCGCTGGTTTTCGTCCTGGCGCTGCTGCTGCTGCTGGCGGTTCTGCTGGTCGCCCTGCTGGCCGCGCTGGTTTTCATCCTGGCGCTGCTGTTGCTGGCGGTTCTGCTGATCGCCCTGCTGACCGCGCTGATTTTCATCCTGCTGGCGCTGCTGCTGCTGCCGGTTCTGCTGCTGGTCGCCCTGCTGGCGGTTCTGGTTCTGGTCCTGCTGGTTTGCCATTTCGCTTTCCTCTTTTTCCACCCATGATGGGCATGCAGGAAACGGAAAAGCGCAGGGCCGGTTCCGCCGAAGCGACGAACCGATTCCGCATGGCGATCGGGAGCGTCGCCGGCCGTTGAATCCCGTCGCGAGACAAGCCGCCTCTTCGCCGCTATGAGCGCGTCCATGCTCACCGAAACCGCTCATGCCAAGCTTAACCTCGCCCTCCATGTCCGTGCCCGCCGCGCGGATGGCTATCATGAGCTGGAGAGCCTGTTCGCCTTCTGCGCGGATGGGGACGCGCTGCGCGGCAGCCTGCGCGCGGACGGCGAGATCATGCTCGCGCTCGAAGGCCCGTTCGCGGACGATCTGGATGCGGGCGAGGGCAATCTCGTCCTGCGCGCCGCGCGGGCGCTCCAGGCGGCGAGCGGCACGGCGTTGGGCGCCGACCTCGTCCTCGACAAGCGCCTGCCGATCGCGTCCGGCATTGGCGGCGGCTCGGCGGATGCGGCGGCGGCGCTGCGCCTGCTCGTGCGTCTCTGGTCGCTCAATCCCGCTCTGCTGGACTTTCCCGCCATTGCCGCCTCTCTCGGTGCCGACGTGCCCGCCTGCCTCGGTTCGCAGACCGTCTTCGGCAGTGGCATCGGCGAGCGGCTGGAGACAGTCGACCTGGACCTTTCCGGTCTGCACGCGCTGCTCGTCAATCCGCTGACGGCCTGCCCCACGGCGCTCGTCTACAAGGGCTGGGACGGCGTGGATCGCGGCCCGCTCGATCCTGCCCAGTGGCGCCGCGCCCGCAACGATCTCGCCGCCCCGGCCATGGCGCTGGTGCCGGAGATCGACGAAGTGCTGGCCGTGCTGCGCGCGCAATTGCCGATGGTCGCCCGCATGTCCGGCTCGGGCGCCACCTGCTTCGCCCTCTTCACCGACGAAGCGGCGCGCGATACGGCCGCCGACCGCATCATCGCCGACCATCCCGACTGGTGGGTGATGACCAGCGATCTGCGCTGAGGGGCTCAGCGTCGGAGCAGAAACAGCACCTTATGTGCTCCTGCGAAGGCAGGAGCCCAGGGCCGGATGGCACTGCGCTTGATCGCCCTGGGCTCCTGCCTTCGCAGGAGCACAAGCACGGCACCCAAACACCACCCAACAACCCTTCCGGTCGTCCGCCATGCGGCCTATGAACACACCCATGACTGCCCCATTCCACATCCTCGGCGATCCCGCCGCGCCGATCCTCGTCATTGCCGATCATGCCTCCAGCCATGTGCCGGCCGGTATCGATCTCGGCCTCCCGCCCGAAGTGATGCACGAGCATGTCGCGCTCGACATCGGCGTGGCACAGGTCGCCGCCCTGCTGGTCGAGCAAGGCGATGTCTGTGCGATCCTGGGCGGCGTCTCGCGCCTCGTCATCGACTATAATCGCGAGCCGGACGCCGCCGGCCTCGTTCCCGTGCACAGCGACGGGCATCATATCGAGGGGAACAGCATCGCCGAGGTGGCCGAGCGGCTGGCGCTTTATTACGATCCCTATCATGCGGCGGTGGCGCGGCTGGCGGGCGGCGCGCACCGGCCCTTCCTCCTCTCGCTGCACAGCTTCACGCCCGCCTTGCGCACGCGGCCGGACGAGGCGCGCCCCTGGGAGATCGGCATTCTCTACAATGAAGATGATCGCGGCGCCCGCATCGCCATTCCCATGCTGGAGGCCGCCGGGCTCCTCGTCGGCGAGCAGCAGCCTTATTCGGGCAAGCTCCTGAATGCCACGATGAACCGCCATGCCGAGGCGCATGGCCGCCCCTATCTGGGCGTCGAGATGCGCCAGGATCTGGTGAAGGAAATTGCGGGACAAAGGCGGTTTTCAGAAATTTTACATCCCATTATGATCGAATGCAGGAATAAAATTACGTGACCTTTGTCGTTTGACGCTTGCTTTGGGCGCCTCTTTGGTGGAAAGGAGCGGCGCAAAGGAAGGCAGGCCATGACCCACGATTTCGACAAGTCCAAGCTCCCCAGCCGCTATGTTTCGGTCGGCGTCGAGAGCGCTCCGCATCGCAGCTATTATTATGCGATGGGCTGGAAGGAAGAGGACATCGCCAAGCCCTTCGTCGCGCTGGCTTCGGCGGGCAACGACAGCGCGCCCTGCAACACCACGCTCGACCAGCAGGCCGACTGGGCCCGCGAGGGCGTGCTGGCGGCGGGCGGCACGCCGTTCCGCTTCAACACCATCACCGTGACCGACGGCATCGCCATGGGCCATCAGGGCATGAA
>CBIMKI010000022.1:0-18742 GCA_966244395.1 uncultured Sphingobium sp. | reverse complement strand
CGCCTGCTGTGCGCAAGCAAAACGGCCCGGGAACGGTGGTTCCCGGGCCGCTTCTCTGAGACTGATCGCGCTCTGGATCAGGCGCTGTAATACATGTCGAACTCGACCGGGCTGGGCGCCATTTCCCAGCGATAGACTTCCGGCCACTTGAGTTCGATATAGGCCTCGATCTGATCCTTGGTGAAGACGTCGCCCTTCAGCAGGAAGGCGTGGTCGGCCTCCAGGCTGTTGAGCGCTTCGCGCAGCGAACCGCAGACCGTCGGGACCTGGCTCAGTTCCTCGGGCGGCAGATCGTAGAGGTTCTTGTCCATTGCGTCGCCGGGATGGATGCGGTTCTCGATGCCGTCGAGGCCGGCCATCAGCAGCGCGGCATAGCAGAGATAAGGATTGGCCATCGCGTCCGGGAAGCGGAACTCGACACGCTTGGACTTGGGTCCCGTGCCGTACGGAATGCGGCAGGAGGCCGAGCGGTTGCGCGCGGAATAAGCGAGTAGGACCGGCGCCTCGAAGCCCGGCACCAGACGCTTGTAGCTGTTGGTGGTCGGATTGGTGAAGGCGTTGAGGGCCTTGGCATGCTTGATGACGCCGCCGATGAAGTAAAGGCACATGTCGGAAAGGCCGGCATAGCCATTGCCCGCGAAGAGCGGCTTGCCGCCGTTCCAGATCGACATGTGGGTGTGCATGCCCGAACCATTGTCCTGCGCGATGGGCTTGGGCATGAAGGTCGCCGTCTTGCCATAGGCCTGGGCGACCATCATCACGACATATTTGTAGATCTGCATGCGGTCGGCGGTTTGGACCAGCGTGCCGAAGGTGACGCCCAGTTCGTGCTGCGCGGCGGCCACCTCATGATGATGCTTGTCGCAGGGCAGGCCCATCTCGATCATGGTGGAGACCATCTCGGCGCGGATGTCCGTGCAGGGATCGACCGGCGCGACGGGGAAATAGCCGCCCTTGGCGCGCGGACGGTGAGCGAGGTTGCCGCTCTCATATTCGCGGCCGGTGTTGGTCGGCAGCTCGATGTCGTCGATCTTGTAGAAGGACTCATTATATCCCGAATTGAAGCGGACGTCGTCGAACATGAAGAACTCGGCTTCGGGCCCGACATAGACGGTGTCGCCAAAGCCGGCGGCCTTCACATAGGCCTCGGCGCGCACGGCTGTCGAGCGCGGGTCGCGCGTGTAGAGTTCGCCGGTCGAGGGCTCGACGATGTTGCAGAAGACGATCAGCATCGGCGTGGCGCTGAACGGATCGACATAGACCGCGTCCAGATCCGGCTTCAGGATCATATCGGACTCGTTGATGGCCTTCCAGCCCTCGATCGAGCTGCCGTCGAACATCAGGCCCTCGGTCAGCTCGTCCTCGCCCAGCAGGCCGGAGACCATGGTGAGGTGCTGCCACTTGCCCTTGGGATCGGTGAAGCGCAGATCGACCCACTCGATCTCCTTCTCCTCGATCATCTTGATAATGTCTTTGGGCGTGTTGGCCATGATGTCGATACCCCTTCCGTATTGGCTTTGAAGATGCGCGGGGACCTTAGTCCCCCATGGATCAGATAGCGGCTTCGTCCAGTTCGCCGGTGCGGATGCGCACGGCCTTCTCGACGGGCACGACGAAGATCTTGCCGTCGCCGATGCGGCCGGTCTTGGCGGCGTTGGCGATGGCTTCGACCACGCGGTCGGCCATGGCGTCTTCCACCACGGCTTCCAGCTTCACCTTGGGCAGGAAATCGACGACATATTCGGCGCCGCGATAAAGCTCGGTATGACCCTTCTGACGGCCAAAGCCCTTGGCTTCGGTCACCGTGATGCCGGACACGCCGACCTCGTGAAGGGCCTCCTTCACTTCGTCGAGCTTGAACGGCTTGATGATCGCCTCGATCTTCTTCATGCCCAAGTACCTTCTCTCAATTCGCGCGTGGCCCCGGGAGCGGCCATGCTGCCGCACTGCCCGGGTAACGGATAGTCATCATGGCGCTCGACCCGAATCTCCGGGCCGAGCGCCAGTGCTATCGCGTCGCCGCGCGAATCACCAGCGCAGCATTGGCGGCTTTGCGAAAGAATGTCGATATTGCCCGGATTTCGGGCATTTTCCGGGCGCTATGCCCAAAATTTGGGCAGTGAGATGCTGCGCTGCGCCACGCTTTTTGCCGCGTGGCACAAGGCCGGCTCAATAAGGCGGATGGTGGAGCCCGCGCGGGCTCAGCGTGAAGATCTCGCAACCCGTGTCCGTAATGCCGATCGAATGCTCGAACTGGGCGGAAAGCGAGCGGTCGCGCGTCACTGCGGTCCAGCCGTCGTCCAGCATGCGCACGCCTGGCTTGCCGCCGTTTATCATGGGCTCGATGGTGAAGATCATGCCCGCCCGCAGCTCCGGCCCCGTGCCGGGCCGGCCGACATGGACGACCTCGGGCGCGTCGTGGAAGACCCGGCCCAGGCCGTGGCCGCAGAAGTCGCGCACCACGCCATAACGATGCCGCTCGGCATGCTGCTGAATGGCATGGCCGACATCGCCAAGCGTATTGCCGGGCCGGGCCTGCTCGATGCCGAGCATCAGGCACTCATATGTAACCTCGACGAGGCGGCGCGCCTTGATGGGCACATCGCCCACCAGATACATGCGGCTCGTGTCGCCGTGCCAGCCGTCGACCAGGGGCGTCACGTCGATGTTGAGGATGTCGCCATCGCGCAGCACGCGGTCGCCCGGCATGCCGTGGCAAATGACGTTGTTGAGGCTGATGCAGCAGCTGTACTGATAGCCATGATAGCCCAGGGTCGCGGGAACGGCGCCGGCCTCCAGCATCATCTTGCGGATGACGTCGTCTATCTCGCTGGTGGCGACGCCGGGGCGGACGAGTGGCACGACGGCATCGAGAATCTCGGCGGCGAGGCGCCCGGCCTTGCGCATGCCGGCAAAGCCTTCCTCGCCATGGAGCTTGATGGCGGACGTGCGGATGGTCGCGATCTCGGCGGTGGGCGTCACATAGGTCGTCATGGCTTGCGATATAGGCGCTTCAGGTCCAAGTGGCGAGGGGCAAGTCGCGCAAATGCGGGAGACGGGCCATGACGGAGAGAGAGACGGAGCGGACGGGCGCGCATGCCCCGGCGCCGAGGCCCGCAAGAGTGGCGCAGCGCGGCCCGTTTCGCCGGCTCGTGCGGCGAATGGACAGGGAAGGACAGTATTAGCATGAGCGAGCGCATCTGGACGGCCGCGCTCGTCATCATCGGCGACGAGATCCTCTCCGGCCGCACGCAGGACAAGAATGTCGCGCCCATCGCTGCCTGGCTCAACGTGCAGGGCATTCGCCTGCGCGAGGTGCGCGTGGTGGCGGACGATATGGCGGCGATCGGCGCGGCAGTGAAAGCGCTGCATGCCGCCCATGACTATCTGTTCACGACCGGGGGCATCGGCCCCACGCATGACGACATCACGGTCGATGCCATCGCGGCCGCTTTCGGCGTGCCGGTGGTCATCCATCCGGAGGCGCGGGCGATCCTGGAAGCCTATTACGAGCCGCGCGGGGGGATCAACGAGGCGCGGCTGCGCATGGCGCGCGTGCCGCAGGGCGCCGAACTCATCCCCAATCGCTATTCCGGCGCGCCGGGCATTCGCCTCGGCTCCGTCTTCATCATGGCTGGCGTGCCTGCCATCACCGCCGCGATGCTCGATACGCTGTCCGGCCAGCTCGAAGGCGGGGCACCGCTGCTCAGCCGCACCATCGGCGGGTGGATGGCGGAAAGCGAAGTGGCGGACATCCTCTCTGCGGCCGAGCGGACGCATGAGGGCTGCCAGATCGGCAGCTATCCCTTCTTCCGCGAAGGGCGCACGGGCGCCAATTTCGTGGTCCGTTCGGCCGACCCGGCCCGGCTGGAGAGCTGCGCGGCGGACCTGGCCGCGGCGCTGGAGGCAGCGGGCCATGTCATCACGGATGGCGGCATATAGGGTGGCACCTGGCCGCGCGATCGACCGGCAGGCCGTTCAGCGGACAGGATATGTCCATTATGGAGATATTTGGGCAGGGCGGCTTTAAGCATCGAAAAGGGCTGGCGATTGCCGGTGCGACCTTTTCCATGGGGAAGGAGCCGGCGCGGTATCCAGCCGGTAAAACGGGGAGGCGATCCCGCCTTTTCGGGATGTGAGGGCAGGGCGTCCAGGCCCCGAAGCGTCCGGCGGAAGCAATCGGGCTGCCGTCATGACCGCCCGTTGCGCGGTTTCCATCGGAAGTGAATGCCGAAATGGCGACATCATGAGAGGAATGGGGCCCCCAGCCTGCCTACAGTGGCCCATGTTCGGCTGGGCCATGGACGATACGCTCGGTTGTTCTGACTTTTCATAACCTTGTCGCCAGCCGCCGCCCCAGATGCGGGGCGCTGGATGGCGTTGCAGAGCGGAGTCGGAATTGGCGGCCCAAGTCGCTCGCGTTGTCGCGGAAGGATATCGTTCCCTGTGCCGGGCGCTGCTCACCGGCCGCGTCGCCTCATGGCGGGCGGGGAAGCGGCCGCATGCCCGCCCCGCGCTCCGCAGCGCGCCGCGAGCCGCCCCCCGAAAGGACGGCCCCGATCCTTATCTCGTCTGGCGCCTCGCCGGCCGCACGCAGGAGATAATGGTCTGCCTCTTCTATGGGCAGGACGGCGGCTTCCTGGGCGAACATGTCGCGCGCGGCGGGCCGGCGGCGGTCAGTACCGATCGCGCGCGGCTGACGCGCCACGCGGTCGAGCTGGGCGCGCGCTACGTGATCCTGGCGCACAATCACCCACAGGGCGAGGCCCGGCCCAGCCGGCAGGACCTCCACGCGACGCGGCAGACCTACCGGCTGTTCGACGCGCTGGGCATGCGGCTGGTCGACCACGCGATCGTGACGCGGGGCGGCGCCTGCTTCAGTTTCCGGGAGGAAGGGCTGATCTGATCGCGCAGGGAAGGAGAGGGCCGCTCAGGCCGGGTCCTGATGCGGTGTCATGATGAGCGTGCGGCCCTCCACGCGCCAGGACGCCATGCGCGACAGGAAGTTCATGCCCAGCACGTCGATATTCCCCAGCGCGGGCGAGATCGCCACCTTGAGGTCGCGCGCCGCGATGCCGCCCAGATCCAGCGCCCGCACCGTTCCGGTTTCCGCCGGCACGATACCGTTCGCCGTCCGCATCACAATGGGCGCGAGGCCGCTGCCGCGCTCCACCGAGGCGAGATCCGCCGTGCGCGCCGACAAGGTGGTGATGGTGGCGCCGCTGTCGATCAGCATCCGCCGCTCGACGCCGTTGATCGTCGCGCGTGCCCAGAAATGTCCGTCCGGCGCCATGCGGATGCGCACTTCCTCGCCGCTTATCTCCTGCCCGTCGAGCCCCAGCCGCTCGGTCAGCCGCGCGAGCGTGGGCTCGAAGGGCGCCTGCTGGAGAAGCATGAACAGGCAGAAGGCGAGGAGCGCGACGGAAAAGAGCGCACGCAGCACGCGCCCGACATAAGGGATGTTGAACAGCGCGATGAGAAGCACAGCGGCGCCCACCGCATAGAGCGCAAGCTGCTGCCATTCGGGATTGGCGGTGATCGGCATGATGACGGTGAAACCGCTCATGGCGCCATTCGATCCGGGCGGTGAGGTCTTTGATCGAGAGGGAGGGGGCGCCTGCGAAGGCGCTCCATTCTTTTTTGTTTGCCGTGATCTCCCGGCCGCCGGCGGAATTGCGCTAGCGACACTCGATGGTCAGATGCGCCAGCTCATGCACCGGCGCGAGGCGGGCGCGGATCAGCTCGCCGGTGACGCCGCTGCTTTCCGCCACCACGCTGACGATCGCGGCATGGGCCTCCGGTCCCACGCGCCACACGTGGAGATCCGCGATCCGGGCATCGCCCGGCGCCTCGACCAGTTCGCGCACTTCGGCCGCGACATGCTCGTCGGTCCGATCGAGCAGCACGGCAGCGGTGTCGCGCATGAGCGTCCATGACCAGCGCGCGATGACGATCGCGCCGACGATGCCCATCGCCGGGTCCATCCACGACCAGCCGAGATAGCGCCCCGCCAGCAAAGCGGCGATGGCGAGCAGGGAGGTCAGCGCATCGGTGAGGACGTGAACATAGGCCGAGCGCAGATTATTGTCGCCGCCATGGCCGTGATGATGGTCATCATGGCCATGATGGTGATGATCGCCATGGCCGTGGTGGTGATGATGGTGCCCGCCTGAAAGCAGGACGGCACTGACGATGTTGACGGCGAGGCCCAGCACCGCGATCACTGTCGCCTCGCCGAACGCGACCTGGATCGGCTCGAACAGGCGCTGCGCGGATTCAACGCCGATGCCCAGGGCGACGATGCCCAGGATGAGCGCGGAGGCGAAGCCGGCGAGATCGCCCACCTTGCCGGTGCCGAAGCTGTAGGCGGGGTTGCGCGCATGGCGCCGGGCATAGGCATAAGCCGCGGCGGCGACGCCCAGCGCGCCGGCATGGGTGGCCATGTGGAAGCCGTCGGCGAGCAGCGCCATCGAGCCGGTCCAGTAGCCCGCGATAATCTCGCCCACCATCATGATGGCGGTGAGCGCCACCACCCAGCGCGTGCGCCGGGCATTGTCGTCATGCGACGCGCCCAGGAACATGTGGTCGTGCGTATAGTCTTCCAGTTCAGCGCGCGAAGCCATGGTCAGTCACTTTGCATATCTGCGGATCACCGCGAGCAGCTCTTCCGCGCCCGCCGCGCGCTCGGCATCATCAAGGCCGGGCCGCGCCACATGCGCATCCAGATGATGCGCGATGATCTCGTCCATCAATCCATTCACCGCGCCGCGCACGGCCGCTGCGAGATGCAGCACTTCGCCGCAGCTCGACCCCTTTTGAAGCGCACGCTCGATCGCGCCGACCTGTCCCTCGATGCGACGGACACGGGCGACCAGCCCTGCATTGTCCTGTGTGAGATGCGCCATATAGGTATACCCCCTATACCTATATAATCGCGGATGCAACCCTAACTCACCTTTTGTTTAGTGTGATGGGCTAATTTGGTATCATGTTAGCCGCATTTGACGCTTTGCTCGCCGAACCCATCCTGCTCCTCGCCATTCTGGCAACGGGAGCGGCGATCGGCATTGCGGTGGAGAAGCTCTTCGCCTCGATGGAACGCGCGCGCCGGAAGGCCTATTGGGCCGGGCGCAATGGCGCGAAGCAGGGCAAGGTTGCGGTGCTGAAAAGCGTCCCGGCAAGCACGCCGGATTCGGCCGCCGATCAGCTGCGGCGCGTGATGCTCGCCGAATTCAAGGCCCGTGCGCTGCTGAACAAGCCCGAACGCCGTCTGCTCGGCTGCATCGACCGCATATTGGCGGAGGAGAGTCCCGGCTGGCGTGCCATGGGCCAGGTGTCCCTGGGGGAAATCCTCTATAGCCCGGACAAGGCGGCGTTCTGGGCGATCAACGCCAAGCGCGTGGACTTGCTTATCGTCGATCCGGAATGCCGGCCGCTGCATGCGATAGAATTTCAAGGCACGGGCCATCATGGCAGCCCTGAAACAGCTGCGCGCGACGCGGTGAAGAAGGAAGCCCTGCGACGGGCGGGGATCGGCTATGTCGAGGTCGTGAGCGGCGATACGCCATCTGAAGTGCGCGACATGATCCGCAAGCTGGTCAGCCGTTCCGTCACCGTGCCATCGCAATGACAGGCTGCGTGCGCCTCGTTGCTTTGCGGCGCGAAGATACGGCCGATGGCGTCCGGCATCTAGTCGGTGGTGAGAGGAAGATGGAGCGGGTGAGGGGAATCGAACCCCCGTCGTCAGCTTGGGAAGCTGCTGCTCTACCATTGAGCTACACCCGCGGTTCGCGGCGATTGCCACAGGGCCGGGCCGGCGGTCAATCGAATTGCAGTCGGCGGCGCACACGCTAAGTTGCGCGGACGAATCCGCAGGGAGAGGATATGGAGATCGGCAGCTTGTCCGGCGCGCCGCTGTCGCGCCGCATGGTTCTGGCGGGCGGGACGGCCCTTGGTCTCGCGCTGGTGGCGGGGCCTGTCTTTGGGGCTGGGCGCGGCGCGGGCGTGATCGAGGCGGATATCGCCAATGTCGAGGGCGTGCGGGCGGTCAAACGGCTGCAGCATGCCTGGGGCCATTATGCGGAGGCCGGCGATTTCGCGGCGATGGCGGACCTGTTCGCTGCCGATGGCCGGCTGGTCATGCCGCCGGCCGAGGCGCGGGGGCGAGCGGCGATCCTGGCGGCGTTGCAGCGGCTGATGGCGGGCGGGGCGTCCGCGCTGGCGCCCGATCGGCTCAACGTCCGCCTGATGCTCGCGCCGGTGGTGACGCTCGCGGCCGACGGCAGGCGCGCGAAGGGGCGCTGGCACGAGCTGGCGATGACCGGCGTGCATGGCGCGTCGGCGGAGTGGTCGGGCGGCATCCACGAGAATGACTATGTGCTGGAGGACGGCGTCTGGAAGATCGCCGTGCTGCATTATCATCCCCAGTTCGCCGGGCCTTATGAGACGGGCTGGAAGAATGTGGGCGAGACGGTGCCGTTCGTGCCCTATCATTATACGCCGCAGGAGGCCGGGACGCCGGTGCCGCTCGACCCGATGCCGCGCCCGGGCGCCGCGAGTGCGCTGCCGGGCCTCGCCGCCCGCGCCCGCGCGCTGGCTGATGAGAGCGCAGTGCAGAATCTCCAGGCGGCCTACGGCTTCTACATGGACCGCAAGCTCTGGGACGATGTGGCGGACCTGTTCGCGCCGGACGGTGTCATGGCGGTGGGCGGGGAGGGCGCCTATGCCGGGCGGGAGAGCATCCGCAAGGGCTTGAACCGCTTCGGCCCGCAGGGGCTGCGGACCGGGCAGCTCTTCGACCATCTCCAGCTCATGCCGCTGATCGAGGTGGCGCCGGACGGCATGAGCGCGCGGCTGCGCTGCATCGAACTGCAAATGCTCGGCGTGCATGGCCGGGGCGGCGCCTGGGGCGTCAACATCTGCGATACCCAAGCGGAGAAGCGCGAGGGCCAGTGGATGATCGCGCGGATGGCGGTCAGCCCGCGCCTGCTCGCAGATTATGACGATGGCTGGGCCGGCGAACTGGTAGACCTGGGCGAGCTGAGCGCGGACTTCCCGCCCGACGCGCCGGTGTCGCTGGAGACGGCCTATCCCAAGGCGAAGGGGCCGAAGATCGGTTTCGCGCATCCGGTGACGGGCAGGCGTGCGATGCCCGCGCCCGGCAAGGAGGCGGACATGGCGGCGCTGGAGCGCGACCTGCATGTCGCCAAGGCGCATGACGGGGCGGAGAATGTCTCCACGGCCTATGGCTATTATATCGACGAGTTCAAATGGGACGAGACGGCCGATCTCTTCGCCGCGCAGGGCTGGAAGGAGCTGAGCTATATCGGCACCTATGTGGGTCGTGAAAGCGTCCGCAAGTCGCTGTTCGACCGCTATGGGCGCAATGGCCGCTCCAGCAATTTTCTCGCCATTCACCAGAAGGTGCAGCCCTATGTGACCGTGCTGCCGGACGGGCGGGCGCGGGTGCGCCTCAAGCTCTTCCAGGTGAACAGCGCCAGGGAGAGCGGCAGCGGCTACATCAACGGCATCTACGAGAACCAGATCGTGCAGGAGGACGGCGTCTGGAAGATCGCGGGCATGGACCTCGATTACGTCTTCCTCGCCGATTACAAGGGCGGCTGGACGACAGTGGAGCCGGGCGCGAGCCGGCGTTTCGCCCCCAAGCCGGAGGATATCGCCCGCATGGCGCCGGACGGGCCGCTGCGCGGCGTCACCTTCGCGCCCTATCCGCAGATCGCGTCGGCCGCCTTTCATTATCCCAATCCCGTGTCCGGCCGGCAGCCGCCCGTGCTGCTGCCGTGGAGCGATGGGCATTTCAGATAGCATGCTGATGATGAGGAGTGCGTGACAAGCCGCGCCCGCTCGTCTTATGGTCACGCCGAATCCGTAGCGACCGGCGCGGCAGAAGACCGGAGCGGACGCGCAAAGAAGCGGCAGGCCTTGCCGCAGGAGGGGAAAGAAGACGTGCTTCGCAGGACTTTCGCAGCGCAGGCCATGATCGCCGGCGCCGCCTTGCTCACGCTGGTGCCCGGCGCGGCGCAGGCCCAGCTCCCCGGCGAGCGCAGCGCCGTGCTCAAGGTGAGCTGCGATCGCGAATGCCTCATCGGCAAGGTGCGCGATTATATGGCGGCGCTGGTGCGCAAGGACCCGTCCGCCGCGCCCATCGCCCGCCATGCGCGCTTCACCGAGAATAATGTGATGATCCCGGTCGGCAAGGGCCTGTGGAAGTCGATCAGCAAGGTGGCCGATACGGGCCTTGAAGTGGCGGACGCGCAGACCGGCAATGCCGCCTGGTTCGGCGTGGTCTGGGAGCATGGCGTCCCGGCTTATTATGCGATGCGCATCCATGTCGGCCGCAATGGCCAGATCGACGAGATCGAGACGGTGGTGCATCGCAACACAGGCCTGCCCGCGCCCTTCGGCGATGTGGACAAGGTGGAGCATGACGCGGAGTTCCAGCAGGTGCTGCCGCCCATCGAGCGGCGCTCGCGCGAGCGGCTGATCGCGGTGGCGCAGAGCTATTTCAACACGGTGGAGCGCAATGACGGCGCGGTCTTCGCGCCCTTCACGCAGGATTGCGGACGGCTGGAGAACGGCATCAGCACCACCGCGCCGCCGCCCGGCGGAGGCGGGGGCAATGCCGCCTCCATCGCATCGGGCTGCCGCGACCAGTTCCTGCTCGGCCTCTATTATATCAACAAGCGCGTGCGCGAGCGGCGCTTCCCCATCGTCGACACCGATCGCGGCATCGTCGTCGCATCGGGCTTCTTCGATCATGACAATGCCTTCGACCGCTATCCGATCTCCAACGGGCGGGAGATGCGCACCGCGCTCAAATGGCCCAATTCGATCACGCTGCTGGAGGCATTCCGCTTGAAGGCGGGCGAGATCCAGCGGATCGAGGCGGTGTTCACCTATGTGCCCTATGCCATGCACAATCCCTGGGCGACGGGCCGCCAATATTCGGAGTTGGGCCAATGAGCGCCGTGACACGCGGCGCGCTGAGCGCGCTCCTGATCGCCATGGCTTCGGCCGCATCCGCGCAGAGCCTTTCGCCGCCGTCCGCGACACCGGCGCCACAGGGGCCCGTGCAGCGTCCGTTCGGATCGGTGCCGCTCATGGTGCCGCCCGCGCAGGCGCCGACGGGCCCGTGCGACGAAGCCTGCCTCACCAGCCTGGCCGATCGCTATGTGGACGAGGTCGTCAAGCATGACGGCGCGAGCCTGCCCTGGGGCGACATGGTGGGCTATGCCGAGAATGGCGTGAAGATCATGGTGGGCGACGGCACCTGGGCGACGGCGACCGGGCGGGGCGATGCGCCGCTCATCGTGGCGGACGCGGGCGCGGGCAAGGTCGTGTGGATGGGCCGCATCGACGACCATGGCCAGCCGGGCTTCTATGCGGCGGAACTCACGGTCCGGCGCGGGCAGATCGTCCGTGCCGAGGCGGTGATCCGCCGCCAGCAGGGGCGCCCGCCCTTCGGCGATCCGGTGGCGTTCAGGCATGATCCCGCCTTCTTCGCGCCGCTCGCCAAGGGCAAGGAGACGCCGCGCCCGGTGATGGCGGGGCTCGTCATGGCCTATTTCGACGCGCAGGAGGGCAAGGGTGTGGCGCCCGCCTTCGGCAAGGATTGCGTGCTCGTCGAGAATGGCGTGCCCATGACCGGCAACCTGCCCGCCGCCAAGGGCGAGACGGGCGGCTGCGCGACCAGCTTCGCGCGCGGGCTCTTCCAGGAATATGAGGACGTGCGCCGCCGCATCGTCGCCTATGACGAGAAGCGCGGGCTGGTCGTCGCGACCGGCGCACGCGACCTGCCGGCCGAAAAGATGGAATTCACCGCGAGCGACGGGAAGGCCTACAAGGCCGAGGCGAACTATCCCCGCAGCGTCGGCTTCACCACCGTCTTCAAGATCGAGGCCGGCGCGATCAGCCGCGTCGAGACCATCGCGACCGAATTGCCCTATCTGATGCCGCCGGCCTGGCGGGATTTCCGTGGAGGACGCCCATGATCTTCAGCAAGACAGCCCGGCGCGCCGCGCTGCTCGCCGCCGCAGTGCTGGCCCTGCCGGCCATGGCGCAGGCCGCCGGCAAGGATGTGCGCATTCCCGAGGAGCGGGTCTTCCCCGAGAGCCTCACGTCCGACGCGGCGGGCAATCTCTATGCCGGCAGCCTCAAGGGCATCATCTTCAAGGCCGAGTCGGGCGCCGACACCGCCAGCCCTTGGATCCGCGCGGACGACACCAACAAGCTCCAGTGGATCCTGGGCGTGCTGGCGCATGACGCCTCCAACACGCTCTGGGTGTGCTCCATTCCCGCCGGTTTCGGCGCGGGGGGCACGCCGGGCGAGACGGCGGCGGTGGCCTTCGACCTCAAGACCGGCGCGTTCAAGTCCCGCCATGTGCTGCCGAGCCCTGGGGGCACCTGCAACGACATTGCCGTGGGGCACAACGGCCGGGTCTACATCGCCGAGACGGGCGGCGGGCGCATCCTCAGCATCGAGCGGGGCGCCAGCGAGGTGAAGCTGGTGGTGCAGGACCCGGCCCTCGTCGGCGTCGACGGCATCGCCTTTACCGAGGACAATGTGCTCTACGTCAACAACACCCGCCTGCACACGATGCTGCGCGTCAATCGCGACGAGAACGGCGCCTACAAGAGCCTCACCAAGCTCAACGTGCCGGTCGAACTCAAGAATCCCGACGCGCTGCGCCCCTATAAGGGCAATATGCTGCTCCAGGCCGAGACAGGCGGGCGCGCGGCGCTCATCACCATCAAGGGCGACGATGTCGAGGTGAAATCGTTGAGTGACGACACCGGCGGGTCCGCCGCGATCACCCATATCGGCGACACGGCCTACACGGTGCCGGGCCGGATCAACTACATGTTCGACCCCAATCTCAAGGACAAGGACCCGGGCCCGTTCGTCATCCAGGCGCACCCGATCGGAGCGGCCAAGTGAGGCGGCTCGCGGCATCGCTCGCGGCGGGCGCGCTGCTGCTGACGGGCATGCCCGCGGCGGCGGCCGGGATCGACCAGGAGATCGATGCGCTCACCACGCGGGTCCAGAAGCTGGAGGGCGCGCGCGCGGTCAAGAAGCTGCAACGCGCCTTCGGCTTCTATGTCGACCGGGGGCTGTGGCAGGAAGCGGCGGACCTCTTCGCCGACGATGGCAGCATCGAGATCGGCATGGACGGCGTCTATATCGGCAAGGCGCGCATCCGCGATTATTTGAAAGCCCTGCACGGCGGGCAGGAAGGCCTCATCTACGGCCAGCTCAACGAATGGGTGACGTTGCAGCCGGTCGTCGACGTCTCGGCCGACGGCAGCAGTGCCAAGGCGCGCTGGCGCGACCTCGGCATGCTCGGCCAGTACAAGAAGCATGCGGAGTGGCGCGACGGCATCTATATGAACGACTATGTGAAGGAGGGCGGGGTCTGGAAGATCAAGTCGCTCCATCTCGTCGTCAATTTCGTGGCGCCTTATGAGAAAGGCTGGGCGCGGCTCCAGCCGGGTGAAGGCGTGGCACCGAGCGCGGCGAGCCGCGCGATGCCGCCTGACCGGCCCTCGACCGCCAGCTACCGGCCCTTCCCTGAAACGCAGCTGCCGCCCTTCGCGGCGCCCAATCCCGTGACCGGCAAAAGCGTGGAGGGAGCGCGGAAATGAGCATGCGCAAGATCATCACCGGGGCGCTGCTCCTTGGCCTCGCGGCGCCCGCGCTGGCCCAGGGCGATGCGGCGATCCAGCAAAGGCTGGAGGCCTACAAGCAGCGCGTGACGCTGCTGGAGGACCAGGACGCCATCGAGAATCTCCAGGCGACCTATGGCTATTATTTCGACAAGGGCCTGTGGGACCAGGCGGCCGCCCTCTTCAGTGCCAGGGGGAGCTTCGAATATGGCCAGCGCGGCGTCTATGTGGGCCAGGCACGCATCCAGCGCGCCATGCTGCTCTTCGGGCCGCAGGGCCTCGCCAAGGGTTATCTCAACACGCACATGATGTTGCAGCCTTATGTGGTCGTCGCGCCGGACGGCAAGACGGCGAGCGCGCGCTGGCAGGGCATGATGCAACTCGCCGAGCCGGGCGCCAACGGCGTCTGGGGCGTGGGCATCACCAATGCCGATTATGTGAAGGAAGGCGGCACGTGGAAGATCGCGAAGCTGCATTTCTACGTGACGGCACAGGCCGACTATGATGGCGGCTTCATGAAGGCGCCGCTGCCGATGGAGGGGCAGAGCGCGCTCTTCCCGCCGGATGCGCCGCCGACCGAGGTCTATCGCGCCTTCCCCTCCGCCTATATCCCGCCGTTCCGCTTCGACCATCCGGTGACGGGCCAGCCGCTCGCCAACCTGCCGCAGCCGGCCGACAATGTCGTGGGGAGGAAGTGATGAAGAAACTCGCTCTCATCCTTGCGTTGTCGGGCGCCGTCGCGGCGCCGGCTCATGCCCAGTCCGCCGCGCAGAAACTCGACGCGCTCGAACAGCGGATCGACCGCCTCGAAGGCCTCAACCAGATCGAGCGGCTCCAGCGCCTCTACGGCTATTTCGTCGACAAAGGGCAATGGGTGCAGCTCTCCGAGCTGTTCACGGACGATGCCACGTTGGAGATCGGCGGCAAGGGCCTGTTCCTCGGCAAGAAGCGCGTGCTCGAATATATGCAGACCGCCTTCGGGCCGGACGGCGCCAAGCCGGGGCTGCTCGCCAACCACATGCAATTCCAGACCATCCCGGACATCAGCGCCGACGGCAAGACCGGCTGGATCCGCTCGCGCGCCTGGGTGATGAGCAATGCCGGCTGGGGCCTGCCGCTCTACGAGAACGAATATCGGCTGGAGAACGGCGTCTGGAAGATCAGCCGCCTCTCCGGGCCGTTCACCATGTATACCAACTGGGACGGCTGGGCGAAGAATGCGCTCAACAACACCTGGCCGGACAAGTTCGATCCGCCGCCGGACCTGCCGCCCTCGACCATCTACCTGACCTATCCGGCTTATTATATCGCGCCGTTCCATTATCCCAATCCGGTAACGGGCAAGGCCTTCATCCCGGAGAAGGACGAAGTGGGCGCTTATGCCGGGCCGCCCGGATCGGCGGCGCAGGAACAGTGGCGCAAGACGGGCCGCCTTGTGGACGGCACGCAAGCCATCGCCGAGCCGCCGAAGGACTGACCGCATGAAGCTCTGGCAGAAGATCGCGGCGCCCATCGCGCTGGTGGGCGCAGTCGCCTCCGGCCTCGTCTGGGCGCAGGGCGCCTCCCGGCGCGGCCCGGCCTGGGTGGACAGCGCCCGGATGGCGCTGCAGGCGAGCGACGGGGCGAACTGGCTGCATGACGGCCGGGCCTATGACGCGCAGCGTTATTCGCCGCTGACGCAGATCAATGCCGAGAATGTGAGCCAGCTCGGCATCGCCTGGTATGACGAGCTGGACACCTTCCGGGGCGTGGAAGCGACGCCGCTCTATGCGGACGGCGTGCTCTACAACATCCTGCCCTGGAACATCACCATCGCCTATGATGCGCGGACGGGCAAAAGGCTGTGGACCTACGACCCCAAGGTGCCGCGCGAATATGGGCGCTATGCCTGCTGCGAGCCGGTGGCGCGGGGCCTTGCCATGTGGAAGGGCAAGATCATCATCGCGACGCTCGACGGGCGGCTGATCGGCCTCGACGCCAGGACCGGCAAGCCGGTCTGGACGACGCAGACCTTCGAGCACGACATGCCTTATTCGATCACCGGCGCGCCGCGCGTGTTCGACGGCAAGGTGGTGGTGAGCCAGTCGGGCGGAGACCTTGGCGTGCGCGGCTTCGCGGGCGCGTGGGACGCCGAGACGGGCAAGAAGCTCTGGAAATTCTATCTGACGCCCAACCCGACCGGCGCGCGCGACGGCGAGGCTTCGGACGGCATCATGGACATGGTCGAGAAGACATGGTCCGATGGGATGTGGAAGCAGCTTGGCGGCGGCGCCAATGCCTGGGATTCCATCTCTTACGATCCCAAGCTCAAGCTCGTCTATGTCGGCACGGGCAATGGATCGCCGCTGAGCTGGCAGCATCGCAGCGGGAGCAAGGGCGACAATCTCTTCATCTGCTCCATCGTCGCGCTCCATGCCGAGACGGGGAAATATGCCTGGCACTACCAGATGGTCCCCGGCGAGGACTGGGACTATACCTGCACCAGTTCGATCGTCTCGGCCGATCTGGAGATCGACGGGAAGATGCGCCAGGTCATCATGCAGGCGCCCAAGAACGGTTTCTTCTATGTGCTGGACCGCAAGACGGGCGAATTCATCTCGGCCAAGCCGATCGCGCCGGTCAACTGGGCGACGGGCTTCGAGAAGGACGGGCGGCCGATCATCAACCCCGAAACACGCTACGGCACCGATCCAGTGCTGGTGATGCCCGGGCCGGGCGGGGCGCACAACTGGTTCCCCATGGCCTATAGCCCGCGCACCAAGCTCGCTTATCTGCCGCTCTACGAGAGCGGGATGGTCTATGCGGTCGACCCCAACTTCAAGCCCAAGCCCTTCCGCTCCAATGCGGGCTGGGGCGGCTATACCGGCGAGGCGGCCAAGAAGCGCGCGGCGCTGATGAAGCAGGCGGCCGAGATGGACAAGGCGTTCCTCCTGGCCTGGGACCCGGTCGCGCAGAAGGCGGCCTGGAAGGTGCCGCTCCCGCGTCACGGCAATGGCGGCGTGATGGTGACGGCGAGCGACCTCGTCTTCGAGGGCACGACCAAGCAGACCTTCGCGGCGTTCGACGCGCGCTCGGGCGCGGTGCTCTGGGAGATGCCGGTGCAGAGCGCGCCGGTGGGCGGGGCGATCACCTATATGCTGGACGGCGTGCAATATGTCGCGATCAATGCCGGCTGGGGCGGCGGCGCGGCGCAGATCGAGCGTGGCGCAGGCACCGAGCTGCCGCGCGCCTCGGCCCGGCTGCTCGTCTTCAAGTTGGGCGGCAAGGTCCAGCTCCCCGCGCTCAAGGCCGAGGAGAAGGCGCCCGATCCGCCGCCGGTGACAGCCAGCGAGGCGCAGATCGCGCGCGGCGCGCAACTCTTCGCGGAGACCTGCGCCGTCTGCCACGGCCAGCAGGCCATTGGCGGCGTCAAGGACCTGCGGCGGATGACGCGCGAGACCCATGGCAAGTTCAACGATATCGTCCTCAAGGGGGTTTATCAGGACAAGGGCATGGCCAGCTTCGCGGACCTGCTGAAGCCCGAGGATGCCGAAGCGATCCACGGTTACATCATCGCACGCGCCAATGAGGATTGGGGCCGGTCGAGCGAGAGCAGCGGAGGCGGGCCGCATTGATCGACGCCATCGATCGGGCGCTGGACCGGCTGCCACCGGACCTGCTCGCCCGATCCGGCTCGGTCTTCTACACCGGGAAAGAGGCTTTCCGGGGTGAGCGGCCGGTCTATTTCCTTGGCCTGAATCCGGGCGGCGATCCCGTCGCCCAGCAGGCCAACAGCGTTGCGCGGCATATCGATGCGTTCAGGATACGGACTGAGCCCTGGTCGGCTTATGCGGACGAGCGCTGGGAAGGGGCCGCGCCGGGATGCTGGGGCATGCAGCCGCGCGTCCTGCACATGCTCCGGGCGCTGGAGATGGGGCCGCAGCTTGTACCCGCGAGCAATGTCGTCTTCGTGCGGTCGCGCGGCGAGGCCGATCTGAGGCATGGGAAGCGCGATCTGCTGAATGCCTGCTGGCCGGTGCACCAGGCCGTCATTGACAGCCTGGGCACGCGCGTCGTCGCCTGCTTCGGGCGGACGGCTGGGGAATGGGTGCGGGAGCGGCTGGGCGCGCACGCCCTCATCGACCGCTTCCGTGAGGACAATCGCCGTGGCTGGCGAAGCGAAACCCATTGCGCGGCGGACGGCCGATCCGTCGTGACATTGACTCATCCCGGCCGCGCGGACTGGCGCAACCCGAAGGCCGACCCCACCGATCTCGTGCGTCGCGCGATCGGCGGATGATCGCCTGGGCGGCGGGGCTCGCGCGCCTTCTGCTTACCAGTCGTCCTGCGTGCGCTTCACCAGATAGCCGTGAATGTCCTTCACTTGCGCCTCGGTGAGCTGGCCGGCGAAGCTGGCCATGCCCTTGTCCTCTAGCGTGCCCTTGAGGAGGATGTCGAGGAAGGCGTCGTGGGTCTTCTTGCTCATGCGGCGCAGGTCTTTGACGCCGCCCACGGCATTGTCGCCATGGCATTTGGCGCAATTCTCGCCATAGAGCGCGGCGCCGCGGGCCACCACATCGGCGGCGATGGGCTGCATCGGCTGATAGGGCGCTTCCTCGGCCGGTGGCATGGGCGGGAGCGTCACGCCCTTGGCGCCGAGCTTGAAGACGAGCAGCTTGGCCGTGCCGAGGCGGAACGGGCTGGGCAGGTTCATCACCGGCGATCCGCCCCAGCCGACATTGACGGCAATATATTGCTCGCCGTCGATCATGTAGGTGATCGGCCCCGCAGTGCCGGCCTGGTCGACATTCATTTCCCAGAGCTTGCGGCCATTGTCGGCGCGGTAGATGGCGATGCTCTTGTCGATGGTGGGCTGGACGAGGATGTTGCCCGCCGTCGCCAGCACGCCGCCTGAGCCCGGATGCGGATAGGGCACGCGCCAGGCCTCGGTCTGCGTGACCGGGTTCCAGGCGAGCAGATAGCCCTTTTCGGCGGCGGCGGCCTGTGCGTTCAGCTCCTTGCGCAGTTCGGGCTGGCTGGCGAAATCCTGCCCCGAATTGCTGCGGCCGGGGCCGGGCGT
>CBIMKI010000021.1:0-19765 GCA_966244395.1 uncultured Sphingobium sp. | reverse complement strand
TTCGGCTGCCAGATGAACGTCTATGATGGCGAGCGCATGGCCGAGATGCTGGGCGCGCGCGGCATGACGCCGGCCGCCGAGGGCGCCGAGGCCGATCTGGTCGTGCTCAACACCTGCCATATCCGCGAGAAGGCGGCCGAGAAGGTCTATTCCGACATCGGCCGGCTGAAGCGCGAGGACGGCTCGCGCCCGATGATCGCGGTGGCGGGCTGCGTCGCCCAGGCCGAGGGCGCGGAGATCACCCGCCGCGCCAAGGCCGTGGACATCGTCGTCGGCCCGCAGGCCTATCATCGCCTGCCCGGCCTCATCGACGATGCGCTGGCGGGTCGCGCGGCGATCGACACGGACATGCCGCTCGCCTCCAAGTTCGATGCCCTGCCCGCCCGCGCGCGGCAGGCGCGCCCCAGCGCCTTCCTCACGGTGCAGGAAGGCTGCGACAAATTCTGCACTTATTGCGTGGTGCCCTATACGCGCGGTGCCGAGGTCAGCCGCCCCTGGGCGGAGGTGATGCGCGAGGCGCAGGCCCTCGTCGAGGCGGGCGTGCGCGAGATCACCCTGCTCGGCCAGAATGTGAACGCCTGGCAGGGCGAGGACGAGAAGGGCCGCATCCAGGGCCTCGACGGACTCGCGCGCGCGCTGGACGCGCTGCCCGGCCTCCAGCGCATCCGCTATACCACCAGCCACCCCAACGACATGAGCGAGGGCCTCATCCGCGCTCATGCCGAGGTGGAGAAGCTCATGCCCTTCCTCCACCTTCCCGTGCAGGCCGGCAGCGACCGCATCCTCAAGGCCATGAACCGCAGCCACACGCGCGAGAGCTATCTGCGCCTGCTGGAGCGCGTGCGTGCCGCGCGGCCGGACATCGCGCTCTCGGGCGATTTCATCGTCGGATTCCCGGGCGAGACGGAAGCCGAGTTCGAGGAAACGCTGAGCATCGTGCGCGCGGTGGGCTATGCCCAGTGCTTCAGCTTCAAATACAGCCCGCGCCCCGGCACGCCGGCGGCCGACATGGATGGGCAGGTTCCCGCATCGGTCATGGACGAGCGCCTCCAGCGCCTCCAGGCCGCGATCAACGCCGATCAGCTTGCCTTCAACATGGCGAGTGTGGGCAAGCGCACTCATATCCTGCTCGAGCGTCCCGGCCGCCATCCCGGCCAGCTCGTCGGCAAGTCGCCCTGGCTTCAGAGCGTCATCGTCGAGGGCGCGGACGCGCGCATCGGCGATCTCATCGAGGTCGACATCATTTCCGCCGGCCCCAACAGCCTGGGCGGCGTCGTGACTGCCCGCCAGGCGGCCTGACCGCCGGCACCGTCCGCTTGCCGGTGGGAGACGGCCGCAAAGCGCGGAGCCGTCCTCCCCTTATCATCTCCTCAGCCGCCCGGCTTCGCGGCCGCAGGCGCACCCGCGCCGCTCATGAAGATCGCCTGCACCGCGATCTTGCCATCCTTCACGATGAATTCCTCCGTCGCTTTCACCGGACCCATTTCCCAGGTCATGAAGCCGACATTGCCTTCTTCCCAGACGCGCGTGACCTTCATGCCGCCGCCCGCCGGGGGTCCGCCCGCACCGCCGCCCGCCGGCGCCGCGCCCGCGCCGCCACTTGGCCCGCGACGCCCGAACATGCCCTCGAACAGCTTGCGGATCTCGGCCTTGCCCTGAACGGCCCGGCCGTTCTGCAGGACCACCGCATCCTCGGCATAATCGGCCATGATCGCATCGACATTGCCGCCCGAGGCCGTGTGGCGCTGCACGATCTCGGTCGGCGTTAGCGCCATGGCCGGCGCCGCCCCTGCCAGCAGCATCGCGGCCGCCAAACCCCATCCCATCTTGCCCATCTTGTCTCTCCTTCTTGTCCTTGCCCTTCCTCATCGGGCCGAGCCCGGCATAGCCCGCCCGGCCACTCGGCAAAAGCCGCATCCGGGCCTTGCCGCCCGACCCGAAAAGGGAACTGGACGGCCCGCGGGTGTTGACTTAGGTTCCCGCTCCAGCGGGCCGGAAGGGACGGTTCGCGGACAGAATATATTGTACAGGAGGGGGACAATAATGCCCGCATATTATGCGCTTGCCGTGGTCGTCGGCGTTCTTGCCGTCGTCGCCACCTGGATTTTCGGCCTGCCCGTCGCGGCCGACAACAATCTTCAAGTCTGGCAGGCCTTCATCGCCTGGGGATGCCATTTCCACTCGGGCGGCGGCATCAAGGGTTCCCGCACGGCCTTCGTCGGCATGACGTTCGGGGCGCTGGTCGGCGTCGGCTCCATTTACCTGGCCCATTCGCTTGGCGGCCTCGGCGCGTTCGGTGCGCCGGTCGCGGTCGGCGTCGGCGCGTTCGTGATCTGTCTCGCCTCGGCCATTCCGTGGCTCGCTGTCATTCCGGCCAGCGTCTACGGCTTTGCCGCTGTTGCCGGCCTGGTACTGCTCGGCGGCCCTGACGGTTCGCTGTGGGATGTGTCGCATGAAGCCATCCTGCCCACCGCCATCTCCGTCCTGATCGGCGCGATTTTCGGCTATGTCTCGGAGTGGCTGACCGGCGCTCTCACCAAGAAGACGGCTTGAGGCTATTCCAGCGGGGGGCCGCCATGAGCGGTCCCGGCGCGATCGATGCGCGAGGCGCGGTCCCCATGGTGGCCGCGCCTCGTCCACGTTTGAGGCTCCGTCCGCCACAAACGCGCTTGTCCTGCCCCGCGTCCCTCTGGCAAGAAGTCGGGGATGACAGCCTCTCTCCTCGCGCCATGCGCAACGAGTCGCCGCCCAACGGGCCAATCTCTTGGCTAAGCGTCATGTCCCCGCCAGCCCCGGCGAGCGCGCCCGGCTCGAGATGACCTTCGACAAGCCCTATCTGTTGGGGCCGCTGTTCGGGGAATATGACCAAAATCTCGTCGCCATCGAAAACCGCCTGGGCGTCTACATCGCCGCGCGCGGCGACCGGCTCCAGATCGAGGGCGAGGCCGAGGCGGCCGCCCGCGCGCGCGATGTGATCTCCGGCCTCTACAATCGCCTGGTCGTCGGCCAGCCCATCGATAGCGGCGCGGTCGAGGCGGTGATCGCCATGTCCGCCGAGCCCACGCTGGACGGTATCGTGCGCCATGACGTGTCCGAGCCGCCAAAGGTGATGATCCGCACGCGCAAGAAGACCATCGTGCCGCGCTCGGCCAATCAGGGCGTCTACATGGAGGCCCTGACGCGCAACGAACTGATCTTCGCGCTCGGCCCCGCCGGCACCGGCAAGACCTATCTCGCCGTCGCGCAGGCCGTCAGCCAGCTCATCACCGGCAGTGTCGACCGGCTCATCCTCTCCCGTCCCGCCGTCGAGGCCGGCGAGCGCCTGGGCTTCCTCCCCGGCGACATGAAGGAGAAGGTCGACCCCTATCTGCGCCCGCTCTACGACGCGCTCTACGATACGCTCCCGGCCGAGCAGGTGGAGCGCCGCATCGCGAGCGGAGAGATCGAGATCGCGCCGCTCGCCTTCATGCGCGGCCGCACGCTCGCCAATGCCTTCATCATTCTCGATGAGGCACAGAATACCACCATCGCCCAGATGAAGATGTTCCTCACTCGTTTCGGCGAGGGGAGCCGCATGGTGATCTGCGGTGATCCCAGGCAGGTCGACCTCCCCCAACCCGGCGCATCGGGCCTTGCCGACGCGGTGGAGCGGCTGGAAGGCATTCAGGGCATTGCCGTCACGCGCTTCACCAGTGCGGACGTGGTGCGCCATCCCATCGTCGGGCGGATCGTCGAAGCCTATGAGGGCCGTGATGCTTGAGGGAGCAATATGTTTGAAGTGCAGATATGCTTGAAGTGATCGTCGATGCCGGCGCCGGCTGGCCAGGCGAGCAGGACTGGACCGCAACGGCCGAGCGCGCCGCGCGCGCCGCTCTTGAGCTGACGCCGCATGGCGAGCTGGCCGCGGGGCCCGCCTGCGTCGAGCTGTCGGTCAAGCTCTCGGACGATGCCGAGGTTCAGGGCCTCAACGCGGCCTATCGCGGCAAGGACAAGCCGACCAACGTGCTTTCCTTCCCCATGGTGCAGATGGACTTGCTCGAGGCGATCGACATTGGCGACGATGGCGAGACCCTGCTCGGCGACATCATCCTCGCATATGAAACCTGCGCGCGCGAAGCGCAGGAACGCGGCATTTCGCTTGTCGATCATGCCACGCATCTCATCGTGCATGGCACGCTTCATCTGGTCGGCTACGATCATGAGAACGACGCCGAGGCCGAGGCGATGGAAGCCATCGAGACGCGCGCCCTTGCATCGCTGGGCCTGGCTGATCCATATGGGGACCGGGACATGCCGATCGACGGCACCCGTCACGCAACAGGGACTTGACCAGGACAATGGCCGAGACAGCCACGCCGAGCGCAGCGAAGGACAGCGCCAAAGAGGGCGACAGTAGCAGCGAAGGCGGACGAATATGGCGGGGCCTCAAGGCCCTGCTGTTCGGTGAAGACGAAGGAACGAGCCTCCGCCAGGAGCTGGAGGACGCCATCACGCAATATGATGCGGAGGATGCCGCGCCGCCCGTGGCCGGCGACCTCTCGCCCGTCGAGCGGCAGATGCTGCGCAACATGCTCCATTTCAGCGAGCATGATGCCGGCGACATCGCCGTGCCGCGGGCGGACATCATCGCCATTTCCCAGGATGCGAGCTTCGCCGAGCTGATCGAGCTGATCGCCGAGGCCGGGCACAGCCGCATTCCGGTGTTCGACGGCACGCTCGACCGGATCACTGGCATGATCCACATCCGCGACGCCTTCGCCATATTGGCGCGCGGCGTGCCGCACCCGCAGTCGCTGAAGGCGCTGATCCGCGAGCCCATCTACGTGCCCCAGAGCATGGGCGCGCTGGACCTGCTCGCGGAGATGCGCGCCAAGCGCACTCACCTCGCCATCGTGCTCGACGAATATTCCGGCACGGACGGCATCGTCACCATCGAGGATCTGGTCGAGGAAATCGTCGGCGAGATCGAGGACGAGCATGACGACGCGCCCGAGGCCATGCTGGTGCCGCTGGACGGCGGCATGTGGGATGCGGACGCCCGCGCCGAGCTGGACGACGTCGCCGAGGCGATCGACCCCAGGCTGGCCGAAGTGGATCAGGACATCGACACGCTGGGCGGCCTCGCCTTCATCATCGCAGGCAAGGTGCCCTCCATCGGCGACATACTCACGCACGAGCAGAGCGGCTGGCGCATCGAGATCGTCGAGGCCGACCCCCGCCGCGTCGCCCGCGTGCGCCTCCATCCGCCCGAAGCGCGCGAGGAAGAGCCGCAGGATTAGGGCGGTTTCGCGCAAGGCGCATAAATCGCACTTGTGGATCGGTATGACATTGTCGCGCCCTTGATGTTCAGAACGGCGGGAGTGCGGCAGATAACGGAAAGCCGCTCAGCCGGTTCGCGCAGGCGCATCGTGTCGATGATCTCTGTCGCCGCCCGAACACAGGTTGAGCATGCAGATCGAGACGATCTTCATGCCTATCTTCGGCTTGCCATGCCGCACCCCCGCGCTCGGGCATCTGAACGCAACCGCTTTCCGTCGGGAGCAGTCGACATTCAGATGTCGATACGCGGAAAACCGCCATTTGCAGGTCGTCAGGGCTGAATGTCGATTGGTCCTGAGCTGGCTTAGTCCCGCACGCCTTCCATGATGGGCGGTTCGCGGAAGCCGAAGCCCAGCACCGCCGATCCGATCAGCGACCAGACCGCCAGGAACAGCGGCACGCTGAGGCCGAGCGCGGTGGCAGCGATCATCAAAAGCGAACTCTTGCCCAATAGCGTGTTCAGCAGGTCCGCCAGGGCGCCGCTCAGCACGGCGGATGCCAGGATGGCGAGCAGGGCCAGGAGGACGGCCAGGAACATGAAGTAGCCGCGCCGGAAAGCGCGGCGCAGTCTCAATTGCGCTTCGGCGGCGTTGAGCATCCTGTCCCTCCCACAGCACAGGATAGCGCAACGGCCGGACGATGCAATCGGGCATATGCGCCGCCCGACACTCCGCGCCGAGCCCGCTATCCCGCCGTGAAATCAATTTGTTGGCCGCGACGCCCGTCTCAAAGCGGGAAGAACGCTCCGACGATCCGCCGCTGCTCCTGGCGCAGCACGCCCCAGCTGCGCGCCGCCGCGCGGCTGTCCATCGCCTCGACGCCGATGCCCCGTGCCTCCAGCGCCCGCACGAAGGCCGGCGACGGGCGGACCAGCCGCGTGCCGGTTCCCAGCAACAGGAACTCAGGCGGAGGCTGGGTGCCCAGCAGAGGTGCGATCATGGCCTCCTCGAGCTGCGCGACCTCGGCCGGCGCCGCCCAGTCTGTCACGCCTTCGGGATCGATCAGCAGGCCGCGCGGATAGACCTGTTCGCCGACGCGAAAGCCCCGGCCAGAAAAGCCGGTAATGACCGGCCCGCGCGCCGCTTCTCCCGGCCGAAGCTCCATCGGCCGCGCCGCTGCTCAGCTCTCGCCGCGCGGGCCGATGCGCTCGGCGCCGACCGCGATGTCCTTCTCCTTGCGCGCCGCAGGATTGGGCTTGAGCCCCAGCGTGATGAGCAGCGAGGAGGAGACGTAGACCGACGAATAGGTGCCGACGAACACGCCCAGCAGCATCGCCGCGGTGAAGCCGCGCAGCACATGTCCGCCGAAGACCAGCAGGGCGCCCAGTGCCAGCGCGATGGTGACCGAGGTCATGATCGTGCGGGGCAGCGTCTCGTTGACCGAGAGGTCGATGAGCGACTTCATGTCCATCTTGCGATATTTGCGCATATTCTCGCGGATACGGTCGTCGATCACCATCTTGTCGTTGATCGAATAGCCCACGATGGTGAGCACCGCCGCGACGATAGTGAGATCGAACACCATCCCCGTGGCCGCGAAAAAGCCGATGGTCATGATGACGTCGTGCACGATGGCGACGGCGGTCGAGACGCCGAACTGCCATTCGTAGCGCATCCAGGAGAAGATCGCGATGCCGATGATCGCGAGCATCACGGCGAGCACGCCGTCGCGGATCAGCTCGCCCGAAACCTTGCCTGAGACGGTCGAATAATTGCTGAAGGTCGCGCCGGGGAATTTCTCTGCGAGCGCCGTCTTTACCTTTTCGACCACCGCATTGGTGGCGGCCGGGTCCGAATCGTCCGGCAGCGGCAGGCGGATGGTGACGGCATTCTGCCCGCCGAGCTGCTGGAGGGCCGCTTCGCCCAGGCCGAGACCATTGACTGTCGCGCGCACTTCATCGAGCGGCGGCGGCGTCACGAACTTCTCCTCGATGGAGACGCCGCCGACGAAGTCGACGCCCAGGTTCAGCCCCCGCATGCCCGTCACGGTAATCGCCGCGACGGTGAGCAAGGCGGTGATGATGAAGCAGATGTGGCGGATGCGCACGAAGCCGATATTGGTGTTGTCCGGCACCAGGCGCATCGGGCCCATCTTGATCGTGGTCGGGCGCTTGCGGCGCAGCCACTGCACGGCCAGCATGCGCGTGAAGGTCACGGCCGTGAACACGCTGGTCGCGATGCCGATCAGCAGCACGATGGCGAAGCCCTTGATCGGGCCCGAGCCCAGTACGAGCATGATGCCGCCGGCGATGGCGTGCGTCACATTCGCCTCGAAGATGGTGCGGCTGGCTTCCTTGTAGCCATATTCGATGGACTGGACGACGCCCCTGCCCCGCCGCATTTCCTCGCGGATGCGCTCGTAGATGAGCACGTTCGCGTCAACCGCCGTGCCGATGGTGAGCACGAAGCCGGCGATGCCCGGCAGTGTCAGCGTGGCATTGAGCATGCCCATGACGCCCAGGATGACCAGCACGTTGATGGTCACCGCGAGATTGGCA
This sequence comes from uncultured Sphingobium sp., assembly GCA_966244395.1. Classification (GTDB taxonomy): domain Bacteria; phylum Pseudomonadota; class Alphaproteobacteria; order Sphingomonadales; family Sphingomonadaceae; genus Sphingobium. The sequence goes on along the minus strand of CBIMKI010000021.1, from coordinate 11,949 downwards.
TAGAAGCCCCAGCGCCCGTAGCTCAGGAACATGAACAGCGCGACGCCGACCACGGCGATGATCGAGGCGGTGATGCCCGCCTTGATCGAGTCCGCGCCCAGCTCCGGGCTCACGGTCGATTCCTGCACCACCTTGAGGCTCACCGGCAGCTTGCCCGATCGCAGCGCGATGGCGAGCTGGTTGGCGCTCTCGACGGTGAAGTTGCCGCTGATCCGCGCCGAACCACCCAGGATCGGCTCGTTGATGTTGGGCGCGGAGAGCACCTTGCCGTCAAGGATCATGGCGAAGGGCTTGTTGACGTTCTGCTGCGTCACGCGCGCGAACTTGTTGGCGCCCGAGCTGTTGAAGCGGATGTTGACGATCGGCGCGTTGCCCTGCGGATCGAAGTCCTGCTTGGCGTCGATCAGTTCGTCGCCCGAGACCATGACCTGCCGCTTGACCGCGATCGCCGGCTGGCCCGTCGGATTGTCGGGATAGGGCACGATCTCGCTGCCCACCGGCGCGCGGCCTGCGGCGATGTCGGCGGGATTGGCGGCCTGGTCGACCAGCTTGAATTCGAGCTTGGCGGTCTGGCCGAGCAGGTCCTTGAGCTCGGTCGGGTCCTGGAGGCCGGGCACCTGAACCACGATGCGCGTCGCGCCCTCGCGGATGACGGTGGGCTCGCGCGTGCCCATCTCGTCGATGCGGCGGCGGATGACGTCGGTCGCCGTCTCCATCGCGCTGTTGACGGCCTCGTCCAGCCCCGCGCCGGTCGGCGTCACGACGATTGTGTTGCCGTCGCGCACCTCGACATTGAAGTTGCGCTGGCCGGTGAGCTGGGCGCCCTGCGTCAGCGTGCGGACGCGCTCCACCGCGGCGTCGAGCTGCGAGGGCTCGCGCACCATGAAGCTCAGGCGATTGTCGCGCGAGCTGATCTCGCCGATCTCGATGCGGGCGTCACGGCGGCGCAGTTCCGTGCGGATCTGCTCCTCCATGTTCTGGAGCTGCTGCTTGGCGACTTCCTTGGTGTCCGCCTCAAGCAGGATATGGCTGCCGCCGGATAGATCGAGGCCCAGGTTGACGCGGGCCTTGACGATGCTCGGCCAGCTTTCCGTCACGCGCTCGGGCAGGAAGCTCGGGACCGCATAATAGCAGCCCACGAACAGTGTCAGGATGATCGCCCAGATCTTCCAGCGGGGAAAGTCGAGCATCGGGCGCTCAGTCGTTCGCCGGCTTGGCGGTGGCGGGGTCGATGACGTCGCTCAGCATCGCCTTGACTGCCTTCACCTTCATGTTGGCGCCCAGCTCGACGTCAACATAGGTCTCGTCGACGCGGACCACCTTGCCGACCAGGCCGCCGCCCGTCACCACCTGGTCGCCCTTCTTCACTGCCGCCAGCTTCTCGCGGTGCCGCTTGGCGGCCTTTTGCTGCGGACGGATCAGCAGGAAGTAGAAAACCGCGAAGATCAGCACCAGCGGCAGGAGCTGACCGACCATGGCCATGCCGGAAGAACCGGACGAGACGGCCGGAGCGGCCTGAGCGAAAGCGGGAGGAATGAGCATCGCGATCCTTAAAAGCAGCGCTTGTGGAATGATCTGGAGCGTCCGGACATGACATTGCCGGGGGCATTTTCCAAGGCCGCGCGGCTAACATATCGCCCTGCGGGGTGCAACCGCGATCGCCCGCACTGCCGATCCGGCCTTCGATTGCGCGATTCGCATTCGTGCGGCGCCGTCCTGCGCCGCCGGGCGAGGCCGTGACCTCGGCGCGCGGCCGTGGCGAGATGACCGCCTGCATGGAACAATGCAGCAAATTCCGCGATTCGCATCGTGCGGGGCGCAAACCGCGCTCGCCCTAACGTCCGCGCGATGAAAAACCGCGTGACAGAATCCCGGCCCTCTTGTCAGATAGCGGCATGAGTGCCCCCGAAAAGATACTCAAGCTTACCGAGCGCCAGCGCATGTGCCTCGAACTGGTCGCCCAGGGATTTACGTCCAAGGAGATCGGCCGGCGCCTCGGAATCTCGCATTCCACCGTGGATAATCACATCCTCCTCGCCACGCAGGCGCTGGGCGTGGCTGACCGGCGCGAGGCCGGCCGGCTGGTTTCCGCGACTGGGCAACAATTGCCTAGGCAGGCGACAGACCTTCCCCAGCCCGAGATTTCCGGCATTTTCGAGGAACGGGAGGCACAGAGCCAACCGGGAACGGGCAACGTCCGGCTGCTGCCGCCGGTCGGAGGCCAGGCCAATGAACAGACGCTTCGGCACAAGACGCTCCAGATCCTTTCGATCGCCGTCCTGTCCACCATTGCGGTCATTTCACTGGCACTGATCGTTTCCGGCGCGTTCAAGGCGTTCAGCTAGCGTCCGCACCCCAAGACGTTGAAACGATTGCGCGATTCGCGCCGAGGAGGACTTATGCTCAAGATCGAACACACGACTGGCATGGTTATCGCGGAAGATCTCAGGGCCTCGATCCGGGCGATCGACGAGGCGCTCATGCAGGAAAGCCGCCTCGCCGGGTCCCTCCTCGAGGCCAGCACGCAGATCGGCCTGCCCATGGCGCACAGCCAGAAGCTGCTGGAGGGCATGGCGCGCGGCTTCGAGCATCTCGTCGCCAGCCGCTCGGACATGCTGTCGGTGGTGCGGCAGGTGAACACGATCAAGGGCCAAAGCTCGCTCGACGTGGTCGACTATGGTTGCGCCGGCGGCTTCGGTGCGACAAGTGGATCGCTCGAGACGCCCGCTGCCGCCGAACCCGCATCCGTCGTAGCCTGAGAGGTCCCACGGGGGTTCATGGCCAGGAGCGGGACGATGCGGCTGTTAGAAAGGACCAGCGATGCTGATCTTAGTCCTGTTCTGGGTCATGACCCTCGCGGCTTGCGCCTATGCGGTGCTGCTGGGGGCATGGGAAGGGAAATGGGCCGCGCTGCTCATCCTCTCCGCCTCGGCGATCACTTTGGTCTCGGAACTGGTGCTGCGCCTCAACTGGCACGGGACGAACGTCCTCATGTTCGCCGTGGATTTGGCGCTGTTCGGCGGCTTTTATGCCATCGCCGCCAAGAGCCGGCGCTGGTGGCCCATCTGGATCGCCGCATTCCAGCTCAACAGTGTCGTGGCGCATGTGGCGACGCTGCTCAGCCCCGCCTTCTCTCACCTGATCTATCATGGCTACGAGGGGCTCTGGGCCTTTCCCGGCCAGATCATCATGGTCTTCGGCATCTATCGGGACCGGCTCAAGGCCTATCGCCCCACGCTGGCCTGAACCGGACAAACCCGGCGCCGCGCGAGCGGACCAGCCGCCACCACATCCTTCGCCATCGTCCGGCGCCGCCGCGCCGGGCTGGCTGACGAGTTCTTCCGCCCACCCCGGAAGAACGGCGCCGGTCCGCTCTTCTCCTGACCACCCGATGTTCGTCCCTCGGGCCAGGAGAAGGATCAGCGGGCCGGCGCCGAACATTTTTGAGGGGCCCTTCGCCATGCCGCCAGACGCATCACGCAGGAGCCAAGCAGCCGCTTGCAACTTGCGCGCGATGCGCTTAGGAGGCGCCCTCCGGTCGGGACGTAGCGCAGCCTGGTAGCGCATCACACTGGGGGTGTGGGGGTCGGAGGTTCGAATCCTCTCGTCCCGACCAATTTTTCAAGTTCCCCGAATATGGACGGCAGGCCCTGCCTTCGCTGCCCGTTGCGCTTCACGCCGGCCTCAGCCCCCTTCGCCTTTCCCCCGCGCCGCCAGTTCTTCCGGTGTCGGCGCCCGCGCCTCGTCGATGTCGCGCGCCGCGTCGTTCGCCCCGGCCGTGCCGTTGTCCACGCTCCGCCCCTGTGCCGAGGCCGGGCCGATCGTGCCCGCATCCGTCTCCTCGCCGCGCCAGCTTCGCAGGCCTTCCTCGCCCTGCTGGCCGAAGAAGCCGCGCAGGCGCATCTCGCGCTGGGGCAGCGGGATCTCGATCTCGTGGCGGCGCAGCGCGTCGTCGATCGCCCAGTTATAGGCCGCGATCATGCTGCCGGGGCGCTTCACCGCGTCCAGCGAGGGCCAAACGACCAGTTCGAACTCCAGTGCCGACTCCCCGAAGCCCGCGAGCCAGACCTGCGTGCGCCGGTTCCCTTCGTCCGGCAGCGTGAAGGGCACGCTGCGCGCGGCCTCCAGCACGGCCTTGCGCACCCGCTCCTTGTCCGATCCGAGCGCCACCGGGAAGGGGATGCGGATGCGGCGCGGCGTGCGATAGCGCGTCCAGTTCTTGAGGCGTCCGTTCAGCAGGTCGGCATTGGGCACGAGGATGTCGACATTGTCGTTGGTGAGGACGGTGGTCGCGCGCGGGCCGATGGCCACGACATGGCCGCGCGTCTCGAAATCCAGCTCGATGAAGTCGCCCACCTCGATGCTACGGTCGAACAGCAGGATGATGCCGCACACGAAATTGCGCACCACATCCTGCAGGCCGAGCCCGATGCCGATGCCGAGCGCGCCAGCGAAGAGCGAGAGCGCCGTCAGGTCGACGCCGAGCGCCGAGACCGCGATGGAAATGCCGGCAAAGACGATGATGTAGCGCAGCACCTGCGCGCCGACATAGACGGCCGAGGCGCGCTCCTCGCCCACCCGCTCCTGCATCCGCCGCGCGATGCGCCGCACTGCCCATGCCAGCAGCAGGGCGAGCCCCAGCAGGAACAATGCGCGCAGCACCGCGTCGAATGTGAGGCGGATGCTGCCCACTTCCAGCATGGCCTGACCGAGGAAATTGTTGGCGGAACTCAGCACGGCCCCACCCTATGTCCGGCGGCGGCCATGTCAAACGCGGGCCGCGCAGATGCCCCTGAACGACGGCAGCCCTCGCCGTGCATCGCGCCCGGCATGTCCAGCCCCTCGCTAAAGCGCCCGGATGAGCCGCACCGGCAGCGCGATCCAGGGCGGGTCGCTCACCACTTGCTGACGCGAGCCGGGGCCGAGCGGCAGCAGGTGCAGCTTGGTATCGTCCCGGCCGATGAGCCGCGCGAAGATGAAGCGGCCCGCCGGGCGCGGGATCAGCACATCGCGATTGAGCGCCTCGGCGAAGCGCTCGGGCGGGAGCGAGGCGCACCACAGCTCGTCGCCCGCGCGATAATCGCCCATCGCGGCGTTGATGCGGATGCCGATCGCGCCTTTGGGCACGGGCGGCGGCACCAGCGTCAGCGGGCGCGTGGGCGCCGCTGCGCCATCCGGGCCGACCAGTGCCGCGACGGGCACGGCCTCGCTCTGCGGCAGGTCGACCAGGTCGCTGGCCTGCACGTCGAGCGCGGCGGCGATGCGATTGAGCCATTTGACCGAGACGGTGCGCGTGCCCGTTTCGAGCCGCCCGATCGTCTGCGCCGTGGTCGGCGGCACGCAGCGCGCGGCGACATCCTCCAGCGTCAGCCCCCGCGCCTTGCGCACTTCGCGGATCCGCGTAATCATCCCATTGCCTCCCTGGGAATTTACCCAATCGGTTATCTATGTCCTACATTTCCCTCCAGATGGCAATGCCGCGCTCCAGATTCGCTGGCAGGAGGGCAGGCAATGGCATCGAGGACAGTTCGGGCAGAGGCAGCGACACCCGCACGGCAGAGCCGCGCAACCGGGCACGCACGGGAGGCCGGCAGGCTGGTGGAGCGCGACGTGGAAGGGCCGGACGGCAAGCGCCACCGCCTCCTCGTCAATCTCGGCGAATCGCCGGTGAGCTGGCTCCATGCGCGGGGCATCCTCCAGCGCCGCCAATTCGAGGCGGCCGAGGCGATCCGCGCCGACTGGGAGCGGGCCGCCATGGGCGCGCGCGTCACGATGGATTGGGATAGCGCCGCCGCCCCTTCCCGCCAGCGTCGCGCCGCCGCGCCGCGTCACGACCCCACCCTGCGGGAGGTCGCCGCGCGCGATCGGCTGAATGGCGCGCTGGCCGCCGCCGGCCCCGGCCTCAGCGACATTCTCTGGCGCGTCGTGTGCGCGTGCGAGGGGCTTGCCGCCGCCGAGCAGGCGCTCGGCTGGCCGATGCGCGCGGGCAAGCTGGTGCTCGGCTTCGCGCTGGACCGTGTGGCGGATTATTACCGCATCCGGTGAACGATAGCCGCCCTGGCGCCTCGCCGCCGCGCACCCCCTTGCGGCCCGGCGCGCGCGCGTCTAGGGCCTGCGGCATCCATTCATTTCAATTTTCCAGCCCGAAGGAGCCGGCCAAGATGAAAGCCCGCGTGTTCGTGACCCTCAAGTCCGGCGTGCTCGATCCTCAAGGCAAGGCCATTCAGCATGCGCTGGACGGGCTGGGCTTCTCGGGCGTCAATGATGTGCGCGCCGGCAAGCTGATCGAACTCGATCTGGCCGATGGCACCAGCGAGGCACAGATCGACGAGATGTGCCGCAAGCTGCTCGCCAACACGGTGATCGAGAATTACAAGATCGAGGCCCTGGGCTGAGCAAGGGAGCATTTGCGATGAAGAGTGCCGTCATCGTCTTTCCCGGTTCCAACTGCGACCGCGATCTCGCCGTCGCGCTGGAGCAGGTAAGCGGCCGCAAGCCCGAGATGGTCTGGCACCGCGAGACCGAACTGCCCGAGGGGCTGGACCTCATCGGCGTGCCCGGCGGCTTTTCTTACGGCGACTATCTGCGCTCGGGCGCCATGGCGGCGCGCTCGCCGGTCATGCAGGCCGTGGCCGCGGCCGCGGCGAAGGGCACATTCGTGCTCGGCGTGTGCAACGGCTTCCAGGTGCTCACCGAAACGGGTCTGCTGCCCGGCGCGCTGCTGCGCAATGCCGGCATGCACTTCGTCTGCCGCGACGTCGCCCTCACGGTCGAGAACAGCCAGAGCGCCTTCACCAGCCTCTATACGCAGGGCGAGCGGATCAACATTCCCGTCGCCCATCATGACGGCAATTATTTCGCGGACGAGGCGACGCTCGACCGACTAGAGGGCGAGGGCCGCGTCGCCTTCCGCTATGCCGAGAGCGTCAACGGCTCCGCGCGCAACATCGCCGGCATCCTCAACGATGCGGGCAATGTGCTCGGCATGATGCCCCACCCCGAGCGGGTGGTGGAGCGGGCGCACGGTCATGTCGACGGCCGCCGCATGTTCGAGGGGCTGGCCCAGGCCCTGATGGCGCGCGCCTGACGCCACGCCGCGGCGCGCCCCTCAACTTTTTCCTGGACGCAAAGGCCTGGATTTCAGCCGTAAATCCAGAGTCTTACCGATCTGTTAACCATATGCCTTAACCATCTGTTGAGCAGTTCCATGCGAATCTGGCCGTCCCTCAAGCAAACGGACGGTTTCTCATGCGTGGCAAGGCCTGGGTATCGCGGCTCCTTCCTTTTGGCGCAGCGCTCGTCGCTCCCCTGCTCATGGGCTTCACTTTCCCCACCCAGAGCTTCTATCAGGACGTGTTCTTCTTCGCGCGCGTGCTCGATGCGCAAAATGCCGAGCGCACGGCGCTTGGCGTCGAGCCGATGAAGTGGAATGCCGAGTTGGCGGCCGATGCGCAGGCCTGGGCGGATTATCTCGCATCCACAGGCAAGTTCCATCATGCCGCGCGCTTCCTGCGCGCCGGGGCCGGCGAGAATCTGTGGACCGGCACAAGGGGCGCCTATACGGCGGACGAGATGGTCGATGCCTGGGCGCGCGAGAAGGCCGATTTCGAGCCCGGCCCCTTCCCCGCCGATCATGAAAAGATCCGGGCCGTCGGTCATTATACCCAGATCGTCTGGCGCGACAGCCGCGAGGTCGGTTGCGCCGTGGCCACCGGACGGCAGATGGATTATCTGGTGTGCCGCTATTCCAATGCGGGCAATGTCATCGGCGAAATGCCGTTCTGACGGCGGGCGCCTTTTCCCGATCCATGGCCGGGCACGCGCCGAACGGAGGCAAAAGCCGGACGATCTGCCTCGATTCAGGGGCGCAGTGCGCTATTGGGCACTCCCAAATGGGGTCGCGTAAATATCAGAACGGGCGCTGGCGACGGCGCCTCGCCGCTTGGGCTGTACTCGTCGCGGCCCCCTTGCTCATGGCCCAGTCGACGACGCAAAAGCCGGATCTCCAGCGCATCTTCCAGGTTCATAACGGCGCGCGCACGGCCATCGGCCTCGCCCCGCTCAGTTGGAACCCCGCCCTCGCGCGGGACGCGCAGGCGCATGCCGAGCAGCTTGCCCGCACGGGCCGTCTCCATCATTCCGGCCGCGACGGGCGCTCGGGCCATGGCGAGAATCTCTGGGCCGGCACGCGTGACCGCTACAGCGCGGACGAGATGGTCGGCGCCTGGATCGACGAGAAGCGCTTTTTCCGCCCCGGCCGCTTTCCGGACAACAGCACCACCGGCAATTGGGCCACGGTCGCGCATTACACGCAGATCGTCTGGCGCGGCACGAACGAGATCGGCTGCGGCATCGCCAGCGGGCAGAGCATGGATTATCTGGTCTGCCGCTATGCGCGCCCCGGCAACATCATCGGCGAGCATCCTTATTGAGGCTGGAGCTTCGCAAACGCGTCGCCCCGCACAACCTTATCGAACTCAAAGCCGACATCTCCCTCCGTTCGGGCTGAGCGAAGTCGAAGCCCCCGGCCGAGCTTGTCGAGGCTATATGATGCTTCGTCTCCGCTGAGGGCGAACGGATGACGTTCATCATTCTCACCGCGAACCAGCCACAAGCCAGCCATTCGCAAACGACCATCCCCCAAGCTCTACCCGACACCGCCCTATTGCGCGTCCGCCACCGGCCGCTCGGCGATCGGCATGGCCCAGATGGCGACATTGCCGAACATCACCATGGCGGCGATCAGCATCAGCCAGCCGCGCTTGGGGTCGCGCTTGCGCCCGATGAGATAGAGCCCGCCCGCCGCCAGGGCAAAGCCCGCCAGCATGAGGATCGAGAGGATGGTCCCGGCCATGGGATCGTGCGATAGCCGCGCGCGGCGGCGAGCGCAATCGGCGGTGGCTTTCTGGCGTCCGGGACACTAGATAGCGCGGCGAAGGCGACTCACATTGCCCGTTTCGCCGCCAAGCCGGGGACTGTCCGAAATCTCATGCGCATCGCCATCGCCTCCGATCATGCCGCCCTGGACCTCAAGGCGCAGCTTTGCCAGTGGCTGGCCGAGCAGGGCCATGACGTCGCGGACCTGGGGCCCGACGGCCCGGCCAGCGTCGATTATCCCGATTATGGCTATCGGCTGGCCGATGAAGTGGCGAGCGGCCGCGCCGAGCGCGGCATTGCGCTCTGCGGCTCGGGCATCGGCATTTCCATTGCGGTCAATCGCAATCCCGGCTGCCGCTGCGCGCTGGTGAACGAGCCGCTCTCCGCGACGCTCTGCCGCGATCATAATGACGCCAATGTGCTTGCCATGGGCGCCCGCCTCGTCGGGCTGGACATGGCCAAGGCCTGCGTGACGGCCTTCCTTGCCACGCCCTTTGGCGGAGATCGCCATGCCCGCCGTGTCGGGAAGCTCGGCCATCCGCCGGTTCCCGCCGCAGACTGAAACCAATCGAAATGGATGCGCCCAAGCTCATGACCAGCCAGCCCGAACTCGCCCCGAACGACAATCCTGCCGCCATCCGCGCGCCGGGCTTCTTCTCGGCCGGCCTTGCCGAGGCCGATCCGGAAGTGTTCGCGGCCATCCAGGGCGAGCTGAAGCGCCAGCAGGACAAGATCGAGCTGATCGCCTCTGAGAATATCGTCAGCCAGGCGGTGCTGGAGGCGACGGGCAGCGTCTTCACCAACAAATATGCCGAGGGCTATCCGGGCAAGCGTTATTATGGCGGCTGCGAGTGGGCCGATGTGGTCGAGAATCTCGCCATCGAGCGTGCCAAGAGGCTGTTCGGCTGCGATTTCGCCAATGTGCAGCCCAATTCGGGCAGCCAGATGAACCAGGCGGTGTTCCTTGCCCTCCTCCAGCCGGGCGACACCTTCATGGGCCTCGATCTCGCGGCGGGCGGCCATCTGACGCACGGCTCGCCGGTCAACATGTCGGGCAAGTGGTTCAACTGCATCTCTTACGGCGTGCGCCAGGACGACCAGCTTCTCGACATGGACGCGGTCCGCGAGAAGGCGCGCGCCCACAAGCCCAAGCTCATCATCGCGGGCGCCACGGCCTATCCGCGCGTCTGGGACTTCGCGGCCTTCCGCGAGATCGCGGACGAGGTGGGCGCTTATCTGCTCGTCGACATGTCGCATTTCTCCGGCCTCGTCGCCGGGGGCGCGCATCCCTCGCCCTTCCCGCATGCCCATGTCGTCACCACGACCACGCACAAGTCGCTGCGCGGGCCGCGCTCGGGCATCATCCTCACCAATGACGAGGCGATCGCCAAGAAGGTGAACAGCGCGGTGTTCCCCGGCCTCCAGGGCGGTCCGCTGGTCCATGTCATCGCCGCCAAGGCCGTCGCCTTCGCCGAGGCGCTGCGCCCCGAATTCTCGGCTTATGCGCATCAGATCGTCGCCAATGCCCAGGCGCTCGCCGCCACGCTGGCGGATGCCGGCCTCGCCATCGTCTCGGGCGGCACGGACAACCACCTCATGCTGGTCGACCTGCGGCCCAAGAACACCACGGGCAAGGCGACCGAAAAGGCGCTCGACCGCGCCTACATCACCTGCAACAAGAATTCCGTGCCCTTCGACACGGCGAGCCCCTTCGTGACGTCCGGCATTCGCCTCGGCGCCCCGGCGGCCACGACGCGCGGCTTCCGCGAGCCGGAGTTCCGCCTGGTCGGCCAGTGGATCGCCGAGGTGGTCGAAGGCCTGAAGCGCAATGGCGACGAGGGCGACGGGCAGGTCGAGGCGCATGTGCGCGACAAGGTGAAGGTCCTGACGGCGCAGTTCCCGATCTACTGATCGCCGTCCGGCATTTGGGGAGACGGATCATGAGCGACGAAAATCGCAACCACCTGTTCGAGCAGGCCAAGACGGAGATTTCGGGCATGGCCAAACAAGGCCTGTCGCATCCCTCGACCAAGCCGGTGCTGACCGGCGCGGCGGTGGGCGCGGTGGCCGGTGTCGTCCTCCCAGTGGTGTCGCTGCCGGTCGGCCTGATCGCGGGCGCCGGCATTGCGCTCTGGATGCGGCTGAAGAAATAGGTCCCGGATGCGCTGCCCTTATTGCGGACATGAAGACAGCCAGGTGAAGGATTCACGGCCGACCGAGGATGGCGCCGCGATCCGCCGCCGCCGCCAGTGCGAGGGCTGCGGCGCGCGCTTCACCACGTTCGAGCGCATCCAGCTGCGCGACATCAACGTGATGAAGTCGGACGGCGCGACCGAACCGTTCGACCGCGACAAGCTCGCGCGCTCCATCCAGCTCGCCTGCCGCAAGCGCGCCATCGAGCCGCTGCGCATCGAGCGGCTCGTCTCCGGCATCCAGCGCCAGCTCGAGACCAGCGGCGAGAGCGAGGTCGCGTCCCAGAAGATCGGCGAGCTGGCCATGGACGGCCTCAAGGGCCTGGACAGCGTCGCCTACATCCGCTTCGCCAGCGTCTACAAGGACTTCACCGAAGCCAAGGACTTCGAAGCCTTCGCCGGATCGATCCGCGAGGTGAGCGGGGAGTGAGGGGGCACGGCCTTCACAAACCATTCGATTCGAGCGGCCATTCTGATCGATAGAACGATTTTATCATCCCTTGCCGTTCGCCCTGAGCGAAGTCGAAGGGCCCGATCGAGCGAAGCGAGATCCCATCATGAGCTTCTTCACCTACATGCTGCGCTGCGCCGACGGCTCTTATTATACGGGCCACACCGACGATCTGGATACGCGCATCGCCCAGCATCAGTCCGGCACCGTCAAGGGCTACACCTCGGACAAGCGCCCGCTGGAGTTGATGTGGTCGGAACGCTTTGAAACCCGCGTGGAAGCGATGGAGTGCGAGTTGCAGATCAAGGGCTGGTCGCGCCGCAAGAAGGAGGCGCTGATCGCCGGAAACTGGGATAAGCTAAAAAAAGCCTCGGTCTCCGTGAGCGCGCCCGCCTCGTCTTCGCTCGGCCCGGCCCTTCGACTTCGCTC
>CBIMKI010000020.1:0-20131 GCA_966244395.1 uncultured Sphingobium sp. | reverse complement strand
CGACGCGCCACATCCATCGCCGCAATCGCCGCGTGCGCCGCCAAGCCAATCGCGATGGCGCAAACCGCCCTCGTCGCTACGGATCGGCCGCGCCAACAACGACGCGCCACATCCATCGCCGCAATCGCCGCGTGCGCCGCCAAGCCAATCGCGACGGCGCAAACCGCCCTCGCCGCTACGGATCGGCCGCGCCAACGACAGCGAGCCGCGATCGCGAATGCGATCACGGCTCGTGCCTTTGCATCGGCACCGGCCCGGAGGCCGGAACCGTTTTCTCTTACTTGCCGTCGGCGCGCTTCTGGGCGGCGATCACGGCTTCCGTGGTCGGGTTGCCCAGCGAGAGCTGCTGGCCGTTGGGGAAGCTGATCTCGGCGGCGCTGGCGCGGGTATCCCCGTCGCGAGCGCGGAACGCCTGCACGATGATCTGCGTGCCCGCGGGCAGCGAGTTACGGTTCCAGCCACGACGCAGCAGAGCGCTCGGGGCGCCGCCTTCCACGCGCCAGACAGTGCTCTTGCCGCTCGCGTCAGTCACGTTGATGTGGATCCAGCTGTGCGGGTTCACCCACTCGAACTTGATCACCTTGCCTTCGAGCTTCACCGGCTTGCTCGAGTCGAACTCGGCACCGAATGAGTGGTGAGCGTAAGCCACGCCCCCGCAACCTGCCATCAGAATGGCGCCGATAACGCCGGCGCGCCAGCTTTTCATACGCACGGTTCAGTTACTCCTTTGTCTTTGCCTTCAGAGCCTTCAGATTGTTATCCTCGGCAGCAAGTCTTTTCTTATTATCTCTTTCCTGTCTCGGAGCTTACTCGCCGGCCTTCTTTTCGCCTTCGGGCGTATGAAGATCGCCATAGAGGAACTCTTCGGCATAGGGCACGCAGCGGAAGTCCATCAGCTCGGCATTCGCCTCCATGCGGCGATAGAGCGTCATGCTGATCTTCCAGGGCTTGGTGTAGAGGTCCGGATCGTCGATCGTCGCTTCATAGGCGATGTGATCCTTGCCCTTGGGCGTGAAGCGCTCGACCACCGTGGTGTGCGGGCCGATATAGTTGCCCGAACGGTCCAGCCAGGTGTGGTTCTGGATCATCTCGCCTTCCGGGGCCTTATATTCGCCCGGGCTCTGCGAGAGCGTCGTGACCTTGAGCGTATCGCCGTCCCACTCGCCGTAGGAGGTGCCCATCCAGGTGTCGATCGACGGCGTGCCGACCTCGCCCATGTAGATCATGCGGTTGGCGTTCGCATATTCATAGACCATCAGGACATTGCCATTGCCCTGAACGATCTGGAACGGGAAGCTCATATAGGTCGCGCGCGGAATGCCCGGCAGGTAGCAGGCGGCTTCCGGATCGTAGCGCGGCGCAGTGGAACGATACTCGTTCCGCTTGGCGAGCGCTTCCGCCTTGTAGGGAATCACGCCGCCCTCGACCACGCCGAGACCGCCATGGATCGCACCGAGCGCGCCGACCTGGCGGGCGCCGGAAGGCGATTCGCCCGAATCATGTGGCTCGAGATTGTAGTTGGCCTCGTTGATGACCTGCCAGATACCATTGAGGTTCGGCTTGCCGGCAATCCGTTCGGCAGCGGCGGGTGCGGCCTTCTTCTGGGCCTGGGCAACGCCTGCACCACCGGCAACGAGCGCCGCCGCAGCGGCCAGCATCAGATAGCGTTTCATCCGAGCATAATCCTCCCCTTCAAATCTGTTCAAGGCAGTGCGTAGGCGACAATGACGCCTCCCGCATTGATGGCGACATATTGTTTACCACTGCGGCCCCGATAGCTCATCGGATTGGCATTGGCATTATTGCTAAGTGTAACCTCCCACAACTGTTTTCCGGACGTTGCATCAAAGGCACGGAAACGTTTGTCGTTGGTTGCACCGACAAAGACAAGCCCGCCGGCGGTCACCGTGGGACCGGCGCTGCCCGCATTACCCTGCAGTTGCTTGCCTTCGGGCAAGGCTTCCTGCAGGCCGAGCGGCACCGCCCACTTGATGGCGCCGTTATTGGCATCGATGGCGATCAGGCGCGCCCAGGGGCCCTTGTAACAGGGCACGCTCGCGCCCACGGCGCGGCCATTCTCGTCATATTTGCCGCTGACCGGCGCCGAGAAGCTGAAGAACGGGCCCTTGCCGTCGACGCTCGCGCGATCATATTCGCCCGGCGCCGTGGCGTCGAAGCTGTAGGACTTGTCGCCCTCCACCTTCTCGGTCCAGCCCACCAGCGAGGTCACCTGCGCATTGACGAAGACCATGCCGCTGGTCGGGTCCGCGGCCGGCCCGCCCCAGTTGACGCCCCCGGTGCCGCCGGGGATCTGGATGGTCGAGCGCGGCGGATCGCCCGCCTTCTTGAACATGAACGGCGTGAAGGCGCCCATGTTGATATAGCCGCCGGCCTTGTCCCACATCGCCTGGCATGCCGCGGCATGTTCAGGGGTCGTATCGGCCGCCGTGACGATATCGTCCTTGCTCATGCCCATGGGGCTGAGCGGCGGCGTCTGCGTCGGGAAGGGCTGGGTCGGGTGATAATATTCGCCCGGCACGTCGCCCTTGGGCACGGGGCGCTCCTCCACCTTGAAGAGCGGCTCGCCGGTCGCGCGGTTCAGCTCGAAGAACAGGCTCGTCTTGCCGACATGCACGATGCTCGGCTGCTTCCTGCCGTTGATGTTGAGATCCAGCAGCGCGCCCGCGCTCGGCATGTCGGCATCCCACAGGTCGTGATGGACCGTCTGGAAATGCCACTTATACGCGCCCGTCTTGGCGTCGACCGCGACGATGGAGTTGCCGAACAGGTTGCTGCCCGGGCGGCTGCCGCCCCAGTAATTAGGCGAGGGCGAGCCGATCGGCAGGAAGACCAGGCCTTTCTCTTCGTCGGCCGGGGCTGAGAAGGCCCACATGTTCGTGCCCGAGCGGCCCCACCAGCCGGAGTCCAGCCAGGTCTCATGGCCCTTCTGTCCGGGCGCAGGCACGGTCTGGAATTCCCAGACCTTCTTGCCGGTGCGCACGTCGAATCCGCGCGGATTGCCGGGCACGCCGGTCGGATTCTCAAGCGTCGCGGCGCCGATCACGGCCACATCGCCCACGATCGAGGGCGTGCCGCCATAGCTCACGCCCACATTGACGAAGCCCTGCTCGCCAAAGCCCGCCGATGGCTTGCCGGTGGCGGCGTCGAGCGCGAGCATGCGCGCGCCGGCCATGATGAGCAGGCGCGCGGGCGTCTGCGCATCGCCGGGCCAATAGCCC
Source organism: uncultured Sphingobium sp. (assembly GCA_966244395.1). Taxonomy (GTDB): domain Bacteria; phylum Pseudomonadota; class Alphaproteobacteria; order Sphingomonadales; family Sphingomonadaceae; genus Sphingobium. The sequence continues at coordinate 16,892 of CBIMKI010000020.1, read as the reverse complement.
AGGCCGCGAGTCGAGAAGGTGCCGCCCTGCCCACCCTGGGCACCGCCGGCGGCCCCGGCCGGGCGCTCCATGGTGTAGGTCCACAGTTCCTTGCCGCTGTCGGCATCGAGCGCGACGACACGGTTGCCCGCAGGAAAATACATGATGCTGTCGACAACCACCGGCACGGTCGTGCCGAATGTGCGCATGGGATAGGACCATGCGACCGCAAGCCGGGAGACGTTGGACCGATCGATCTGATTGAGCGGGGAGTAGCGCGTCGCGGCCGAATCGCGATTGATGGTCCGCCAGTCGCCGTCAGGAATCTTGGCGACGGCCCCGCTGCCCAGGGCGAAGGCAAAGGCTATCGACGCCGCGATCATGTGGCTCTTTGCGCCCCGCATGCAAACTCCCTCCCAAGGCTTCCTTAAACGTTTCAGAACCGTTTCGTAACTTGCCACGACAGGCCGTGCACGAAAGGGTGTCCGACCGCTTCCGGAACCCGACCTAGAGAGAGTTGACCAGTTTGACAATGTCCGGAATCGGGATGTTAGTTGTTTTTGACAACATTGTGTCTGCTGGGCTACTGCGCGGCGCCGGCGAATGCCCGACATGCTGCCAAATCCGGAAACCCCGCGAGCCTCTTGGCGACAGTCCGTTCGCTTGCTAACGAGTTTTGCCCGAATTGAATCAGGGAAAAGGGAAGGATCAGGCCGTTATCGCTGCCCGGCGGAGGCCTAAAATACAGCAAGGAAGGCAATATCATGGCCTCGATCAGTGACCTCTTATTCGAGATGGCAGAGTGGCTGCGCACAACGCGCATCGTCGACTTTGCATTGTGGCTCGACACGACCGAACCGCGCAACTGGATGCAGGAGAACTTCTTCATCATCCCGTTGATGCAGACCGCCCATATCATCACGCTCGCGATCACCTTCTTCTCGGTGCTGATGATCTACAGCCGCGCCGTCGGCGTTGCGGGCATGACCCGCACCATGCCCGAGACGATGCAGCGTTATTCCTCCACCATCTGGTGGGGCCTCGCCATTCTCGTCATCACCGGCATCGGCATGATCGTGGGCGAGCCGCCGCGCGAACTCATCAATCCGATCTTCTGGATCAAGATGGGTCTCGTCATCACGCTCGTGCTGCTGAGCGCACTCTATTATCGCAGCATCCGCAGCAAGATGAACAACTGGGACAATGCGTCCGGTCGCACTGCGATTCGCGTGTTCGGCTTCTGCCTGATTCTGCTTTGGTGCGCCGTCATGGCCGGCGGCCGACTGATCGCCTACGCGCCGGTTTGAGGAGGTTATAATGGATCTTGGATCTCTCTGGGTTTCGCTCGAAGCCTCCCCCGTCGGCGCCTATATCGCCAGTTCCGAATGGGGCTTCCCGCTGATCGAGACGGCGCATGTCATCGCGCTGGTGATCGTGTTCGGCTCGATTGCCTTCATGGACCTGCGCCTGCTGGGCCTGGTCTCGCGCAACAGCACCGTCACCGCGGTCTCGCGCGAGACGCTGCCCTTCACCTGGATGGCATTCGTCGGCGCGGTCATCACCGGCTCGCTGCTGTTCGTCAGCAAGGCGTCTTATTATATGGTGAACCCCTACTTCCTCACGAAGATGGGCCTCATCCTGCTCGCCGGCATCAACATGGCGATCTTCCACTATTTCTTTTGGCCCTCCGTGGCGAACTGGGATAGCGGCAAGGCCATTCCGATGTCCGCCAAGGTCGCCGGCGGCCTCTCGCTGCTGCTCTGGACGGTGATCCTGTTCTGCGGCCGTGTGATCGGCTTCACGCTGGGCATCTACGTTCCGGCTTATTGATCCGCCGGCGCGGCAGGGCATCGATCCTGCCGCACCGCGAAACGAAGGCGGCCCGCTGCTCCGGACAAGGGAGCGGCGGGCCGTCGGCTTTTGGGCCAAAGCGCTCCCTGGGGGGCCAGGCCGGCTCGCGCCGCCGTCCGTCCTGATCGCCTCCGCTTTCGCCGTTCCGTGCGACAGCTCGCACCAGGGGCGCGCCGCCGGTCTTTGATGTAGTTCAAAGACGAACGTTTCCCCATCTGCTTGAAATGGCCCGTTGGGTGCGATTCGACGATCGGATCGCGCAGCGGGGTCTTGGGTGTTTTCAGGCGACCATGCCCTTTCCGACGAACGGAAACCGAAAAGAGCCGAAGCGTCTCGCCGCGCCAGGCCTTTGATTGATGGGGGAGGCAAGCTCCGATGTCGCTAGGCGATTCACTCTTTCAAATGACCGAGTGGTTACGCACCACTTGGGTCGTCGATTTTTCGCTCTGGCTCTCAGAGACCGGCCCGTGCATCTGGCTCCAGGAGCATTTCCTGGCGATTCCGGGCTTCCAGACGATCCACATCCTGTCGATCGCCGCGCTGTTCGGCTCCATGCTGATGCTCAACCTTCGCGTCCTGGGCGTCGCGGGCGGCGGTCACAGCATGGAGGAGGTCTATCAGCGCTATCAGCCCTGGATCTGGGGTGGCCTCGCCGCGCTGATCGTGACCGGCATCGTCCTGCTGGTCAGCGAGCCGGTCCGCAACATGGTCAACCCCATTTTCTGGATCAAGATGTCGGCCCTGGCGGTCACCATCGTGGTGACCTTGCTGTTCCAGTCCGCCGTGCGGGGTCGCCTGGCGCGCTGGGAGGCCGCGCAGGCCAGTCTGGGGGGCGTCCGCGCCGGCGCGGTGCTGCTCATCCTCCTGTGGTGCGTCGTGATCTTTGGCGGCCGCTGGATCGCCTACGCGCCGGTTTGAGGGAGAGGATAACAACATGATTCGCGCACAAATCTGGCAAAGCATCGAAGCTTCCTCGCTGAGCACCTATATCGCCAGCGCGGAATGGGCCTTTCCGACGATCGAGACCTTCCACGTCATCGCCATCGCGACCGTGGTCGGCACCATCGCCATCATGGACCTGCGCCTGCTCGGCCTCACGTCGAAGAACTGGACGGTCTCCTCGGTTTCCAGGGAGACGCTGTGGCTGACCTGGCTGGCCTTTGCGGTCGCCGTGGTCACGGGTCTGCTGATGTTCATCAGCAAGGCCTCGACCTATATGGTGAACCCCTATTTCCTCTGGAAGATGGTGCTCATCGTCCTTGCCGGCCTCAACATGGCCTATTTCCACACCACCACCTGGAAGAGCCTGCCGAGCTGGGACGGCAATGTCGCCGCCATTCCCGCCAGCGCCAAGCTGGCCGGCGCGCTCTCGCTCGCCTTCTGGGCCATCGTGGTCTTCTGCGGCCGGGTCATCGGCTTCACGCTCGGCGTCTATTACTGACACGGGCCGGGCCAGCCCCAGAGCAGCCGGGGGAAGAAGCGGGGCGGTGCCAGATGCACTGCCCCGTTTTTTTGCGCGCCTCACCTGCATCCGGCGGAGCGCAGATCACGGTGAACTGGCGCATGGCCTCGTCTTCATGCACGCTTAGCCACCCGCGCCGCAGCGCGCAGGCCGCTGGAGCAGGCGCGCTGCCTGCGCTTCATGCGCTCCTTTGCCGGCGCGTCCTGCGGCAGGCCGTGAGGGACGGTCGCCGGTGCCGCCCATTTCCCGCGTGCGCATCCTGCCTCCCGCATAGCCGCGCTCACAGCTCTCGAATCCGTAACCGGGTTGCGGAATCCCACGCGCCATGGGCCGACCGAGACGATGGCGGCATCGTGCGCGATGCAACCGCGCGCATCGGCCATTGTGAGCGCCACGACCGTCGAGAGCAGGCTGACGATGAGGATCACCAGCATCAGTTCGATGAGCGAGAAGCCGCGCTCGGCCGCGCGCGCCGATGCCGCTGGCGCGCTCACGGGCTCGGCCGCGCGAAGCTGAGCATGGCGGACGACCATCCCGGCCCCCTCCTCGACACGGATGCCACGGGGAACAAGAGAGGCGCGATGTCCTTGTCACGGACCTGATGATGCATGGCACTTTCCAGAGCGACGCAGCCAGGCACCGGCAACGTCCACGCGATGCCGCTCTGCCCAAGCACACGCGCTTCCCGCGCCCGCACGGCGAGTGTGCGATCGGCCAGCCGGGCGCATGCATACGCACCCCGGAGGCGGGACGGCAAAACAACCGCAGCGCCGACTCCGTTGGCATGACAGGCCACAACATATTGAAATTACACTGTATAATCGATCAGAAGAGGCAGCCCACTCCGAGCGACTTGCCTGGCGCCCGCGATGCTCCCCCGCGAAACATCCCCGGTAACCCTGTCGAAGCCTGTCCTCAGCTTCTGCCCCGTCAGCACTCATCCCTCCACCCCGCGAACAGCCGGGAGCGCGCGTGAGCGAAGCCGCGAAAGAGTGAGACGAGAGGGGACAGCCAGCCACTCGCCCCGCAGCGCCCAAAGTCGAACGCAGGCCTGCCGGCAACCCAGGTCAAAGCAGTCCCCAGCGCTCCCAAGGACGCGGCCCGATCGCCCGGACGGGTCCAGATCCCAAAAGGAAAGCGGGCCGCCGGATCGCTCCGTGGCCCGCTTCTTCAGTCCGTTCCTTCGCCGGCGAGGGCGCCGGATCAGGGCGCCGGGATGCCCAGCGGCTTGGCGACGCGCTCTGTGTACATCGCGCGGAACAGTGCCACCTTCTCCGGCGTCAGCCATGCACCCTTGCCGGACTTGTTGTCCGCGTCGAGGCGCATCGTTTCGGTGGGCCCCAGTTCCTTGACCGCCGGCCAATTGGGCAGGCCCGCGCCGTTGGGGTTGCCGGTGCGCGCGAAGTTCACCCAATATTGCGAGACCAGGTCGGCCAGCGCTTCCTCACGCGGATTACCCGCCATCTGCTTGACCGAGCTGCCCGCCGGATAGGTGCGCGGCGCCGCGAGATTGTCGAAAGCATAGGGGATTTCCACCGTATGACCCGCGCCCAGGTTCGGCACGCCCTCGTCATAGGCCGGCGCATGCATGAACCAGTAATGATAGGCATTCTTGCCGATCTTGGCCTGCTGGTCGGCGAACAGGCGCATGTGCCAGGCGAGCGTGTCCGAGAAGGGCATCGGCGCCGCGGCGGCCGCCTCGGCATCGGTGGTCGCCGGATAGGCGGCACGACCGAGTTCGACCAGATCGCCAAAGCGCATGCGCTCGCCGCGGTTCCAGGCCTCCAGCGTCGTGGGCGCCTGCGCGGTGAACGAACCTTCGTCCGCATTGGAGCCGACCAGCACGTCGACCGGGTTCTGGCGGCCTTCCTGGAAGGTCTTGGAAAGATCCTCGGTGATGATCTTGCCGTCGATAATCATGCCCTGGCCGCGGATCTTGCGATTGACGTCCTCGGCAGGAAGCGCGCGAAGCTGCGCCAGCGTCTCGGCACCGGCCGCACGGGCGGCGACGAGGCCGCGCAATTCCGCCGAAGCAGCCTGCGGACCGCCGAAACCGCCGGGGCCGGCCGGACCGCCCTGCCCTGCCGGCGCTGGCGGCGGAATCGTCGCGCCTTCGACATGATTGGGCAGCATCGTGCCGATGCCCAGGCCCATCCACGCGCCGCTCTGCGCGATCGCACGCTCGAAGGTGCCGCGCGCCCCAGCCGCGCCGACGAGACCGCCGTTCATCGCGGCGCCGGCGCTCTCGCCGAAGAGCGTGATGTTGTTGGGATCGCCGCCGAAGGCCGCGACATTGGCCTTGAGCCACTTGAAGGCCTGGATGGCGTCGCTGAGGCCCTGATTGCCCGCAGCGCCGCCGCCTTCGGCCGTAAGCTCAGGATGCGAGAAGAAGCCGAGGCCCGCCACGCGATAGTTGAGCGTGACCATCACCACGCCCTTGGCGGCGAGATTGTCGCCTTCGCTGAAGGGCGCGTTGCCGCCGCCTTCATTATAGGCGCCGCCATAGAGCCACACCATCACGGGCAGCTTCTCGCCCGCCTTCTTGGCCGGGGTCCAGATGTTGAGCGTGAGGCAATCCTCGCTCATGCCGGTGAATGTCTCGGAATCCGTCGCCGCATTGGGCGGGAAACGCTGCGGCGCGGGGTTCTGCATGCAGACATGGCCATATTTGGTCGCATCGCGCACGCCCTGCCAGTTGAGCGCGGGCTGCGCGGGCTGCCAGCGTAGTGCGCCGACCGGCGGCGCGGCGAAGGGAATGCCCTTGAACGACATGATGCCCTTGACCTTGCCGGGCGCGCCCTGGACGAGGCCATTGGCCGTCTTCACCGGCTTGTCGAGCTGAGCATGGGCCATCGAAGCGCTGGCCAGAAGGGCCGACGCCAGGGTCAGACGGCGCATCACCGACGTTACAGACATTCTCTCTCTCCCTCTCCTGGGCGCACTGGGTTCGCGACCACGGGTATCGTCGCGACGCTGAACGGGACCTTCACGACAGGCCTGTACGAGAAGATGCGGGCGCGCTGGTTGCGCAGCCTCGCCGAAATGGAAGGATGGCGCCGACATGAGGAATGCCGGCGCCATGTCCTTGATTATTCGCGGGCCGGACCCTGCTGGTCGACCGTGATGCCCTGGGCACGCAGCGAACGCGACGAGCTGATGTAGTTGCGCGCCTGAACATTGCCCTCATGGCAGGCATATTCATAGAATTCGTAGCCGTCATTGCGCGGGATATCCATGCGCACCTTGAACGGGGCCGTCCACACCACCGGATCGCTGTACGTCATTTCATAGATGAGCGTATTGGCGTCGGCGAGCGTCAGGCGCTCCACGACCTTGGCCTGGTCGCTCATCGGGATGACGTTGTTCGGCGGCGCGCCGATCGTCGCCATGTTGAGCGGCGAGGCACCCTTGCGGATGTTCGTCGTCTCGATCACCAGCGTGTTGCCTTCCCAGTGGCCACGGCTGTAGCCCATCCAGTTGGTCACTTCCTTGGGCGGCGGGGCGCGGCCGTCGAGATAGACGATGCGGGAATCGTGGATCATCTCCAGATCGATGATGACCTTGCCCGGCGCCTGCAGGATGCGAATGCCGTTATTGTAGCGGAAGGGCAGCATCGAACCGGGGAAACCGCGCGTGATGCAGCGATCCCAATTGTCGTAGTCCGTGGTCCAGTCGAAGGTCTGGCCATTGACCCAGCTGGAGCGGCCGAGGCGGTTCATCGCGTCGCCATAGGGCGTGAGCGCGGGAAGACGGCCGTCCCTGGGCTCGACGAGCAGCGAGGTGCGGCGACCGGCGCCGGTCATCTCGACCCAGTTACCCATGCCGAGCTTGTTGGCCTTGGTCTCGGCCTGTGCGGCGTTGCGCGAACGGTCCATCTGGCGCTCGCGCTGCTGGAACTCTTCTTCCGTCAGGTAGACGCGATTGCCCTGCGCGGGCGTGCGCTGGAACGGCAGGCCCCCGAGGCTGTCGATCGGCCAGCCACCCTGGATATCGGGGTCGCCCCACAGCGTCTTCTTGGGCTGATAGTTCGGGATCGGCGTAACGCGATAGAGTTCGGGCGCTTCCGCTTCGCTGGGTGCCGGCGTCGTGGGCGCGGGCGGACCACCCGGCTGTGCCATCGCGGGCACGGCGATGAACACGCCGAGCGACGTGGCGGCGAGCATGGCCGCCTTCATGACAGATCGAGCTGCCGAAACATGTGATGTCATTGTGCCTTCTCCTTGCGGCGCATCGAGCGCGCGATGATGTTATCTCGTTGCGAATCTGCTGGTCGCCTCACGGCCGGCATAGACGAAAATGCCGCATTCCAAAGGACGATTCCAGCGTCCACCGGTCCCCCCGGCCTTTACTGGCCTCCGGCCGCAGCTGCGGCCCCGCCCTGCGGCAGGGCGAAGGCTATATATTGGCTCGCTCCGGCCTTTGGCAGCGGGAGCTTGGGCGCCCAGAGCCCATCGCCACCCACGGGGATCACGATGAACTGGCGGCCGCCGGCTTCGTAGACGGCCGGAATGCCTTCCGATGCCGCCGGCAGGTCGGCCTCCCAGACCACCTCGCCCGTCTCCGCATTGCGGGCGCGGAACTTGCGATCGGTCGACGTCGCGTTGAAGATGAGGCCGCCGGCCGTCACCACGGGGGCGCCGCGGCCGATATGGCTGCCGGTGCCGGTAATGCCGAGATCGGCCAGCGGCTTCACTTCGCCATTGGGCAGGTCCCACAGCTTCTTGCCGCTGTTCATGTCATAGGCGGTGATCGTCGACCAGGGCGGCGCGATCATCGAAAAGCCATTGGCCTGGATGCCGAAATTGACCGGCGACTGATAGGGCACCACGTCCCCGCCGCCATTGGGCATGTTGTCGATCGCCTGCTGGCGCGAATCCGCCGTCAGCTTGTTGATCGTGGGCAGCGTGCGCGAGATCACGAAGAAGCGCTGGTTCTTCGGATCGACTGCGGCCATGCCCCAGTTGACGCCGCCATTGTGGCCCGGCAGCGAGATCGAGCCCTGGAGGCTGGGCGGTGTGAACAGGCCTTCGTTGCGCACGGTCTTCAGCAGCTCGCGCACCTTCTGCTTGTCCTCGTCCGAGATGAACGGATTGATGTCCGCCTCGGTCATCTTGCCGATCCGCGCGAAGGGCTCGGGCCAGGTCGGCCAGGGCTGCGTCGGCGAAGCCTTCTCGCCCGGCACGTCGGACGCGGGAACCGCGCGCTCCTCGATCGGCCAGACCGGCTTGCCGGTGCGGCGGTCGAGCACGAACAGGAAGCCCTGCTTCGTCGCCTGCACGACAACGGGAATTTCCTGCCCGTCCTTCTTGATGGTCAGCAGCTTGGGCGCGACTGGAATGTCGAAGTCCCAAAGATCATGATGCACCGTCTGATAGTGCCACAGGCGCTTGCCCGTCTTGGCGTCGAGCGCCAGGATCGAATTACCGTAGAGATTGTCGCCGGGACGGTTGCCGCCATAGAAATCGTAGCGGGCCGTGCCGGTCGGGATGTACATCACGCCGGCCTGGTCGTCGATGGTCGACTCCGACCAGTTGTGGACGCCGCCCATGCGGTCCTGCTCATTGGCCGGCCAGGTGTCGTAGCCGAACTCGCCCTTCCTGGGCACGACGTGGAAGACCCAGGCCAGCTTGCCGGTCTTGATGTCATAGGCATGGATGTCAGCCGGCGAGGAGGCATAGTCATAAGCGCCGGCCGGCAGCGACATGATGATGAGATTCTTGTAGATGCGCCCCGGATTGTCCGTCTGCAGCGGGCGCAGCTTGCTGATGTCGCCGCCCAGCCCCTCGCGCAGGTCCACGCCGCCATTCTTGCCGAAGCTGGTGATCGGCTGACCATTGTCCGCGGAAATCTGGCGCAGGACGCCGTTGTTGAGGACAATGAGGCGCTTATCCTTGCCATCCTCGCTCTGCCAGTAGTTCATGCCACGGCCGCCGATTCGGCCCTGGAACTCGTGACGCCAGCGCTCCTGGCCAGTGGCGGGGTCGAGCGCGACGATCGTCGTATCCTTGACCGTCACATAGAGCAGACCGTTGGCCGAGAGCGGCCCAAAGCGCGGCGGACCGCCGGCGCCTACATCGAAGGTCCAGGCGACCTTGAGGTCCTTCACGTTCGAAAGATTGATCTGATCGAGCGAAGAATATTGCGACGATTCGCCGCCACCCAGATAGCTGTCCCAAGTCGTGTAGTCGAAGCTCTTGGCCTGCACCGTGACGGGCGCAAGCGCGCAACCGGCCACCAAAAGGGCCGCGGCCAAACGAATCGAACCAAGCCGCGACTGGCGCCTCTCGATAAGCGTGCGCATCTGTATAAGCACTCCTGGTATCCCCCCAACGGACTCTGCCGGTCTGAGACTGTCCAAGTCCGCCGGCACCGCCAGCCTAGACGAGAGTCTGCCAAGTTGACAACATCTCCGTGCGAGGCCCCGATGACTTTGTCCGTCTTTTTGGCACTGTGTCATTATCGCCGCACGTTCCGGCGCCTGCGAGGTTGACAAAATCATCCATTTCAGTAGATTCTGTCAACTACACCTCGATCCTCGGGGCCTGTGAACGACATCACAACAATTCGGAAGGAAGCAGCGTGTCTGTACGGACCGGGACGAAGTTTGCGAAATTTGGGCTGGCCGCGGCGGCGATGACAATGGCGGCATTGCCGGCGAGCATGCTCCTCTCCGCCCCGGCCGTAGGCAACGACACGCCCGCCTCGCCCCATGCCGCGGTGCCCGGTGCCGATGGGGCCGGGGTCGCCAACAGCACGCGCATCACGACCGGCCGCGAACTGTTCAATAACTGGTCCTGCAGCGCCTGCCACGCCTTGTCCGACGCCAAGGCGAGTGGCGCTGTCGGCCCCTCCCTCGATGGCGACACCAATCTCACCGAGGAATTCATCCGCTCGCGCGTGACGGACGGTCAGGGCGCGATGCCCGCCTTCGGCGGTCAGATGACGGAAGAGGAAATCGCCGACGTCGCTTACTACATCTCCCACGTCGCCAAGAAGTAAGCCCGAACAACACCCGCGCGCCATGCTCAGGCCAGCGGCGCGCGGGACTCTCTTGGGAACGATTGGGAACGATCGCTGACACACCGGATGGCTTGCCGCAGGCTGCCCGCCAAACCCAAATCTCGTCATCCTGCGATCGATGCCGCGCCACGCGCTGAGCCCGGTCCATCGTCTCTACGCATTCGATATTGCTGCCGCTCCAATCACACCCCCTCCTCGCACCACTCGCGCGGCGCGGCTGCGCATGACCGGAACGCGTCGCATGAGGCCTGTCGTTCACGGCGACAGGAAGATGCAAGGCTGCTGGGAAATGCGGCAAAACCACAGATCGGGGCGGTCATCATATAGATAACGGCCCCGGCGGGCGCCATGGAATAGCCCGCCATTTCCAAGTCGATTCAACGACTTGGAAGGTGTTGGTGCCCAGAAGAGGACTCGAACCTCCACGACCTTGCGATCGCCAGCACCTGAAGCTGGTGCGTCTACCAATTCCGCCATCTGGGCACGGGTCAGCTTTGAGTGCCAACAAGGTAGGGTGGGGCGCCTAGCCTTCGCCCGGCGGCTTGTCAATCGCATCAGATGGTCTTTGCTGCAAAAAGCTGGAAGCGCCCTTCCCCACTGTTGTCTTGGCCCCCGCGCTGGGGCAAGGGAACCGGACGAACGACGCGGCGCGGCGCGCGCCAGGCAGGGATCGCCCGCCGCCGCAGGATATTGGATACAGGCGCTAGGACATGAGCATGAACAGGCAGGCTGGACCGGTGGTGGTGCTTTTCGGCGGTGGCGGATTCGTGGGGCGCACGGTTGCGCAGGAGTTGTTCGCGCGCGGCTATCGCGTCCGCATTGCCCAGCGCGCGCCGCGCATGGCTTATGCCGTCCGTCCGCTTGGCGGCCTGGGCGCCACGCAATTCGCCGCTTGCGATGTCACCGACGCGGATCAGGTGGCCAGGGTCCTCGAAGGCGCCAGCGCCGCGGTCAATCTGGTCGGCCTGCTCAAGGGCGACATGAAGGGCGCCCATGTGACCGGCGCCGCCAATATTGCGCAGGCCGCCGCCCGGGCCGGCCTCAATGCGCTCATCCATGTCTCCGCTATCGGTGCGGATTCGCAGAGTCCCTCGACCTATGGCACGACCAAGGCACAGGGCGAGGCGGCAGTGCGCGCGGCCTATCCCGCCGCAACCATCGTGCGCCCCTCGATCATCTTCGGCCAGGACGATGGGTTCACCAACCGCTTCGCCGGCCTGGTCGGCAGCATGCCGGTCGTCCCGGTGATACGCGGCGAGACCAAGCTCCAGCCGGTCCACGTCGGCGATGTCGCCCGCGCCATCGCCATGGCCGTGCAGGATCCGCAGCGCTTCGGCGGAGAAACCTACGAACTGGGCGGCCCCGATGTCATCGGCATGAGCGAGGTGATGCACTGGATCGCCCAGGAGACCGGCCGCAGCCCCGCCTTCGTTCCGCTGCCGGACGGCGTTTCCCGTTTGATCGCGACGCTCACCGGCTGGGCGCCGGGTGCGCCGATCACGCGCGACCAGTTCAAGATGCTGCTCAAGGACAATGTCGTGAGCGAAGACGCCAAGGGTTTCGCGGCATTCGACATCCGCCCCACGCCGATGGCCGCGCTCGCGCCCGCCTGGCTCACGCGCTCCCGCAGGAATGGCCGCTTCACCGGAACGGCCCGCGCCTGATCCGGAACCTCGGGCCGGATGGCGCCTGCACCGCCGCCGCCGCGCCCCTCATCAAGATCGCGCCGATAGGAAAGCCGCCTCATGAGCGAGACCGTCACTGCCATCCTGCTCGGCATCGTCGAGGGCGTCACAGAATATCTGCCGGTGTCCTCGACCGGCCATCTGATCCTGGCCACCGAGCTGCTTGGCTATGACGCTCAGAAGTGGGCGCTGTTCAACATCGCCATCCAGCCCGGCGCGATCCTGGCGATCCTCGTGCTCTATTGGCGCACGTTCCTCGACGTCCTGGCCGGCCTCGCCCGGGCGCAGCCCAACGCCATCGCCTTCACGCGCAACCTCATCGTGGCGTTCATTCCGGCCGTGGTGTTGGGCCTGCTGCTGGGGGACCAGATCGAGCTGATGCTGGAGAACGCCCATATCGTGGCGATCTCTCTCATTCTGGGGGGCATCGCCATCCTGATCGTGGAGCGTTTTGCCCGGCCGGTCGATCGGGGCGGCGTGGCGAATGTCAGCCTGCGCCAGTCCACCCTGATCGGCCTGGTGCAATGCCTTGCCATGATTCCGGGTGTCAGCCGCTCGGGCGCGACGATCCTGGGCGCCATGTCCTTTGGTGTCGATCGCAAGACGGCGGCCGAGTTCAGCTTCTTCCTCGCGGTGCCTACCCTGAGCGGCGCGACGGTGCTTCAACTTGCCAAGCATGGCGGCGCGATGACGAGCGCGGAGATGCAGCTCATCGGCATCGGTTTTCTCGTCTCGTTCGTCGTCGCCCTGGTGGTCGTGAAGGCTTTCGTCGCCATCGTGAGCCGCATGGGATTTGCCCCGTTCGCCTGGTATCGAATCGCCGCGGGTCTTGCCGCCCTGGCTTGGCTGTCGTCATGAAGGTCCGAACCGGACCTTCCTTCATGCGAAACATTTGCAGGAAAGAAGGTGATCCGGAAGTTTGCTGATTTAATAGGTCAAAAGAGCTGACCTATTCTGCGAAAATCGCGTGACTCCGCGAAAATTTCGTCATACCGCCCCTTCCGTTCATCGAGGGGACAGAGGCTATGGCCGAAAATCGAATGCTGAAGTTTGTCGTGCGTGCGCAGTCTTATCCGGACAAGCGCCCCGTCGGCGAGCGCGCCCAGGACTTCGGCGAGATCTCCAGAAGCTTCAAGGTCGACAATGCCGAGAGCCAGGCCGCGCGCTGCTCGCAGTGCGGCGTGCCTTATTGCTCGGTCCACTGCCCCCTGCACAACCACATCCCCGACTGGTTGAAGCTGACAGCCGAAGGCCGCCTGCGCGAGGCCTATGAGCTGAGCAACATGACCTCCACCATGCCGGAGATCTGCGGCCGCATCTGCCCGCAGGACCGGCTGTGCGAGGGAAATTGCGTGATCGAGTTCTCGGGCCACGGCGCCGTCACCATCGGCTCGGTCGAGAAGTTCATCACCGATACGGCCTGGAAGGAAGGATGGGTCGAGCCCGTCAATGTCGGCCCCGCCACCGGCCTGTCGGTCGGCGTCATCGGCGCTGGCCCTGCGGGTCTCACCACGGCGGAATATCTGCGCGCGGCCGGCCATGAAGTGCATGTCTACGACCGGCACGACCGCGCCGGCGGCCTGCTCACTTACGGCATCCCCGGCTTCAAGCTGGAGAAGGACGTGGTCATGCGCCGCGTGAAGCGCCTGGAGGATGCCGGCATCCACTTCCATCTCGGCTTCGAGGTGGGCGGCGACGCCACGCTGGCGCAACTGCGCGAGAAGCATGACGCCATCCTCATCGCGACCGGCGTCTACAAGGCGCGCGACATCAAGGCTCCCGGCGTCGGCACGCAGGGCGTGGTGAAGGCGCTCGATTATCTCACGGCTTCGAACCGGGCGGGTTTCGGCGATGCCGTGCCCGCGCATGAAGACGGCTCGCTCCTCGCCACCGGCAAGGACGTGGTCGTCATCGGCGGCGGCGACACCGCCATGGACTGCGTGCGCACCGCCATCCGCCAGGGCGCGAAGAGCGTGCGCTGCCTCTATCGCCGCGACCGGGAGAATATGCCCGGTTCGCAGCGCGAGGTGCAGAATGCCGAGGAGGAAGGCGTCGAGTTCGTGTGGCTCTCCGCGCCCGTCGCCTTCGAGGGCACGGAGCATGTCACTGGCGTCAAGATGACGCGCATGCGCCTTGGCCAGCCCGATGCCTCGGGCCGCCGCGCACCCGAGCCCGAGCCAGGCAGCGAGACCAGCATCCCGGCCGATCTCGTCATCAAGGCGCTCGGCTTCGATCCCGAGGACCTGCCCGGCATGTTCGGCGAGCCCGCCTTGTCGCTCACGCGCTGGGGCACGCTGCGCGTCGACCCCCGCACGATGATGACCAGTCTCGATGGCGTGTTCGCCGCCGGCGACATCGTGCGCGGCGCGAGCCTGGTCGTCTGGGCCATTCGCGACGGCCGCGACGTGACCGATCATATGCAGGCCTATCTGCTCGCCAAGGCGGCCAGGAAGGAAAAGGCGGCGGCCTGAGCGCCGCAGCCCCCTGCCCGACGACATATCTCGATTTTGACGCCGCGGGTCCCGGTGCGGGCGCGGCAACTGGAAGGACCGAACCATGGCTGACGAGATCCGCTACGAACGGCTCGAGCGCGAGCGCGCCCGCCTCGCGGTCGAAGGCATGTACCGCCCCGAGTTCGAGAGCGACGCATGCGGCGTCGGCCTCGTCGCCGCGACGGACGGCAAGCCCTCGCGTCGCGTTGTCGTGAGTGCCATCGACGCGCTGAAGGCCGTCTGGCACCGTGGCGCCGTGGATGCCGACGGCAAGACCGGCGACGGCGCGGGCATCCATGTCGACCTGCCGGTGCGCTTCTTTGACGATGCGATCGCCGCATCGGGCCACAAGCCCCTGCCCAATCGCCTGGCCGTCGGCATGGTGTTCCTGCCGCGCACGGACCTGGGCGCGCAGGAGACCTGCCGCACCATCGTCGAATCCGAGATCATCGAGGCGGGCTACACCATCTACGGCTGGCGCCAGGTGCCGGTCGATGTCTCGGTGATCGGCGAGAAGGCGCAGAGCACGCGCCCCGAGATCGAGCAGATCCTCATCGCCGGCCCGATGCCCGAGGAGCAGGATGCCGCCGAGTTCGAGCGCGAACTGTATCTGGTGCGCCGCCGCATCGAGAAGAAGGTGGTCGAAGCGCAGATCGGTGGCTTCTACGTCTGCTCGCTCTCCTGCCAGTCGATCGTCTACAAGGGCCTGTTCCTCGCGGAATCGCTCTCGGTCTTCTATCCGGATCTGACCGACGAGCGCTTCGAGAGCCGCGTGGCGATCTTCCACCAGCGTTATTCGACCAACACCTTCCCGCAATGGTGGCTGGCCCAGCCGTTTCGCCAGCTCGCCCACAATGGCGAGATCAACACGATCCGCGGCAACAAGAACTGGATGAAGAGTCACGAGATCAAGATGGCCGCCCTCGCCTTTGGCGATCAGAGCGCGGACATCAAGCCCGTGATCCCGGCCGGCGCATCGGACACGGCCGCGCTCGACGCGGTATTCGAGACACTGTGCCGCGCCGGCCGCGACGCGCCCACCGCCAAGCTCATGCTGGTCCCCGAGGCCTGGCAGAAGGGCGACGACGAGGTGCCCGAGACGCACCAGAACATGTATAACTATCTCGCCTCCGTCATGGAGCCGTGGGATGGCCCGGCCGCGCTCGCCATGACCGACGGACGCTGGGCCGTCGCGGGCATGGACCGCAATGCACTGCGGCCGCTGCGCTTCGTCGAGACGCGCGACAATCTGCTGATCGTGGGCTCGGAGACCGGCATGGTCGTGGTGCCCGAGACGACCATCCTCAAGAAGGGCCGCCTGGGTCCGGGCCGCATGATCGCCGTCGATCTGGAGGCCGGCCGCGTCTACGACGACCGCGCCATCAAGGACCGCATCGCGGCCGAGCGTCCCTATGGCGAATATGTGAAGGGCTTCCGCACCGCCGCCGACCTGCCCCCCGCCGCGCCCGACGCACGCCCGCTCTGGGACAAGGCGGAGCTGACGCGCCGTCAGGTCGCCGCGAACATGACGCTGGAGGACATGGAACTGATCCTTGGCCCCATGGTGGAGGACGCCAAGGAGGCCGTAGGCTCGATGGGCGATGACAGTCCGCTCGCGGTCATCACCGAGAAGCCGCGCACCATCAGCCATTTCTTCCGGCAGAATTTCAGCCAGGTCACCAATCCGCCGATCGATTCATTGCGTGAGCGCCACGTGATGAGCCTCAAGACGCGCTTCTCGAACCTCGCCAACATCCTGGAGGAGCAATCGCAGAACAGCGACGTGCTGGTGCTCGATTCCCCGGTCCTGCTTTGCGAGGACTGGTCGCGTCTCAAGGCCTGCTTCGGCCGCTCCGTGGCCGAGATCGACTGCACCTTCCCCGCGGATGGCCCGGCCGACGCGCTGCGCGCCGCCATCGGCCGCATCCGCGACGAGGCGGAGATCGCCGTGCGCGCCGGGCAGACCGAGATCTTCCTGTCGGATGAGAGTATCGGCCCGGACCGGGTCGGCATCGCCATGGTGCTTGCCGCCGCCGCCGTGCATACGCATCTCGTGCGCAAGGGCCTGCGCTCTTATTCCTCGATCAACGTGCGCTCTTCCGAATGCCTCGATCCGCATTATTTCGCGGTGCTGATCGGCGTGGGCGCCACGACGGTGAATGCCTATCTGACCGAGGCGTGCATCGCCGACCGCCATATGCGCGGCCTTTTCGGCGACCGGCCGCTGGCGGACTGTCTTGAGCGCTATCGCACGGCCGTGAACGAAGGCCTGCTCAAGATCATGAGCAAGATGGGCATCGCGGTCATCTCCTCCTATCGCGGTGGATATAATTTCGAGGCGGTCGGACTCTCCCGCGCGCTGGTCAACGACCTGTTCCCGGGCATGCCCTCGAAGATCTCCGG
>CBIMKI010000019.1:0-20228 GCA_966244395.1 uncultured Sphingobium sp. | reverse complement strand
CGCCTTGTTTGTCTTTATAAGCGTGCAGCCAGAGGATCTGTAGACGATCGCTCCCCATCCCCGTCATTGATGGGTTGAGCTTTGGGCCGGTGACGCAACCAGCCAGGGTTGCCACTGTCAGCAGCGCCGCAAGCGCAGCGACCGATTTGCGAAATGTAACCACTTTTGTCCTCAGTTTCGGCGAACGCAGATGTGGATTTTGCGCTCATGTCCGGTTGCTAGACAGCGCAGCTGACGGAGACCTGACTCGGTTTGTTGCCGCGTCGCTTAAAGCATGCCGGCGCTGGGGCTGCCTTCCCACTGGTGCACATTTGCGAAAAAGGCCGGAGCGCATTGACAGGTCGGCCTGATGGCCTTGATGATCGATAATCTTGGCGATGGCGACAGATCAAGAAGGTCGAAGATTTGCAGCAGGGAATTGGAGCATGAGAATCCACCGCGAAAGCCATCTTGTTTCCCGCATCGGGTGGCTGCGCGCCGCCGTACTCGGTGCCAATGACGGCATCGTCTCGACGGCCAGCCTCATCATGGGCGTTGCCGCCTCCGGCGCGCCGCGTTCGGCGATCCTTGTTTCCGGCGTCGCGGGCCTTGTGGCGGGCGCGATGTCGATGGCAGCCGGGGAATATGTCTCGGTGAGTTCGCAGTCGGACACCGAACGATCGGACCTCGAACGCGAACGGCTCGAACTCGCGACAGACCCCAATGCAGAGCTTGACGAACTCGCCGGCATCTATCGGGCGCGCGGCGTCGATGCCGATCTTGCACGGACCGTTGCCGAACAGATGACAGCGTTTGACGCCCTCAAAACCCACGCACGCGATGAACTTCACATCACCGACATGACAGCCGCGCGCCCGATCACCGCAGCGTTCACCTCGGCGGGCACGTTCACGGTCGGGGCTGCCCTCCCGCTGCTGGTTGTCGTCCTTCTGCCGCAATCCCTGCTCGTCGTGGGCGAGGCGGTGGCATCTCTCCTGTTTCTCGCTTTGCTCGGATGGGTCGGTGCAGTCACTGGCGGGGCGCAGCCACTGAAGCCCGTCGCGCGCGTCGTTTTCTGGGGAGCACTGGCCATGGGACTCACGGCGGGTATAGGCTGGCTGTTCGGGGCCAGCGTCTAGCCCGGCGGGAGACAATTTGGACATTCTTGGGTTTGCGCTTGCCGTCCTGCTGATTGAGCTGACGCTAGGCCCCAATATGGCCTGGCTTGCGACCTTGCCGCCACGAAAGGCCGGCGCTGGGGCTTGGCAGCCGTATGGGGCGTCACGCTCGGCCTGCTCGCAAATGGCATTCTTGCGGCGCTAGGCTCGCTGCCCTGCCGCAGGCCGCGCCTCAGCTTTGGAAGATACTGCGTTTCGCGGAAGCCGCCATGATGCTGTGGCTTGTCATCGAAGCGTGGCGCAGTTCAGGCAATGGATCCCGATCCATCCAGCCCGATGGCTCGCCCCGCCGGGCGTTAGCGACTGGTGCCCTGATCAATCTGCTGAACCCGAAGGCCTGCATATTCTTCCTCGTGGTCGCGCCGCACTTCCTGCGCGGCGAAGCGCTCGGCATGAGGAATGCGCTCATCCTGTCATTGATCAGCGTGACCATAGCCACGACCATTCACCTGGGAATCGTCTTTACGGGAAGTGCGGTGCATGACTGGCTGTCCGATGCGGCGCGCACGAAGACCGTGACGCGAATCTTCGCCGCCATCATGCTCGCTGCTGCGATTTCATTCGTGATTGCCGACCTTCGCTGACAGGCGCTGATCGAGTCCAGTCTACTGGGACGGGCTCCGCCATTTCACCGGAATCCGCAAATATGTGACGCCGTTCGCTTCAGCGTGGGGAAACTGGCCAGCGCGGATGTTGACCTGGATCGAGGGCAGCAGCAGCTTGGGAACGGACAGTCCAGCGTCACGGCTTTGTCGCATTGCCACGAAGGCGTCTTCGTCAACACCGTCATGGATGTGGACGCTCGACCGGCGCTGCTCGCCGACTGTCGTTTCCCATTGATAAGTGTCACGGCCCGGAGCCTTGTAGTCGTGGCATAGGAACAGCCGCGTCTCGTCTGGCAATGCCAGCAGTCTGCGGATCGAACGGTAGAGAGTGCGTGCGTCCCCACCGGGGAAGTCGGCGCGCGCCGTGCCGTAATCCGGCATGAACAACGTATCGCCAATGAAGGCGGCATCACCGATGAGAAAGGCCACGTCCGCCGGGGTATGGCCCGGGACAAGCAGCACCTCGATATCCAGTTCGCCAATACTGAAGCGGTCGCCGTCCTCGAACAGCCGATCGAAATCGGAACCATCGGTCTTGAGGTCGGTCATATCGAAAACCGGTCGAAAGATGCGCTGCACCTCGCGGATGTGCGCTCCGATCCCGATCCACGCGCCAGTTTGGGCTTTGATGAAAGGAGCAGCCGACAGGTGATCGGCGTGTGCGTGCGTCTCCAGCACCATCTCGATGCGCCAGCCATGCTCAAGGGCGAAAGCCAGGATCCGCTTGGCTGAGCGGGTGTCCGCGACACCGCTTGGGAGGTCGAAATCCAGTACGGGGTCGATGACTGCGGCGGCGCGCGTGACGGGATCGCCGACGAGATAGCTGATCGTGTTGGTCGGCTCGTCGAAAAAGGCCTCGATGAAGGGCTGGGTCATGGTCGTCCTCCGTTATGCCTTAACTATATATTAGGTTACGCTAAATTAGCAATAGGTAATGGAGTAAAGGCAATGCTCAAGCTACCAATGGATTTGGCGACCTTTGAGGCGAAGGCCGGTCAGGTTGCGGACATATTGAAAGCGATTGGCAATGCGCGGCGGCTGATGCTGCTGTGCAAGCTGGTCGAACATGGCGAGCTGACTGTGGGTGACCTTGCCCGCGATGTCGGCCTGTCATCGTCCGCATGTTCGCAGCACCTTGCGAAGATGCGGGACGAGGGCCTCGTCCACTTCCGACGGGAAAGCCAGATGCTCTGGTATCGGATTGCCGATCCTCGCGTCGAGGCGCTGCTGGCCACTCTCTATCAGCTTTACTGCAAGGATTGACGAAATGACGATGAGGACGCTCTCTCCGATTGAAGCGCGCGCCGCGATCAATGGTGGCGCACGGATGATCGACATTCGCGACGCCGACGAACATGCGCGCGAGCGCATTCCCGGCGCGATCAACCTGCCCCTTGAGCAAATTTTGGATCTGCCGCGCGATAGCGCGCCGGTTGTCTTCCATTGCCGTTCCGGAATGCGGACCAGCGCCAATGCGGATCGGCTCACCGCTGCGGCTGGCGACGTGCCGGCCTATCTTCTCGAGGGCGGGATCGATGCATGGCGCCGCGCAGGTCAGGCCATCATCACCGATCGATCGCAACCGCTGGAGATCATGCGCCAAGTGCAGATTACCGCAGGCTCGCTGGTCCTGGCAGGCTTGCTGCTCGGCCTGTTCGTTGCGCCGGGCTTCTTCGGCTTGTCCGCTTTCGTCGGCGCAGGATTAGTATTTGCTGGAGCGACGGGTTGGTGCGGGATGGCCACTCTTCTCCGCTTGATGCCGTGGAACCGACGCGCGGCGGGGTAAGGCTGGAATGGACACAGTCGCCATCTATGCAGCGGTCGCTTCGGGCGGCCTGATCGGTCTCGTTCTTGGTCTTGTCGGCGGGGGTGGGTCGATTCTGGCGGTGCCTCTGCTAATCTATGTTGTGGGCATGGGTTCACCCCATGCCGCGATCGGAACTGCCGCCGTAGCGGTGACAATTAATTCGCTCGCCAGCCTGATCGGTCATGCCCGTGCCGGTCGGGTCAAATGGCGTTGTGCCATTGTCTTTGCGGCGTCTGGAATGGTCGGTGCCGCTTTGGGTGCGGAATTGGGCAAGGCGATCGACGGCAACAGCCTGCTCGCTCTGTTTGGGTTACTGATGATTGGCGTTGGCCTGTCCATGTTGCGCAAACGGCGCACGTTGGAAGCTCCGGACGTGCGGCTGACGCGGGATAGCGCTGCGGCGCTGTTGCCGAGGCTGGTGCCGATCGGACTCGGTGTCGGTGTAGCCGCTGGCTTCTTCGGCATAGGGGGCGGATTTCTGATCGTGCCGGGGCTGATGCTCGCGACCGCGATGCCGCTGCCTTACGCGATTGGCACGTCCCTGCTGGTGGTAAGTTCTCTGGGCCTGACGACCGCCACATCTTACGCCGTATCGGGTCTGGTGGATTGGCGCATAACGGCATTTCTGGTGGCTGGCGGTGTCGTGGGAACGAGCGTCGGTATCTTGCTGGGCCGATCGCTCGGCAGGCGCAAGGGAGTGCTCGAGCGGGGCTTCGCCATCGTCGTTATCACGGTGGGCGCCTATGTCGTGACGCGCGCCGTGTAATTCTCATTTCACCTTGAGCGCGGCACAGGGACGCGATCTTTGTCGGCTAATATCGGATAGTCGCCGCCGCTCGGCAGCAGAAACAGGTTCTCCTGCGGAACGTAGAGAGTGTCACGTAGCCTCCCTCTGCGCCGACTATCCTCCGGCGCCTAATCCGGCCTCGCGCCTTCAGCCGCTACTCCAGCCTGTTTTGGCGGTGCTAAGGATGCCGGTCAGGGAATTTCTGGATGTCGGCTCCTGATCAGACCCACCGTTCAACGAATTACGTCGGAACGACCGCTTTGTCCCACCGTCAGACCATCGGTTGCTTCAATCGATTCAGATGAGCATGACTTAACGCGGTACAGAGATTTCCCAATGATTTGAGTGCCCATCGCTTTCATGCCGGGTGCGCCACCTTGCCATGCTGTCGCATGTGGCGGGCGAGACGCGTTACGCCTTGGCGGCGTAAATCAGGCGCCCTTCTCCCAGATAGCCGAACATCTCGTCCAGATTGTTTTCGCCGACCGCAAAGCAGCCCTGGCTGCGGCCGAGCTTCCCATGGGTCTGGATCATGTCGGCATTGGCATACCAGGCGCCATGGATGACAATCGCACGATCCAGGGCGTTGTTATTGGTGGGATCAAGGCCGAGCAGGCGCTGCGAGCGGCCATGCTTGCCGACATAATAAGCGCCAGTCACAAATGCGCCTTCGCAGGAGGCATTGGAACCGAACGCGTTGGAAAAGCGCTGGAGGAAACCGGTGTGACGCGGATCAGAACCGGAACCGTGCGTGACCAGCATACGGGACGCGACGCCGCTCGCGACGTCGAGGAAATGTAATCTGGGTTCGGAAGACGGTGCCGAAAAATCCACGATGGCGATCCGATCCCGATGGGGAATGAGCGCGGCATGGCGCGACAGGGCGTCGAGCGCTCCGCGCAGCAGCGATGGATTGAGGGGCAGCGATTGCGCGACCGACGCGGGCGCAACTGCGCGCGCGGCAGGGACAGGCACAGTCGTCGGCCGATCGGGAGCGCCGATCTGCGAAATCGCGGAAGCCGAGCGCGCCAATGCGGCACTTGCGAGCGCCGCGCCGCCGAAGAGCATCATGCGCCGGTCGAAACGGAAATGTGGGCTGGTCATGGCCGCTATATAAACCAATGTGGCAGCGCTTAAAGGCACGCCCGCATTTCCACGCCCGATACACCCTCCAACGCGACGAACCGAGGAACCGATCAGATCTGGTGGCCGATGCTGGCGTAGCGCTTATGGCCCCACATCGGATGTGGAGGAACGCAAGCGCCTGTCTCCACCGCTGGTAAAGCCGAGCGCAGTGGAGACCCGCTCGTTCCAGCCATAAGGATCGGCCCGGACAATCGGTGCGCCGGCCTCGTCGAACAGCACGGTCTGGTAGAAGAGGCGCACGGGAATTTCGCGGGGGAGTGAGACGAAACTCTCCTTGCGGGTCGCACGTGCGCGGTTCCATTCGTCCAGCACACCCTCGTCTCGCGCAATCATCTGCGCAAAACCCAATGCGTCCTCCACGCGCACGCAACCATGGCTGCGCTGGCGCTGCACCTCATCGAAGAGCTGCTTGGCCGGCGTATCGTGCAGATAGATCTGATGTTCATTCTTCATGTCGAACTTGACGAGCCCCAATGAATTCTGCGGCCCCGGCTGCTGGACGATCCACCCGTCCTTCCAGGCCATATTGTTGCGGCGCAGATAGTCCTCTCCCTTGCCGGCAATCTCCTTGCGCTCGATCGAGCGGGGTACGGTCCAGGTAGGATTGGCCACGAGGCGATAGATGGGCGAGCCCAGTTGCGGCGTCTCGTTCTCCGGCTTGCCCACCACCGCCTTGCGGCTGTCTACGAGCTTGCCGTCGCGCCAATAATTGAGACGCGCGGCCGCAATATTGACGTCGATGCGGGTCGCGGGAACATTGCGTTCCAGCCAGCGCATGCGCTCCATCGCGACCGCTATGGCGCGGGCGCGATCGACATCGGACAGGTTGAGGACTTCCAGAACGCCACCGCCCACGATGCCATCGGGTTCGATCCCGTAATCCGTCTGCATGCGCCTGACGGCGCGAACCATCGCCTCATTATAGAGATTGCCCTGCGTCTGCGCGGGGTCGAGATAATCCGAAGCGACAAGCTGCCTGGCAATGGCGCGCACGCGCCCATCGCTCTGGCCGGGCTCTAATGCCACGGGCGCAGGAGGGACCGCGGGCGCAGGCACATCGGGCTGCTCACGCAACGCCAGATAGGCTTGGGAGAGCTTGCGATAGGCCTCATCCTGCGGGGCGAGGTCCTCGAGCCACTCATCGACCTTGCCATTACGGATCGCCTCGGCGAGACCGTGGCGCAGATCGACCTGCGGGCGCGCAAGCGTGTAGATGTCATGCAGCTTGGAGGGATCGGATGCGCCCCGCGCCAACGCGGCGGCATAGCGAAGCGCACTCTTGGTCAGCGCGGCCTCGCTCTCGGGCGTTCCGGGTTCGCCCTCGATCGCGAATGTCATCCTGTCCAGGCCGTGGGCGGCGCGCGCATCGATCGCTTCGCGCAATTGCCGGACGGCGGCCTTGCTCCATTCTATCTGCTCCACATATGTATCTGAATTCGAACGGTTGGCAACATTATCGCAGGCCGTGAGGATGAGCGGCAGCGCCAGCAGCGAGCCAGCGAGAAATCGTCTGAGCACATGTTTCTCCTGCAAGAGGCATGTGTACAACGCGCGAGCCCCGCCAGCGCTCCGCATAGCCGGCAAGGATCATTGGAGCGCCATGGCTCTGCGCCTTTTCGCTTAGCTTTCCGCCAGCCGGTGAAGCTGCCGGCGCTCCCATGACCTCCTCTCAACAACTCTATCAAGAGCCGGAATCGGTATAAACCGAGGTGGCCGGCTCAGGCTTTGGTCTTGGCCTTTATTAGATTCAGGGAAACGGCCGCCTTGACGAGCGCGGTCAGGGCCGGCACGTCGATTTCCTCGCCTTCGCGCAGATCGATGGCGCGTCGCACATTGCCCTCCAGGCTTGCATTGAACAGCCCGGTGGGATCCTCGAGCGCGGCGCCCTTCGCAAAGGTCATCTTGACGACCGCCTTATAGGTTTCGCCCGTGCAGATGATGCCGCCATGCGACCAAACCGGAACGCCGCGCCACTTCCACTCCTCGGTCACGTCGGGATCGGCCGCGTGAATGATCGCACGAATCCGCGCCAGCATGTCACCGCGCCAATCGCCCAAATCCGCAATTCGCTGGTCGATCAGTTCGGAAGGAGTCTGGCCGCCTCCGAGTTCTTCTTGCGCCATATGTTTCTCGCCTGTCCGTAAGGTTGCAATGGGACGATAGGAGCCGCTGCCGTTACCCGCAACGCCGTCTCGCGCATTGCAGGGATAACAGAGAATTAAGGATGTCCCTTTACCCATGATGGGCCAGGTAATCTGGTCATGCCCATTGGTCCGACAAAAGGAATGTCGCCACCCATGAAAATGTCCGTCGACCAATCCTTCCGCAAGGCGCGTGCGCTTTCCAAGAGTGGCGACAATGTGGAAGCCGAACGCGTTTATCGCGACATTCTGGATCGCTTTCCGGGCAACCGGCGCGCCGTGGCTGAACTGGAAGCGCTGCTGAAGCCCAAGGTCGCGAATCCACCGGAGGAAACGCTGGGCAAGCTGGTGCAGCTCTATCGAAGCGGCCAATGGACCGAGGCCGCGGAATCAGCCGAGGCATTGGTGACGGAATTCCCGCATGGGGAGGTCCTGCGCAACATCGCTGGCGCGCTGAGCACGCGGCTCGGGCGCTTCGAGCAGGCGGTCGCGCACTATGACGCTGCACTCGCGCTGGCGCCCGACTATTTCGAGGCGTTCAACAATCGCGGCAATGCGCTGAAGGAACTCGGCCGGCTGGACGAGGCGCTGGCGAGCTACGATGCCGCCCTGCGCCTCAACCCCGCCTATGCGGAAGCGCATATGAATCGGGGTATCGCGCTCGATCGGCTGAAGCGCCTGGACGAAGCGCTCGCAAGCTTCGGCAAGGCCATCAAGCTCAATCCGGACCAGCCAGAATCGTTCAACAACCGTGGCAACGCCTTACAGGCCCTCAATCGGCCGACCGAAGCGCTGGCCGATTTCGCGCAGGCGATCAAGCTGCGGCCGACTTATGGGGAGGCCTGGCTCAATCGCGGCAATACGCTGAAGGCCCTCGCGCAGCTCG
The DNA here is from genome assembly GCA_966244395.1 of uncultured Sphingobium sp. Classification (GTDB taxonomy): domain Bacteria; phylum Pseudomonadota; class Alphaproteobacteria; order Sphingomonadales; family Sphingomonadaceae; genus Sphingobium. The sequence continues at coordinate 11,699 of CBIMKI010000019.1, read as the reverse complement.
ATGATGCCCTCGCCAGCTACGACCAGGCCATCGCCCTGATGCCGCACTCTGCGGAAGCTCACAATAATTGCGGCGTGGCGCTGAGGTTCCTACGCCGACCCGATGAAGCACGGCAGAGCTTCGCCCGAGCGCTGGAATTGCGGCCGGGCTATGCGATGGCGCTCAGCGAAACGGTCTACATCCAGTCGCATATGTGCGACTGGGCCGACATCGAGCGCAAGGGCGCGGACCTCTCCCACATGGCGCTGGAGGGTGCCAGCGTGCCGCCCTTCTACATGCTCAACATCGATGACGATCCCGAGCACCAGCTCACTTATTCGCGAACATGGGCGCGCTCGCGCTATGGCCTGGGCCATACACCCGCATTCAAACCCCGCGCGGCGACCGGCAAGATCCGCATCGGCTACTTCTCGGCCGACTTCCATAATCATGCGACCATGTTCCTGCTCGCGCGCATGCTGGAACTGCACGACAAGCGCCGGTTCGAGATCCACGCTTTCTCTTACGGCGTCGACCGGCAGGACGAGCACCGCCAGCGCCTGCTGGATGCAGTGGATGGCTTCCACGATGTCGCCAAGATGAGCGACCCGGCCATTGCCGAGCTGGCGCGGCGCAAGGGCATCGACATCGCCATCGATCTCAAGGGCTATACGGAAACCTCGCGCTCGGGAATCTTCGCCTTCCGGCCGGCACCGGTTCAGATCAATTTCCTGGGCTTCCCCGGCACGATGGGCGCGGACTTCATCGACTATGTGGTCGCGGACCGGGTGATCGTGCCGGAGGCCGAGCAGCGTTTCTATTCCGAAAAGCTGCTCTACATGCCGCACAGCTACCAGGTGAACGACGACAAGCGCGCCATCTCCGAGCGGGTCTTCACGCGCGCCGAACTGGGGCTGCCGGAGCAGGGCTTCGTCTTCTGCTGCTTCAATAACAACTATAAGATCACGCCGACCGAGTTCGACATCTGGATGCGCCTGCTTGCGCAGGTGGAGGGCAGCGTGCTCTGGCTGCTGGAGGACAACCAATGGGCAGCCGCGAATCTGCGCCGCGAGGCACAGGCGCGCGGCATCGATCCTGCGCGGCTGGTCTTCGCGGCGCGCGCGCCCAATGCCGAGCATCTGGCGCGGCAGCGTTGCTCGGATCTGTTCCTCGACACTTTCAAGGTGAATGCGCACACGACCGCGAGCGACGCACTCTGGGCGGGACTACCCGTACTGACCAAGCCGGGACGCAGCTTCGTGGCGCGCGTGGCGGCGAGCCTGCTTCACGCGATCGACCTGCCCGAGTTGGTGGCGGACAGCGCGCAGGCTTATGAGGCAAAGGCACTGGAACTGGCGACCGATCCGGCGAAGCTCACGGCCGTCAAGGGCAGGCTGGCAGGCAACCGACTGACGATGCCGCTGTTCGATACGGAGCGTTATACGCGGGACTTCGAGGCGTTGCTGGAAGGTGTGATTTCCGGCGGGACCTAAGCGGATCGCATGGGGGCGGCTGGTAATGACAAGGTTCAGCGCGCGTTGAAATCGAGGCCGATATCGGCGGCGGGCGCGGACTGGGTGAGACGGCCGACGCTGATATAATCGACGCCGGTCTCGGCGACCTCACGGATATTCTCAAGGCGGATGCCGCCCGAGGCTTCGGTCGGCACGCGCTTGCCGACCAGCGTCACCGCGCCGCGCAGCACGGAAGCGGACATGTTGTCGAGCAACAGATGCGTGGCGCCTGCCGAGATGGCGGGCTCGATCTGGTCGATGCGATCCACCTCGACGATGATGCGGGCGATCCCCGCTGTGGCAGCGCGGCGCACCGCCTCCTCTACCGATCCGGCAACGGCGACATGATTGTCCTTTATCATCGCCGCATCCCACAGACCCATGCGGTGGTTCTGCGCGCCGCCCATGCGTGTCGCATATTTCTCCAGCACGCGCAGACCCGGAATGGTCTTGCGCGTATCCAGCAAAATAGCGCCGGTCCCGGCGATGCGATCCACATAGGCACGGGTCATGGTGGCGATGCCAGTCAAGTGTTGTACAGTATTGAGCGCGGATCGCTCGGCAGTGAGCATCGCGCGGGCGCGGCCGCGCAGGCGCATGAGGTCCGTGCCGGGCGCGACGACATCGCCCTCCCCCGCCAGGATATCGATCTCCACCGCCGGATCGAGTGCGCGGAAGAAGGCCGCTGCGATGGGGAGGCCGGCGACGGTCACGGGATCGCGGCTGTCCATCACGCCCTCGAACAGGGCATCGGCCGGAATGACGCTCTCGGAGGTGACGTCGCGCCCGTCCGCCCCCGGCGCGCCGCCCAGATCCTCGACAAGCGTCGACCGGACGAAGGCGGGAAGATCGAAGCCCGGGAGAGAGAAATCCTGGCTGACGTCACGCATATCGAGCATGGTGGGTTCCCGTTTTTCGTGTCTTTTTCGGCGGGGTCGAGTGGTCGCCCCCGAGTGTGGCAGGATATGGCGAGGTAGGACAGCCCTTTGCCGCGTATGATATGCTCCTGTGCAGGCAAGAGCCCAATGCGCCGATAGCTTGCATACGCCTTGCGCTCCTGCCTTCGCAGGAGCGCTAGCTTTGCTGGGACCGCACGCCCAGGATGCCCGAACGCGCGCTGCTATCCGCGCGCGCCCACGTCACCCTTGCCTACCGTGCCGCTCGCCATCTCCAGCATGCGGTCCAGCGGCTTCTTGGCGGCGAGGCGAAGCTGCTCGTCCATCTCGATGCGGGGCTGGAGGTCGCGCAGGGCGATATAGAGCTTCTCGATAGTGTTCATCGCCATATAGGGGCAGACATTGCAGTTGCAGTTGCCGTCCGCGCCCGGCGCGCCGATGAAGGTCTTCTCCGGCAGCGCCAGCTCCATCTGGTGGATGATGTGCGGTTCGGTGGCGACGATCAGCTTGTCGCCCGGCATGGCCTTGGCGAAGGACAGGATACCGCTGGTCGAGCCAACATAATCGGCATGGTCCAGGATATGGGCCGGGCACTCAGGATGCGCGGCGACCGGCGCATCGGGGTGCTGCGCCTTCAGCTTGAGCAATTCGGTCTCCGAGAAGCTCTCATGGACGATGCACACGCCCGGCCAGAGTAGCATGTCGCGGCCGAGCTTGCGCTTGAGATAGCCGCCCAGATGCTTGTCCGGCCCGAAGATGATCTTCTGCTCGGGCGGAATCTGCGCGAGGATTTTCTCGGCGGACGAAGAAGTCACGATGATGTCCGAGAGCGCCTTCACCTGCGCCGAGCAGTTGATGTAGCTGAGCGCGATATGGTCCGGATGCGCCTCGCGGAAGGCCTTGAATTGAGCAGGCGGGCAACTGTCCTCCAGCGAACAGCCGGCATCCATGTCCGGCAGGATCACGGTCTTTTCCGGCGAGAGAATCTTGGCGACCTCGGCCATGAACCGCACACCGCAAAAGGCGATCACCTCCGCGTCGGTCTCGGCCGCCTTGCGCGAGAGTTCCAGGCTGTCGCCGACGAAGTCCGCCAGGTCCTGAATCTGCGGCTTCTGATAATAATGCGCCAGAATGACGGCATTGCGCTCCTTGCGCAGCCGGTTAATCTCGGCGAGCAGGTCCACTCCCGCCAGGCTTCCGCCGATACCGCCGCGTGCGTCCATCCCGAATCTCCCAATGGGTCAGGGCTGCGAGATGGACCCGCGGGGGGCCGGGATCAAGGCTGCGTGGGATATCCGAGGGAAAAACGGCCGCATGGTGCGTCCCGGCGGCATCGCCCACGTGCCCGTCAGACAGGTGCGACGAGGCGCCAGCCCTCCCCTTCAGGCGCCACGAGACCCCGCCGCTCCAGATCGATAAGATGCGCGAGGACGGACCGGCCGGCAGCGCCGTGAAGGCGCGCGTCGATGCCGGCATACATGAGCGCGACCATGTCCGGAATCCGCGAGGGCCCATGCCGCTCGAGATAGCGCAGGATCTGCCCCTCGCGCATCTTGCGATGCCCCAGCATGCCGCGCACGAGACGACGGGGTGCCGGGATCGGTTCGCCATGAGCGGGATAATAGATGGCGTCGGCGCGCTGCAGCAGCGCCTCCAGGCTGGCGAGATAGGCGGTCATGTCGCCATCGGGCGGCGAGACGACCGTGGTGGACCAGCCCATGATGTGATCGCCGGTGAAGAGCGCATCCTCCTGCACCAGCGCATAGCACAGGTGATTGGAGGTGTGGCCGGGCGTCGCCAGGGCCGTCAGCGTCCAACCCTCGCCGCCGACGGCCTCGCCATCGCACAGCACGCGGTCCGGCGCATAAGCGGGATCGAAGGCAGCGTCCGCGCGGGGGCCGTCATCCTCGAGCGTCAGCGGCGCGCAGCCGATGATCGGCGCACCCGTCCGCGCGGCGAGGGGCGCGGCGGCGGGGCTGTGATCGCGATGGGTATGGGTGCAAAGAATGGCGCGGACAGGCCGGCCGGCGATAGCGGCGAGCAATGCGTCGAGATGCGCGGTCTCGTCCGGGCCGGGATCGATGACGGCAAGGTCCGAAGTGCCGATCAGATAGCTCTGCGTGCCTTCATAGGTGAAGGGCGAGGGATTGGGCGCGAGGATACGCGTCACCAGCGGGGACAGCTGCAAAGCGCGGCCGGTATCGGCGGAAAAATGGGGAACTGGCGACGCCATGTGCCCCATGTGCAGCTTCTTCCCCCGTTTGCAAGGGCACGGGGAAAGCCACCTGCCGGGGTCGCTACTTTACTCGGCGTCGTGCTGCTCGATTATACAACGATAGTCGCCGCTGGATAGCTCGGTGCGCGGTGGCGCCGGATGTGCACGCTCCGCTGCCGGTTCAGCAGGACCGGTGCGATCAGGACCAGCGCATTGAGCCCATGAGGCCGCGATCGGACGCCCGCCGCGGGTTCCCATTCGGCGTAGTGACAAGCGAAAGAACCAGAACTATGGCGTCTTCGTGTTCACGCTCCGCCGCCTCGCCGCCAGACATGCCCGATGGGCGATGCCGGCCTTTGCGCTGGCGCTGCTCGTCAAGGCACTCGTACCGGCTGGCTACATGCCGATGGCAATCGGCAAGACGCTCACAGTGATGATGTGTGATGGCCAGGGTGGCAAAGCCACTTTGACCCTTCCGCTCTCAAGGGACGGCTCGCAGCATGACCATCGCTCGGCTGCGGATCATCCATGCGTCTATTCGGCGCTCGGCGGTCAGGCGCTCGAGGCTGCCGACCCGGTCATGCTCGCAGAAGCCCTGCTGTTTGCGTTTGTCTTCGCGCTCCTGGCGGTTCCACTGCCGCCGCTGCGGCGCATATCCAATCTCCGGCCGCCCCTGCGCGGCCCACCAGCCGCAGCCTGATCGCCGGACTGGATATCGGAGGCGCGATTAGCGCTTTCTGACGTTTTCTCCGGCGTGATCCGGTGCCTGCACGCACTGCGCTCGGTTCGGAGATATCAATGGATAGCCTGCTTTTCACGGCTTGCCCGCATGGGCCTGCCTTCTCACCGTCATTCGGCAAGTGCCGGTCATGACCATGCGCACGCATGTCGTCCTCCGGCGGTTACACCTGTGGCTCGGCATGGTTTTGGGGGGCCTCTTCGCGCTGCTCGGTCTGACCGGTTCGGCCCTGGTCTTCTACATAGAGATCGACGCCGCGCTCAATCCGCCCCCACGGGTGGAAGCCGTCACAAAGGCCCCTGGCTGGGAGTCTCCGGTCTGGGATCGGGCCTTGGCCACGGCCCGCGCCAGATGGCCCGATCCAAAGGGCGAATGGTCGTTCGAGGCTGCTGATGAAGGCGGCTTGATACCCGCGCGCTATTATCCGCCGTCACGCCATCATGACCATCATGCCGAGCGGGAGATGGTGTGGTTCTCCGCCGATGGCAGCCGGATCGTGCGATCCGACACCTGGGGCCAGTATCTGATGAGCTGGATATACGAACTCCACATGCACCTGCTGGCGGGCGAAATCGGCAGCCAGGTGGTGGGCTGGTCCGGGTTCGCCGTGTTGGGGCTGCTCGTCACCGGCGTGGCAACATGGTGGCCACGCGGACGCTGGCGCAAGGCACTCGCATTCAAGCGTGATGCCGCGCCGCTGCGGCGCCTGCGCGACCTGCACAAGCACGCGGGCCTGTGGAGCGCCGTGCTCCTGTTCCTGCTCGCCCTGACCGGCGTGCTGCTCGCCCTTCCCAATATCAGGCAGCAGATCTTCGCTGCCACCATCGCAATGCCCGACCGCCTTCCGTCGCCCAAGTCGACGCGATCCTCGGGCGATCAAGTACCGATCGCGCGAGCGCTCGCCGCAGGCCACGCCGCCCTGCCCGATGCGAGGCTTGCGTTTATCGACGTGCCGGGCACAGGCAACGCGCCGTTCAAGCTGCGCGTCCAGATTCCGGGCGATCCCCACCGGCGGTTTCCCAGCAGCTTCATCTTCGTCGACCAATATTCGGGCGGCGTGCTGGCCGTCCATGACATCCGCCGGGGCAACGCGTCGACCTGGACCGCCAAATGGATCCGTGCCCTTCACGACGGCTCCGTCGGCGGGCTCGCTACCCGCATCCTGACGATGGTGATCGGCCTCGCGCCGGCTGCGCTGTTCGTCACCGGCCTGCTTCACTGGTCCAGACGCCGGTCTGCCCGCCAATCCAACCATTCCAAAGCCACGCAACAGAGGGGGCACTCATGAAAACTTCCGTACTGGCCGTCGCCGCATACATCGCAGCGTCGCCCGCTCTTGCTGCGGACGAGGCGCCGAATGCCGACCGCGACGCCGTTGTCGTCACCGGCAAGCTCGAACTCGAGGCCGAAACGGCCGGACGCCTGGGCCTTACCAACCGCGAAACACCCGCTATTGTCGACGTTCTCACGCAGGACGACTTCCAGACCCTGGGCGCCCGCAATGCCATTGAGGCTATCAACGCCGCGCCCGGCGTCACATCCGGCACGCTGCCGGGTTCCATGGGCTCGGTGTCCATGCGCGGTTTCCACCGTGCGGTGAACTATCTCTACGATGGCGTGCGAATGGCCAATTCCGATGTCGGCATGCGCAACTGGGACAGCTGGTCCTTCGAACGGATCGAGGTCATCAAGGGGCCGGCGTCGGTCACGTCGGGTGACGGCGCGCTGGCCGGCGCGATCAATTTCGTGCCCCGGCGTCCTAAGCTCGGCGGCACGAGCGGGGAAGTCCTGGCAAGCTACGGCAGTTTCGCCACTGCCCGGCTCGCGGGCGACATCAACATTCCGCTGAGCAAGACCGTTGCTGCGCGCGTCAACGCATCCTGGTCACGCACCTCGGGCTGGGTGGACGACACGGATTCTCACACTGTCGCCGCATCGGGATCGCTGCTGTTTCAGCCGATGGAGGCGTTCTCGCTCACCCTGTCGGCGGACTATTTCAAGGACCGATATTCGACCATCTATTATGGCACGCCAATCGTTTCGCGCACCGTGGCGAAGGCGCCTTCATCCGCCGTTTCGGGCAGCGCGGACCTCGTGCTCGACAAGGCGATGCGCCGCGTCAACTTCGATGTGCTCGATGGCGACATGGGATCGGAGGCCGTCTGGCTGCGCGCCCGCGCGGAGTATGAACTGACCGAGACGCTGAAATTCGTGAGCGATGCGAGCTGGTATACGGCCGATCGCCTCTGGCAGGACTCAGACGAATATGCGTTCAATGCCACGAGCGGCCTCATCGATCGCTCTCTCAGCCTGATTACGCACGATCATCAATATTGGAGCGAGCGTGCCCATCTCGCATTCGGCGGCACGATCGGGGGCTTGCGCAACCGGCTTGCGGTAGGCGTGGAATTTGGCGGCACCCACTTTTTCACCAAGCGCCGCTTCGGAACAGCCACCTCGACCGATCCCTTCAACCCTGATCGCAGCACCTTTCCCGTCGACAATCCCCACAATTTCGGTACGCGGCAGGATGTGACGGCAAAGGTCGACACCTTTGCGATCTTCGCAGAAGATGCGCTCAACCTTACTGAGCAATGGCTGATCGTCGGCGGCATCCGCTATGACAGCATCAAGCTGGAGCGCTCGGTGCTGAACGTGACACCGGGCACAACTCAGAAATATGGTCAGAAATATCATCCGGTTTCGTGGCGCGTGGGCACGGTGTACAATGTCACGCCGAAAACCCAGCTCTTCGCGCAATATACATATGCGGTGACGCCGATCAGCGGGCTGCTGTTCCTGAGCGCAGCCAATGCGGCATTCAACCTGACGACGGGCTATTCCTGGGAAGGTGGTGTCAAAACATCGCTGACCGGTGATGGCGTCGAACTTACCGCATCTGTCTTCAAGATTCGCCAGAATGACATCCTGACGCGCGACCCAGCCAATCCCGCTGTCGTAGTCCAGGGCGGCAATCTTCGTTCCTACGGCATTGAAATGGCGCTCAATGTAGCGGCCACCAATGAAATCAGTGTCGCACTTGGCGGCACGCTACTCAATGCGGAATACGGCCAGCTCGTGGAGGCTGGTGGCGCCAACCGGTCTGGCAACCGCCCTCCGAACGTTCCCAGTGTCGTGGGCGATCTGACCGCAACCTACGCGCCACGGAACCTGCCGCTCACACTAACCGCCAGCGCTCGGCATAATGGTAGTTTTTATACGTCCAACGCCAATACGTTGAAGGTCGCAGCGTCGACCACATTTGACGCGGCGATTGCATGGAAGTCGGATGTCGGCGCGTTCACCCTTCGCGGACGTAATCTGACGGATGCCTTCTATGCGGACTGGTCAGGCTATGCCTCAGGTCTGGTCTTCATCGGAGCGCCGCGCAGCGTGGAGATTTCCTTTTCCCGAAAGTTCTGAGCGCGAGGGGTCGGGCACACCGCCTCCCCCTTTTTTGCGAGTGCCCCACATGCACCGCCCGCTTGGCGTCAGAGATGACTGGCTGCGGCACTTTCAACTGTGTGACAAGCTGCGGAATTGCGCGAACTCATCTCACTTAAAGTATCGAAAGATAGGGAATGGTGGGCCCGGCAGGACTCGAACCCGCAACCTAGCCGTTATGAGCGGCCAGCTCTAACCATTGAGCTACAGGCCCCAGTCCGTGAACCGGAGGAAAGACCAAGTGCCGCCCGGTTAGCCGCCGACCGGGCTCTTGGCAAGCAGCGCGAGAAGGGTGGTCGCCTTCAATGGCCCTGCTCGCGCCCACTCTTCCCCTTCCCTGCCTCGACCGGCAGGATCAGCTCGAAGGCGTCCTCGGAGAGGAGAAGCTGCCCGCCCATGCGGCCGGCAACGCCGCGCACCAGGCGCAAGGCGAAGGCGAGACCCAGCGGCGGAGCGTCGTCGTTGAGCATGGAATCGATGGGCGAAGCATGATCGAGCAGCATCGCCTCGCTATGATCGCGCAGGGCCGCCGGGCGCTGGATCGAGACCGAGAGCATGCCGGTGACCGGCAGATGCCGCAGGCAGACATGGAGCGGCTCACGCTCGCCAAGCGCGGAGTAGCCTGCGCGCACCAGATGGGTCAGCATGCGCTCGACCTGCTCGCGATCGCCCGGGACCGGCGGCAGGTCCGCACTGGTCTCCAGCGCGATCCGGTGGCTGCCCTGCTGGGCGAAGCGCTGCACGATGCCGCGAAGCTGGGCGACCAGATCGACGAGGTCGGCCGCGCTGCGATCCTCGTTGCGGGCGATGCGGCCGGCCAGATCGAGATCGTCGAAGGTCGCGACCAACTCGCGTGCGTCGGTGATGATCTGCCTGGCGATTTCGCGATACTCGATGGAGACAGGACCGACGAGCTGCCCCTCAATCATCTCGGCATAGGCATGGATGGCTGACAGGGGCGTGCGCAGCTCGTGAATGAGCTGGCGGGCGCCGGCAGCGGACAGGTCCGCCCAATCCATGCCGCTGTCTCCGCTTATGCGGATGGGCACATTATGGCCCGGCACGCGTACGATCTGCTCATGCGCCTTTTCCCGCCGCGCCACGCCGCTGTAACCGAGGAAGAGGCCTGTCGCCCGATCGAAGCGCGGCTCTGCGTTGAGGCGCCATTCGCCGGCAAGCAAGCCCGAAGCGACGGCGAAGCGCGCATCGCTGAACGCGGCACGGCGGCGGAAGGCGCCGAGCGCCTGCCCGTCCGCACCGCTCAATCCATCGAGTGCGGGCGCTCCGACACTGAACCCTGCCACGGCCGCGCGCGGCGCGCCGTCGACATGGCTGAAGCGGCCCTTCTCGTCCGTTTCGAAACTGAAGGATTCGACGCCGTCGCGTGCTGCGGTGACGACCTGGTCGAGCGCAAGGTTGAGCGGCGGAACGGATATGCCGGCATCCTGCTGCTGCGCACGATTCGCCGTGAAGCGTTCGATCCGCTCGACGATCTTGCGGATCTCGCTCGTATCCTCCGACTGCGCCTTATCGGCGGCGACTGTCTCGGCGCCGTCATTGGCGGGATGCAGCGAATAAGCGCCCTGGGCGGCCGGCAGAGCCAGGTCGGTAGGCCCGAACCGCGCCAACGCGGCGGAAGCTGCCGGTCCCAGATCGGCCCTGCGCCGCAGGATGCTGCGCGCGAGCGGGCCCAGAGACGGGACGAGCGCGGCCCAATCCTCATCGGCGAGCCGAGCGCGCGCCATGACCGCCGCGACCACTGCCGGATGATCCTGCGCCAGGAAATGACAAAGGCGAACCGACCGCAGCCGTCCGCCCAATTCCACAACGGAGGCCACACGCTGCTCGGGGCCTAGAAGCTGGCGCAGCTCGGCCAGCACGGCGAACACGGAATCGGCCTCTTCCTCGCTCAGCCCATGCGTATTTGACACGCCGGACACATCATATTGCGCGACGAGGTCTATGCACTGTCGCCAACGTGTCACCGCCGCAGCGATCCCTTCGCCGCCATGGGCGAGAACCGTCCTCAAGAGATCATTGAAACGCATGTTACCCGGCAGTCCCCCAACCCGGCCGGATTAGCTTCCGGCGGCGGGCAGGACTAGCCGCAAAATATGGGACGTTACATTGTGGGACAATTGCAATTGCGCGAAATTATCTTATAATCGCCACGGTCCGCCATGAAAGGAAATATCTACAGGATGCCGGGCGCTGCAATCGACAAGATCGATCTCGAGATTCTCGCCGCACTTCAGGACGATGGGCGGATGACGAATGTGGATTTGGCCGCCAAGGTCGGCCTCACCGCCCCGCCCTGCCTGCGCCGCGTGCGCACCCTGGAAGAGCGCGGACTCATCACATCCTATCATGCCCAGGTCGACCCGATCGCGCTCGGCTACACGATCATGGTCTTTGCCATGGTGAGCCTCAAGAGCCAGGCGGAAGCCGATCTGCGCGCCTTTGAATCCTATGTCGCCGATCTGCCGCAAGTGCGCGAATGTCATATGCTGAACGGCGAGATCGACTTCGTGCTTAAAGTGGTGTCGCCGGACCTGCGCAGCTTCCAGCAATTCCTGACGACCAAGCTCACGCAGGCGCCCAATGTGGCGAGCGTGAAGACCTCTCTCACCATCCGCACTTCCAAGAATCTGCCGGGCGTACCGATCGAGCCCTGATGGCCCCGCGAGCGACCTGCTTTCGCGGATACGGAAAGGCCCGCCGGATCGCTCCGGCGGGCCTTTCCTTGACGGAGGGAGTTCGGCAGCAGCAGTCAGCTTGCTGCACTGCCCTTCTGGCTGGCCCAGAGCGTCCACAGATCGGCGATCTGACGGCGCGGTGCGGTGCTTGAAACGGCGCTAAAGGCCTGCCGCGCCGCATCCACCCGAGGAGCATGTGTGAACAAACAGGGTCTC
>CBIMKI010000018.1:0-21034 GCA_966244395.1 uncultured Sphingobium sp. | reverse complement strand
TCGACCCGACGCGGCCGCTGGCCGAGACGGTGCTGAAGCCGGCTCATGGTGTGCTCGTCACTTCCGCCACGCTGCGCGCGGGCGGCGACTGGGAGACGGCGGTGGGCCGCACGGGCGCCGGGCATATGGACGCGGCGCCGCGCCTGTTCGATGTCGCCAGCCCCTTCGACTATGCGCGCCAGGCCGAAGTGCTGATCGTCACCGACATCAAGCGCGGCGACCTGCCGGCGCTTGCCGGGGCCTATGCCCGGCTCATCGAGGCGGCCAATGGCGGGACGCTGGGGCTCTTCACGGCCATCCGGCGGCTGCGCTCGGTGCAGGCGCGCATTGCCGACCGGCTCGCCCAGATGGGCCTGCCGCTCTATGCGCAGCATGTCGACCCGCTCGACCCGGCGACGCTCATCGACATGTTCCGCGACGATCCGCGCGCCTCGCTGCTGGGCACGGACGCACTGCGCGACGGCATCGACGTGCCGGGCGATTCGCTGCGGCTGGTGGTGATGGAAGGCGTGCCCTGGTCCAAGCCCAGCGTGCTGCACACGGCGCGGCGGCAGGCGAGCGGCGCGCCGACCGCCTATGACGACCGGCAGGTGCGCGCGCGCCTCGCCCAGGCATTCGGCCGGCTCATCCGGCGCGCGGACGATGCCGGGCAGTTCGTCATCCTCTCCGCCGCCATGCCGAGCCGGCTGCTGAGCGCCTTCCCCCCCGAAACGCCGATCCTGCGCCTGCCGCTGGAAGACGCCCTCGCCCGCGTGCGCAGCCGTCTTGGTTCCGACGCGCAATCCGCGCTAGGATCGAACGCGAACATGCCTGATGCGAGAATCGACGAAGAAAGATGAAGACGGTCACGCTGTTGCGACATGCCAAGTCGGACTGGAGCGACTCGACGCTTCGCGACTTCGACCGCCCGCTGAATGGCCGGGGCGAGCGGGCGGCCGCGCTGATGGGAAGCTGGGCAAGGCGCGAGGGGCTGCGCTTCGACGCGATCGTCGCCTCCCCCGCCGCGCGGGTGCGCGACACCTTCGCCCGGTTCGTCCAGAGCTATGGCCATGACGGCGAGCCGGCCTGGGACAAGCGGCTCTACCTCGCCTCGGCGGCCACCATCGACGAGGTGATCGGCGGCGCGGCCGGAGAGGATGAGACGCTGCTGGTCGTGGGACACAATCCGGGCCTGGAGGAGTTCATCCTCGCGCATGTGCCGGACCAGGGCGAGGGCGGCCTGCGCGGCGACGTCGCCGAGAAATTCCCGACCGCGGCCATCGCGGTGCTGGACTTCGACGTGGCGCAATGGAGCGACATTGCGCGCGACGAAGGCAAGGCGCGGCTGCGGCGCTTCGTGCGGCCGCGCGATCTCGATCCGGCGCTGGGGCCGGAATATTAGGCTCAAGCCGAGTACCTATCCATCGATAGAAAAACGAGCTTGTGCCCCTGCCTTCGCAGGAGGACGAGGTAGGTCCTTTCCAGACGGAACAGTTTCCCGGCTGCTCTGGATTGCTTCGCCCGGCTGCATGGATGGACTCGCTCAGACAGTGTCAAGCGCTTCCCTGAGATTTTCGCGGATGACGGTGAGGCGGGCGATGAGCAGAGCGATGTCCGAGGAATCGAACTGGCTGACGATGCGGCGCTGGCGCGCGCCGTCCAGCGCAAGCTCGGACTGGGCGTGGGCTGGGGCGGGCGCAGGCGTCCGCGGCGGGGTCGCGGGCGCAGGAGCGGCGGCAGGCACGGCGTCCTGCGCATCGGCCTTCCCCTCCAGCACGCGCTGCGCACCGCGCACGGTGAAGCCCTGTTCGTTCAGCAGGCGATGGATGCGACGCGCGACCGCGACATCGCCGGGGCGATAGTAACGGCGGTTGCCGGAGCGTTGCAGCGGCCGGAGCTGCGGGAAGCGCGTCTCCCAGTAGCGGAGAATATGTTGCGCGACTCCCAGCTCCTGCGCCAGCTCGCCAATCGTCAGAAACGCGCCGTCAGCCTTGTCCATAACTCATAGTGCACCGATCGCGCGGCGCGGGTCAATCCGGCCTTGCAGTCAGACGTTCGACACGCGGTCGCGCAGCGCCTGGCTGGGGCGGAAGGTCAGCACCCGGCGCGGGGTGATGGGCACTTCTATGCCTGTCTTGGGATTGCGGCCGATGCGTTCATTCTTGTCCCGCAGCACGAATGTACCGAAGCCGGAAATCTTCACATTCTCTCCGGTCACCAGCGCCTCCGTGACGAGGTCGAGCACCTGCTCCACCAGATCCGCCGATTCAGCCCGCGAGAGACCGATCTGCTTGTTCAGCAGTTCCGCGATGTCCGCGCGCGTCAAAGTGTCTTCCAAGCTCATCTTGCCCCCAACAAGTCTGGCCCGAACATGGCCCCCCGCCCGTTCGTCGGTCGTGTCTGCGGCAGAATTTCAGGCTTTGCAATATGGGTCACGCGGCCCCCCGAACGCATGTATAGCCGCAAAACGGACCGAACTAAATAAGCAACTGTTTTCGGTCAGTATCTGAGCGCACAGGCACCCCAGGTGAAGCCACCGCCCATCGCCTCCAGCACCACCAGATCGCCCTGCTTGATGCGCCCGTCCCGCACCGCCGTGTCGAGCGCGAGAGGGACCGAGGCCGCAGACGTATTCGCATGACGATCCACCGTCACCACGATTCGTTCGGGCGAGAGGCCGAGCTTGCGGGCCGTCGCATCGAGGATGCGGGCATTGGCCTGGTGCGGCACGAGCCAGTCGACATCGTCGGCTTCCAGCCTGGCCGCCTCCAGCACTTCCCTCATCACGGCGGCGAGATTGACGACCGCGTGGCGGAACACGTCCTGCCCCTTCATGCGCACCTTGCCGACCGTGCCGGTGGTCGACGGGCCGCCATCGACATTGAGCAGCGCATTATGGCGCCCGTCGGCGTGGAGGCGGCTGGCGAGGATGCCCCGGCCGGTCGCCTCGTCCGTCTCCTGCGCGCGCAGCACGACCGCGCCCGCGCCGTCGCCGAAGAGGACGCAGGTCGTGCGGTCCTCCCAGTCGAGGATGCGGCTGAACGTCTCCGCCCCGATGACGAGCGCGGTCCTGGCCGCGCCGCCGCGCAGCATGTTGTCCGCGACGGTGATGGCGTAGAGGAAGCCAGAGCAGACCGCCGCGACATCGAAGGCGATGCAGTCGTTGATGCCGAGCGCAGCCTGCACGATAGTCGCGCTGGCGGGGAAGGTCTGGTCCGGCGTGGCAGTGGCGAGGATGATGAGATCCACCTCGCCCGCTTCGAGGCCCGCCATGGCCAGGGCGGCGCGCGCCGCATCCGTGGCGAGCGTGGCCGTCGTCTCGCCCTCGCCCGCGACATAACGCTCGCGAATGCCGGTGCGCTCGACGATCCACGTGTCGCTGGTGTCGACCATCGTCGCCAGCTCGGCATTGCTCATGCGGCGGCGCGGCAGGGCCGAGCCCGTTCCCAATATCACGGAGCGAAGAGTCATTTCGCGGCTTGTTCCTCGCGTCCTACGGTTCTCATGCGACCCAGATCCTCGGCGATGCGGGCGGACAGATCATCCTCCACCAGCCGCGCCGCGACATGGATGGCATTGGCGATGCCCTTCTCGTCCGCGCTCCCGTGGCTCTTCACGACAATGCCGTTCAAGCCGAGGAACACGGCGCCATTATGATTATTCGGGTCAAGATGAACCCTCAGCAACTGCATGGCCGGCTTGGAGATGAGGAAGCCGAGTTTCGAGCGGATGGAGCTGGTGAAGGCGCGGCGCAGCACATCGGTCACGAAGCGGGCCGTACCCTCGGCGGTCTTGAGCGCGACATTGCCGACGAAGCCCTCCGCGACGATGACGTCCGCCTCGCCATAGCCGAGCTTGTCACCCTCGATGAACCCATCGAAGCGCAGCGGCAGGTCCGGCGCGGCGCGCAGCATGGCGGCGGCGTCGCGGATCTCGTCCGTGCCCTTCAACTCCTCGGTGCCGATATTGAGCAGGCGCACGCGCGGCGTCTGGAGATCCAGCACGGTGCGGGCATAGGCCGCGCCCATGATGGCGAACTCGACGAGATTGCGCGCATCGCACTCGGTGTTGGCGCCCAGATCGAGCATCACCGCGTCATTCTCGCCCAGCGTGGGCAGGAAGGCGGCCAGCGCCGGGCGGTCGATGCCTGGCAGCGTGCGCAGGGCAAGCTTGGCGATGGCCATGAGCGCGCCGGTATTGCCGGCGGACACGGCGGCGCCCGCCGTCCCGTCCTTCACGGCCTGGATGGCGAGCCCCATGGAACTGCCGCGCGACTGGCGGATCGCCTGGCTGGGCTTGTCCGTCGCCGCGACGACACGGTCGGTATGGAAAATCTCGGCCACGGCCGAGAGATTGGGATGGTGCTTCAGCGCCTCGCGAATCTGCGCCTCGTCCCCATAAAGGGCGTAGCGCAGGGCAGGATGGCGACGGCGCGCGAGCGCGACGCCCGCGACCGTGACGCGCACGCCCTCGTCACCGCCCATCGCATCGATCGCGATCCGCGGTGCGTTCACTGTGTCAGCCCCCGTTTCGCGCCTTAGGCGCCGATGGCGACGACTTCGCGGCCGTTATAATGCCCGCAGGCAGTGCACAGATTGTGCGGACGCTTCAGCTCGCCACAGTTCGAGCACTCCTGAAACGCCTCGACGCGCAGCGCATCATGGCTGCGACGCATGCCGCGCTTGGACGGCGAGGTTTTTCTCTTGGGGACAGCCATGCGGGCACCTGTTCCAAATCTTCAAAAAGTTCAAAGCCAATATCGCCTGCCTTGGCCGCTGATCTTGCAGGTCAACGGCCACGGAGGGCCGCAGCCAGCGCGGCCGGGGCATTTGCGAGAGTGTGCGCCTATAGCGCTTTTTTGCGCGGGTGCAACGATTCATTCGGCGAAAAGACAGGGTTGGACGGTATTGGAGTGGCGCTGCGGCGCGGGATGAGGCTGGGCAGTGCGGGGAGCCTGTCGCTGCGCGAGCGATGCGCGCCGCATCGCCCCCACCCCTTACCCCTCCCCTGAAGGAGAGGGGCTGGAAGAGGCACCCAGGCCCGTCGCTCGATCGCCGACATAGGGGTTGGACGCACGCTCATGGGCGAAACTGCTGGGCTGGCCGTGGCCGGGGACGAAGACCGTCTCGCCACCGAGCGGCCAGAGCTTACGGGTGATGGAGGCAATGAGATCCTCATGATTGCCGCGCGGAAAATCGGTGCGGCCGATTGAGCCCTGGAAGAGCACGTCGCCGACAATGGCGAGCTTGCTCGGCGCATGGTGGAAAATGACATGGCCGGGCGTGTGGCCGGGACAATGGATGACGGCGAGCACAAGGTCGCCGACCGTCACGGTGTCACCATCGGCCAGCCAGCGATCCGGCTCGAAGCGCGCGGCGGAAAGGCCCCATTTGCGGCCGTCATCTTCCAGCCGGTCGAGCCAGAAGCGGTCATCCTCATGCGGCCCCTCGATGGGAAGGCCGAGTTCGGTGGCCAGCACGCCCGCCTCGCCGCAATGATCGACATGGCCGTGCGTCACCAGGATCTTCTCCAGCGTGACGCCGTTCTGCGCGACGGCCTGCCTGAGGCGTGGCAGATCGCCGCCCGGATCGACCAGCGCGCCGCGCATCGTGTTCGTGCACCAGAGCAGGGTGCAGTTCTGCTGGAAGGCCGTCACCGGGATCATGGCGGCGCGCATCGGAGGGTTTTCGGGCGAAGCGGTCATGGGCGCGATGTGGCAGGCGCGGGCGCGCGGTTCAAGCCAGCACCCCCTCGACCCATGCGGGCACGAGCCGGCTCGCGGGACCGTGGCGGCAATCGTCGAACCAGGCGCTGCCCTCGCTGGGATCGAGATTGAGTTCCAGCGTCCGCGCACCGCAGGCCCGCGCCATGCGCACGAAGCCTGCAGCGGGATAGACCGCGCCGGAGGTGCCGATGGAGACGAACAGGTCCGCGCGCGACAGGGCGGCCTCGATGCGCGCCATGTGGTAAGGCATCTCGCCGAAGAAGACGATGTCCGGCCGCAGGGCCGGCGCGCCGCAGATGGCGCAGGGCGCGCCGGGCGGCAGATCGCCCTGCCAGGGCGCGCGATCGCCGCAATGGGCGCAGAGGGCGGAATTCAGCTCGCCATGGATGTGGACGAGGCGGCGCGCGCCGGCGCGCTCGTGCAGATCGTCCACATTCTGCGTGACGATGAGCAACTCGCCGGGCCAGGCGGCATCCAGCCGGGCGAGCGCCTCATGGGCGGGATTGGGCGCGACGGCGGACAGGGCGGCGCGGCGGGCGTCGTAGAAGCGGTGGACGAGCGCGGGATCGCGCGCGAGCGCCGGCGGCGTGCAGATGTCCTCGACGCGGTGATTGGCCCAGAGGCCATCGGCGGCGCGGAAGGTCTCAAGACCGCTTTCGGCGGAGATACCGGCGCCGGTGAGGATGACGATGTTCCGGGGGTGAGGCATGGCGGGCATCAAAGAGCGGTTTGGGGCGTGGTGCAAGGCTGATGGCGGTTTTTCAGGGTGGGACAGGGCAGTCATTCCAATCACCGTCGTTTGCCCCCCCGCTTTCGCCGATGCAGGCTTTGAGCCGCTGTTGAGCTTGTCGAAAGAGGGCAATGAGCGCTGCTGTGCTTCGATACGGCTCTTCGTTACGCGCCTTCGGCGCCACTCAGAGCCTACTCAGCACGAACGGAGTTGGGAACAGCCCCTATCCGACCCGATCCACCACCCCTGCACACCCCGCTCCCGCCGACATTCCCCGCCCGTGCAGGATGACAAGCGCGCGCCAGTCTGGCATCGGCGCGCTGTAGCAGTGACGAGCGAGAGGGCGCGAGGGCAATGACGTCGATCGGAATCTTCGGGGCGCGGGGGCGCATGGGCCAGGCGATCGCGCTGGCGGCAGCCGAGGCGGGCCTTGCGGTGGCGGGCGGGACGGACGGCGTCGCGGAAGGCACCATCGGGGCGCAGGGGGCATCGATCACCACCGATGCTGCGGCGCTGGCGGCCGCGGCGGACGTGCTCATCGACTTTTCCGTACCGGCCGCGCTGGACGCGAATCTGGCGGCCTGCATGAGCGCGGGCAAGCCGCTGCTGATCGGCACGACGGGCCTTGGGGCGGCGCATCATGCGGCCATCGACGCGGCGGCGCGGTCCATCGCCGTCTTGCAGACGGGCAATACCTCGCTGGGCGTCAACCTGCTCGCGGCGCTGGTGCGCGAGGCGGCGGCGCGACTGGGCGACGATTGGGACATCGAGATCGTGGAGATGCATCACCGGCACAAGGTGGACGCGCCCTCGGGCACTGCGCTGCTGCTGGGCCAGGCGGCGGCGGCGGGGCGCAATATCGACCTCGCCAGCCACAGCGCGCGCGGACGCGACGGCATGACCGGCGCGCGCAAGGCAGGCGATATCGGCTTTGCCGCACTGCGCGGCGGATCGGTCGCGGGGGACCATATGGTCATCCTCGCCAGCGAGGGCGAGCGGATCGAGCTGGGGCACCGCGCGGAAAATCGCGGCATCTTCGCCAAGGGCGCCATCAAGGGCGCGCAATGGCTGATCGGCCGGGCGCCGGGCCGCTACGACATGGCGGACGTGCTCGGGCTCTGAGCCGTGGCGGCAAGACAGCTCAACCGCGCGCAGATCTTCGAGCTGTTCTCACGGCTCGCGGAGCATGAGCCCGCGCCGACGACCGAACTGGAATATGGCAATGTCTACCAGCTTCTGGTCGCAGTGGCGCTCTCCGCCCAGGCGACGGACGCGGGCGTCAACAAGGCGACGCGGCGGCTCTTCGAGACGGTGAAGACGCCCGCGCAGATGGTGGAACTGGGCGAGGAGGGCCTCAAGGCCCACATCAAGACCATCGGCCTCTTCAACACCAAGGCGAAGAATGTGATGGCCCTCTCGCAGGCGCTGATCCGCGACCATGACGGGCAGGTGCCGCGCGACCGGGACGCGCTGACGCTGCTGCCGGGCGTGGGACGCAAGACGGCCAATGTGGTACTGAACACCGCGTTCGGCGAGGAGACCTTCGCGGTCGACACGCATATCTTCCGCGTCTCCAACCGCACGGGCCTGGCGCCGGGAAAGACCGTCCTCGCTGTCGAGACGGGGCTGGAGAAGCGCGTGCCGCAGCCCTTCCGCAAGGATGCACACCACTGGCTGATCCTGCACGGGCGCTATGTGTGCAAGGCGCGCCGGCCCGAATGCTGGCGCTGCATCATCGCGGATATCTGCCGCTATCCGGACAAGAGCCCTCCGCCGAAATGACATCCGATCCGGACTGATCGAACCCTGTCCTACAGGGGCTCACTCTTGGCCTAGGCTTGAACGCGGCGCTCCCGCCGCACGCAAGCCAAGGGAAAGACGCCCATGTCCGACATGTTCGAGAATGTGAACGGCCTCGCCGATCCGGCGCGCCACGCCTTCAGCATCACGCCCCATGCGACCAACGCGGTGCAGCCGCTGCCCAAGGCCGTGTTCATCGGCACGGGCGGCACGCTGGTCGGCCGCCCGGCGGGCAGCAATAGCGACGTGACCTTCAAGAATCTGGCGAGCGGGCAGATATTGCCGGTGCGGCTGCAATATGTGCGCGCCAGCGGCACCACCGCCGCCGACATTGTAGGCCTCGCATGACGCCGGGCTTCCACATCGGCAGCCGGGTGGAACCGGCCACGATGCCGGCGAGCGGGGGCACGCCGACGCCGACGCCCACGCCGACGCCGACGCCCACGCCCGCCGTCAGCGCGGAATATTGGGACATGGAGGATGATTTCGAAGCGCCTTCCGGCGGGCCGACGCCGATGGCGGGGCGCGCGGGCTGGGCGGGCGCGCTGGCGGCCGGGCAGTGGGTGACCGACAATGGCGCGATCCACCAGAACACGAAGTTCGGTGGCTGGCTGGCGGCCGCTTATGGCCCCGGCGAGACGGGCTGGGCGGGCGATTTCGACGGTGTGTTCGATTATGTGGTGGGCGGCAGCGATCCGGGCGGCGAGGCCTGGGAATATGGGCGCCAGACCTGCCGCGTGTGGCGCGTGGACGACAATAACCAGATCGTGCTGACCATCAATCCCGGCCTGGGCCGCCTCACCGTGGAGATCGTGGTGGGCGGGACAGTCGCCCTGACGCGGCATTTCAGCGCGCAGCGCGGCGCGACGGCGTTCGGCACCAGCGGGGCGATCCGCGTGCAGATCCGGAGCGCCAGGCTGCGCATCTGGCTGAACGGCAAGGGCCTGCGCCCGCCCAATGTCTATGCGGCGCCCTGGGACTATCTGGACCTCGGCCCGCTCATCACCAATCCCGCGAACCGCAAGGGCCTCATGGGCGTGGCGCAGCAGATCTATCGCTGGCCGGTGCTGGGCGGCATCAGGGGCCGCGCGGCGGACATCGAATGCACCGCCATCGACGGCGCGGTGGGGCGCGATGCCCATGAGGGCGCCGGCGCGGCGACCGGCACGGTGACCTATTCGGGCTGGTTCTCCGGATCGCCGGTGGGCTGGGTCTCGCGCCTGATCGACGCGGGTGACGGCGCCAGCGTGGTGATGCGGCCCGGCAGCGACGAGAGCGGGTGGTGCGTCATCGCGCCGAGCATCGCGGGCAATGCCTATGCGGTGGACGAGGCGCTGCCGGTGGGCGGGCCTTATTATGTCGAGCATGGCTGGCTCGACGCGGACGGCCGGCTGCACAGCACGCGCTCGGCCACCACGCTGGTCGGCCGGCGGTTCATCAGCTACGGCCAGAGCACGAGCGTGATGCGCGGCGGCGGCGGAAGCTATCAGTCGAGCCAGCAGGCGCGCTGCGCCGTGCCGGCCTCGCCCTACAACAGCAGCGGCGACTATGCGGCGGGCTATATGATGAACGGCGCGGACCCGTTCGTCATTCTCCCGCAGATGATGAGCCTGGGGTTCGTCAATGCGCTCACGCAGATCGCCGACATGCCGGTGCTGTTCGAGGCCTATGGGCTGAGCGGCGCGTCGATCGGCCTGCTGGTCGAGGGCGGCAGCCACTGGAACAGCTTCATGGCCGCGCTGGCGAGCCGCAAGGGCGTGATCGAGGGCGTGATCTGGGATCAGGGACAGGGCGATGCGGACGTGGCCAGCGGCTCGTTCCCGGCATCGCTCGCGGCCTATCCGGCGCAGTTCATGGACGGGATCGTGGCGCCGCTGCGCGCGCTGGCCGGCAAGGCGGACCTGCCGTTCCTCATCTCATCCATGGGCCGCTACGGATCGGCCACGCCGCCCGCGAGCCTCAGCCAGGCAGCGTTCGACGGCCAGCGCGACGCCTTTTGCAAGATGCAGTTCGCACTGACCGCGCAGGGCGGCGGGAGCGACCCCAATATCCACATGTCGAGCCATCACAACGGCATCGTCTATGGCGACGCCTACCACCCCTCCGGCGCCGTGGCCGACGGCTATGTGCGGCTCAATGCGCGCGACGCGTGGAGCATGGCCCGCCATGTGCTGGGCCTTGCCGTGCATGACGGGCGCGGGCCGATCCCGACCGGGGTGACACGCAGCGGGCCCGTGCTCACCATCGCACTCGACATGAACGGGGCGACATCGCTCAGCGACGTGACGCTGGATACGCGCACGGGCAGCTCGGTCTATCCCACGCAGCCGGCCAATCGCTACCGGGGCTGGGACTTCTCGACGTCGAGCGACTTTGCCGCGCTGCTGGCGGTGAGTGCCATGGCCATCGGCGAGGACGGCGCGAGCCTGGTCGTGACGCTCGCGACCGATCCGGGCGGGCCGGTCCATGTGCGCAACTATCATGGCGCGGGCTATGACGACAGCCGCCTGTTCCACGGGGTCTACTCAGGCGCGGGGCACGACCAGACCATCCCGGTCGCCAAGATCATGAATGCGGCCAATGTGCTGGTGTCGGGGAGCTGAAGCGATGTGGACCTACAAGCAATCGACCGGCGAGCTGTTCTATAATGGCCGCTTCCAGACGCGCGGCTATTCAGGCCGGGATTGGGGCAGGAACAATCCGCAGGCACAGGCCGCGCCGGGCATCGGCCCCATTCCCTGCGGGCGCTGGCGGATGACCGACATCTACGACAGCCGCAATGTGGGGCCCCGCACCATCCTGCTGCGCGCGGCGGACGCGACGCCGGATGACGACCGGCACGACGCCACGGGGCGCAGCGCCTTCCGCGTGCATGGAGACAGCATCCGCAATCCGGGCATGGCGAGCCATGGCTGCATCATCCTGCCGCGCATGACCCGCCTGCTGATGTGGCAGAGCGGCGACCATGATCTGGAGGTGGTGCCATGAGCCTCGACTTCCTGCGCGGCGTGGGCAACCGGCAACTGGAGCTTTCACGCCTGCTCTGGGCCGCATCGGTGATCGCGGGGATCGGCTTTGCCGGCGGGCATCTCTACCTCAACCGCAGCTTCTCGATTATCGAGTTCGGGACGGGCATGGGGCTGCTGCTCGCGGGTGGCGGGAGCGCAACGGCGCTCAAGGACACCGCCGTCGCGCGCGCCAGGGCAGCGGCAGGCGACGGCGCATGACCGCGCCGCTGTGGGCCCTGCGCGCCCTTCCCTACGGCGCCATGGCGGCGGCGCTGCTGGGCGCGGTCTGGTGGATCGACCGGGCGGGCTATCAGCGCGCCAGCGCCGAGCGCGACCGGCGCGAGGCGGCGATGATCGCGGCCCTGCGCACCGAACTGCGCGGCAGCGAGGCGCGGCTCGCGCACGCGATCGACGGCATGGCCGCCGACTATGAGCGTCAGCGCGCGGGGATCGCCCGCGCGGCCAGGCAACTGCAACCGATCTTCATCGAGGAGACGGCCCGTGATCCGCGCCTTTCCGATCCTGCTCTTGGCCTCACTCCCGGCCTGCTCGACGCCGTCAACCGCGCCCGCGCGGCTGGCGCCTGTGCCGCCGCGCCTGCCGGCGGCATTGCGTGCGCCCTGCCCGCCGCTGGCGCCGGTGACTGACGCCAGCATCGCCGCACTCGCCCGGGCCGACATGGCGGCGGCGCTGACCTATGCCGATTGCGCCGCACGCCATGCCGGCGCGGTCAATGCCTATGAGGCCGCCCGGCAGGCCGCGCTGGACTGGAACGAGACGGCGAGAGCACCGGCACGCTGAGAGGAAAAGCCGCCATTTCGGCGCCTTGCGCGATCATCGTCCACGTAATCTTAACCGCGGCCCGATTAGGGCGGAGCGACAGGCCGACGGCTCCGCCCGGAGGCTTGTTTCAGCCAAGGGCGCACTGTAGAAGGTCGCGCAAAGAACAAGTCTGTCCGTCGGCTGGGAATTGACCGTGAGTGACAAGCGGAACGCAGATTCAACTGGTCCCTCCCGACGCCGCCATGGAAGACGACAGGAAGCCCGATGCCCGTGAAGCCCGAATTTCCTCGCGCAGAGACCATTCGGCCGCTTCGCGCGCTGGCGCCTGACCGCTCCAGACCTTTTTGACGCGAATGACCCGTCCAGCCCTTTTCCGGAGAGAATAGATGCCCAAATTGTCGAGCGTTTCCCTGATCGCGCTCACCTCGCTTTCGCTCGCCCTCGCCGGCTGCCAGAAGAAGGCGGAAGGCCAGGTCGTGGCCGTCGTCAATGGCGAGGAGATCACGCTGACCGAACTCAACAGCGAGATCGCCGACCTCAACGTGCCGGCCAATGCCGACAAGGAGCGCGTGCGCGCCGAAGTGCTCGAGAAGATGGTCGAACGCAGGCTGCTGGCCCAATCCGCCAAGGATGCGGGCCTCGACCGCGACCCGGCCTATGTGAGCCAGGAGCGCCGCATGAAGGAGCGCCTGCTGGTCAGCATGTACGGCCAGAAGGCGTTCGAGACGGTGCAGGTGCCCGATGCCGCCAAGGTGGACCAGTATATCAGCTCGCACCCGGCGCTGTTCTCCGACCGCACGCGCTACAAGCTCGACCAGATCCAGTTCCCGGCGCCGGCCGATCTCACGCGCCTGCGTGAGCTGGACAGCGCCAAGACCATGGGCGACGTGGTCGCCTGGCTCAACAAGGCGGGCATCGAGTTCCGCCGCGGCGCCGGCACGCTGGATTCGGCGGTGGTGCCGCCCGAGACCATGAAGCGCATCCGCGACCTGCCCCCGGGCGAACCCTTCATCGTCCCCGGCGGCGACCGGATCATGGTGAGCGTCATCACCGGCAGCGAGCCGGTCGCGCTGACGCCCGAGCAGGCGCGCCCGCTGGCGACACAGGCCATCCGCCAGGAAGAGCTGAACAAGATCGGCCAGACGCGCCTCGCCGAAGCCAAGGCCAAGGCCAAGATCGAATATCAGGCGGGCTACGAGCCGGCCGCCAAGGCAGCGGATGGCGCGACGCCGGCGCCGGCGGCCAATGCGGCGGCACCCGCCCTGCCGGCGGCGAACTGAGCGCGGGCCATGGGGCTCGCCGGTGGAAAGGGCTGCCGCCTGGCGGCCCTTTTTGCTGCGCGCCTTCAGAATATGCCTTGCAGGCCGTGATTTCCGCTTCGCCGGCTGATGCCGCCCGGCCCGAAATCACGCCAAGGGATTTGCGGAGAAGCGGACCATGCTGAGTTTCATCGCCTGGTGCGCCGCCCTGCCTCCGGCGCTTCTGCTGCTCGTCTTCCTCACCGAACTCGCTCTGGGCATCCCCGCCGGCCGGCGGCGCGCGCCCGCGCCTCAGGCGGGCCGGCACCGCACGGCCATATTGATGCCGGCGCATAATGAGGCGGACGGCGTCGCCCATCATGTCGCCATGCTCGCCCCGCTGCTCGACGAAACGACGCGGCTGGTGGTGGTGGCCGACAATTGCGCCGACGATACGGCCGCGATCGCCCGGGCGGCGGGCGCGACCGTGATCGAGCGGCAGGATGCGACATTGCGCGGCAAGGGCCATGCCCTCGCCTTCGGGCGCGACTGGCTGGCGCAGGACCCGCCCGACCATGTCGTCGTGCTCGATGCCGACTGCACGCTGGAGGGCGACAGCCTGGCGCGGCTGGTCGAGCGCTGCGCGGCGAGCGGGCGGCCGGTGCAGAGCTGCTATCTGCTGCGCACCCAGCCGGGCGACGCAGCGATGGTGCAGATCTCCAACTTCGCCTTCCTCATCAAGAACCTAGTCCGCCAGCGCGGCACCCGCCGGATCGGCGCGGCCGCCGTGCTGGGCGGCACCGGCATGGCCTTCCCCTGGGCGCTGTTCCGCGACGCGCCGCTCGCGACCAGCAATCTGGTCGAGGATCTCAAGCTCGGCATCGACTTCGCGCGGCAGGGCCATGCGCCGGTCTTCCTGGAAAGCGCGCGGACCTGGAGCAACCCGGCCGGCGAGCAATCGACGCGCACGCAGCGCACACGCTGGGAGCATGGTTTCCTCCAGACCGCGACGAAGCTGGCGCTGCCACTGGTCGCAGAAGGGCTGCGGCGGGGCCGCTGGGCGCTGATCTGGCTCGGCCTGCATCTTGCGGTGCCACCGCTGGCGCTGCTGATGACGCTGGGCATCGCTGCCCTGATCGCGACCGCCCTGCTTGCCCTGCTCGGCGCCTCCGCCCTGCCGGCGATCACGCTCTTCGCACTGATGGCGCTCGCCACTTTGCTGCTCGGCATCGCCTGGGCGCGCGCGGGCCGCGAGGCAGTGAGCGGCCGTACATTGCTGCGCATTCCGCTCTATCTGCTCTGGAAGCTGCCGGTCTATCTCAAGCTCGCGCGCGGCACGCAGAGCGAATGGGTGCGCACCGACCGGGACGCCGGCTGAATCCACCTCCGTGCCATGGAGCGGAACGCACCGATTCTCCGCTTGCATCGCCCCCTTGCTCCCGGCTCTAAGAGGCCGACCGGCGCGCAGGCGGCCGGCAAGGAGGGGGACGGACATGGCCGACAATCCGGCTGCGAAGGAATATGACGGCATCCGCGGCTGGGGCGGCTTCGTCCTGGTGCTGCTGGCGCTGGTGGTCGAGGGCTTCGACCTGCAGGCGGCCAACATGGCGGCGCCGGACATCGTCACCGCCTTCGGCATCAGCCGCGCGGACATCGGCCCGCTGCTGAGCGCGAGCCTGGCCGGCGTGCTGCTCGGCGCCATGTTCCTCGCCCCGCTCGGCGACCGCTTCGGGCGGCGCGCCATCATCATCAGCTGCTGCGCGGCCTATGGCATCATCTCGCTGATCGCCGCCACGGCAACCAGCATCCCGCAGCTCATCCTGTGGCGCTTCCTCATCGGCATCGGCATCGGCGCGGTGCTGCCCAATGCGCTGGCGCTGGCCGGCGAACTCGCCCCGCCCCGCCTGCTCGCGAGCGCGACCGGCATGATCGGCATCGGCATCACGCTGGGCGGCACGGTGGCGGGCGCGGTGGCGGCGGTGCTGTTCCGCTACGGCTATGGCTGGCAGGAAGTGTTCGTGGCGGGCGGCATGCTGCCGCTCATCATCGCTGCGCTGCTCTGGCTGGGCCTGCCGGAAAGCCCGGCCTTCAGGAACCGCACGGCGCACGAGCCGCGCGGGGGCAATGTCGCGGCACTGCTGACCGCGGAGCATCGCGGCAAGACGCTCGCCATCTGGGGTGCCTTCGCGCTGGTGCTGATGGTCGCCTATCTGCTCACCGGCTGGATCCCGCTCATCATCAAGGACCATGGCTATAGCGACAGCGAGGCCGCCTGGATCGCCACCGTCGGCCATGGCGGCGGCATGATCGGCGGCGTGATCGCCAGCCTGCTGCTGGCGCGCTGGCAATGGCCGGTGGTGGCGGTGTTCGCGACCATCGCAGCGCTCACCATGGCGCTGCTCGCGGCCGCCGACTGGGGCACGGCGGCGCTCACCACGCTGATCGTCCTCCAGGGCATCTTCGCGGTCGGCACGCAGAACGCGCTCAACGGATCGGCCGGCGCCACCTATCCGGCCAATATCCGCGCGCTGGGCCTGGGCTGGGCGCTGGGCCTGGGCCGCGTCGGCTCGATCCTGGGGCCGCTGGTCGGATCGGCCGCGCTGCTGCTCGGCCTGGGCGCGGCGCGCCATTTCTTCATCCTGCCCATCGCCCCCCTACTCATCGCCGCGCTGCTCGCGCTGTATCTGAGCCGCGCCACCAAGAAGGAAAAGGAGAGCCAGCCATGACCGACACTCTGCGCCTGATCGCCACCGAGGAGGCCTGGTCGATCCCCGAGGTCGCCGCCGAACTCAGGAAGGTCGCCAACTCGCCGACGCAAAGCCTCGACAAGCTACTGGTCAAGGGCATCTACGACGCCCAGCCCGAGAAGGGCGGCTATGACGCGATGGACTTCCTCTCCGGCCTGCTCGACGTGGACAGCAAGCGCCTGCCGCAGATGGACGCGCTGGGCGTGGACATGCACCTGCTCAGCCTCACCGCGCCGGGCGTGCAGATGTTCGATGCGGACACGGCGTGCGACCTCGCATCCCTCGCCAATGATCGCATGGCGGAGATTTGCCGCAAATATCCCACGCGCTTCGCCGGGCTGGCGAGCTTCGCGCCGCATGCGCCCAAGCGCGCGGCGAAGGAAATCGCGCGGGCGATGGGCGACCTCAAGCTGAACGGCCTCATCGTCAACAGCCACACCTACGGCGAATATTTCGACGACCCCAAGTTCTGGCCGATCCTGGAAGCGGCCGAAGCCCATGGGGCGTGCATCTACATCCACCCGCGCGGCGCCTCCGATACGCTCAAAGGCCCCTTACAGGACTATGGCATGGACAGCGCCATGTGGGGCTATGGCGTGGAAGTGGGAACCCATGCGGTGCGGATGATGGCGGGCGGCGTGTTCGACGCCTTCCCCAGGCTCAAGATCTGCCTGGGGCATATGGGCGAGGCCCTGCCCTTCTGGATCTGGCGCATCAACTTCATGAACAGCCGCGCCCAGACGGCCGGCCGCGCCCGCAAGACGGAGCGCAGCATGGCCGAGTATCTCAAGGACAATTTCGTCTTCACGACCAGCGGCGTGGAGGACGATCTGGCGCTGCGCTACACCATCGATAAAATGGGCATCGACAATGTGCTCTGGGCCATCGACTATCCCTATCAGCCGATGCAGCCGGCCGTGGACTTCATCCGCAGCTTCCCCTGCACGGACGCGGAACGCCATGCGCTGGCCCATGGCAATGCGGAGCGGATCTTCCATATCGCGCCGCGTTGAGAGGTAAGACTGACATGAGTGGGAGCGGGTTCTCCGCTCTCCAATTCCGTTCGTGCTGGATAGCGTCGGTGCGCTGCAAGGGGCGTAGCGAAGAGCCGTATCGAAGCATGGCAGCGCTGCCTCGCCGTCCTTCGATACGCCACCGCGACAAGCTCAGTGGCTACTCAGAGCCTGCCCCGGCGAAGGCCGGGGACGAACGGTGTGGGGCGGGAGGAACGGGCCGGGTCAGATAGGATCGGCTCTCTAGGACCAATCGACGCACTCGTAAGCGCCGTAATTCCAAAAAAAGGCCCCGCCGTTGTCCGACGGGGCCTTCGATTGTCTCGCGTGACGGATCAGGCGAAGCGGATGGTGGCAGCGCGGCGGCGCATCATGCCGCCGGCCAGCGCGAAGCCGCCGATCATCAGCGCCCAGCTTGCCGGCTCGGGGACGGCGCCGGGCACCGCCGTCAGCAGGAAGCCGCGCCGCTCGCCCTGGGCATTGATGCCGTATCCCACGATCTGGCCCTGGTCGTTGATCCCCTCGGCCTGATACAGCGTCCAGCCCAGACCGGCATCGACCAGGCCGTTGAGGTCGAGCATCTCGCCATCCTGCCAGAGGACGGCACGATTGTTAGTGAAGAGCTGCCCGGCGGCGATGTTGCTGAAGCCGACGATCTGGCCGCTGAGATTGATGTCCGTGGCCTGACTGCGCGTGCCGCCGGCGAAGAAGCCAAGATCGACCGCATTGCCGCCTTCGTCCCACAAGGTCGCATGGCGCGCGGAGCCGAAATCGGTATAGCCCACGATCACGCCATTGCCGTTGATGGCATAGGCCTGGCTACCCGTGCTGCCGGTAAGCGCGCCGAGCGTGACAGCGGCGCCGGCGTCCGCCCAGAGCGTGGCGCGGCTGCCGCTGACGCCGACCACGTCGCCGTCATTGTTGATGCCCCGCGCGTAGCTGACGGTGCCGGTCGGCGTATCCAGAACGGTGCGCGTGCCACCCTGCCAGATGACGGCCTGGGCGCCGCTGGTGCTGCCATAGCTGTCACCGACGATCTGGCCCATGTCGTTGATGTCGCGCGCCTGGCTGACGCCGCTGCCGCCGAGATCGCTCGGCACGCCGTTGGTCCACAGCGTGGGATGCGCGGCGCCGTTATAGCCGACGACCTGGCCGCTGTTGTTGATGGCATAGGCCTGGCTCGCCGTGGTTTCCAGCTTGGGCAGGGCGCTCGCGGTGCCCGCGGTCCAGATCGCGCCGGCAAGGCTGGTGCCGGCGCCCCGGGCGCCGACGATCTGGCCGGCATTGTTGATGTCGTACACGACACCGGAGGTGCCGAGCGCGCCCAGGTCCGTCAGCGTGAAGCTGATGCCAGCCTGGGCGGGCGCCGCCAGCGCGGCGCAGGAGAGGCCGATCGCCAGGGCGATGTGCGATAATTTCATGATGTCCGACTCCCACAAGATGCGACGGGCAAGGCCGCGTCGTGCGCCGGGAGCTAGGAAGCCTTTGTAACAGCGCGATGACAAAGTCAGATTTCGTTTACCACGCCATAGAGCCGGGAGGCGCCGTCACTCGAAGAAGGCGATGCTGCGGCACTCGATGCTTTCGCGGGGATGGGCATCGGGCAGGCTCGTGTCCCAGAAGGCAGTGTGCGGCACGCGCCAGGCGCCCTGCCGGATGCTGTCGTGGAACTTGAAGAGCAGGGCCTCGTCACGGACCATGTTGGAAAAATACCACCAGCGATGGTCGGGATTATGGTGGAAGATCGCCGCCGCGAGGGGATTATTCTCATCGTCCATCGGTGCGAACAGATCGTCCGGAATCTGGTCGACCACCCAGAGCGTGTTGGGCGTCCCCTCGTCCGCGCGCACGCTGCGCCCGTCGCACAGCGCCAGCGGACAATCCTGCGGCGGGGGCGAATAGGTGCGCCAGAAGCTGGAGATGATGAAGCGCTTGTAGCCGGGCCCATTGGGCCGGAACTTCGCATAAGCGCGCCGCGCGGCGCTCTCCTGCCGGGCGGGATCGGTGTCGACATGAACCTCGCCCGCCGGGGGCTGGACGCCGGCGCGGTGCTGGTAGGATTCGCCTTCATTGCGCTTCTTCTGGCGGCTGGCGACATCTCCCGAAGTACGGATCATCCAGCCCATGGCATGCACGAAATCGGCGCCTGTCGCATCCTTCACATAGCGCTCAACCTCGGCCTGGTAGCCGGCCTCGACCTCGCCCTGATCGTTGAAATCGCCAATGGCCGTTGGCGCGTCGAGCAAAGTGAAGCCGTGGCTCTCCAGGCTGAAATGATCGCGGATGGGCCGCGCATCGCGGATCGTCATGGGAAAGGCGTCATATTTGCCGGTGTTCACTTCCACGCCGGCCGAGACGAAGCGGCGATTGATGGGCGTGCCGGGCAACAGATATTTGAGCTGCGCCTGCGTGGAACGCGCGCCCGCCTCGATGTCCAGACTTTCTACCGCCATGATCGTCCCTCTCTCCTTCGCCTGACTGATCGACTCGCCCGATCAGCATGACCAGCCTAACTCATCGCCCGCAAGCTTCCTGTGGTCATCGCCCGACCCTATATGAGGCGCATCAGCGAACGCCAGCAGGAAGGGCCGAATGTCATGAAAAAGGGCTATGTCGACAATATCGAAGAGGCGACCGAGGCGAATGGGGATTTCCGCCGGGTGCTCTACACCGGGCACAATCTCCAGCTCGTCGTCATGGCCATCCCGCCCGGCGAGGAGATCGGCGAGGAAGTGCATGACGACCGCGACCAGTTCTTCCGCATCGAGGCGGGCACGGGCGAGATCTGGATCGACGGGACCTGCAACGAGGTGTCGGCCGACATGGGCGTGATCGTGCCGCAGGGCGCGCGGCACAATGTGATCGCGACGGGAGACGCGCCGCTCAAGCTCTACACCATCTACGGCCCGCCCGAGCATCGCGACGGCACGGTGCACAAGAGCTGCGCCGAGGCGCAGGGCGACCACGAGCATTTCGACGGCCGGACGACCGAATAAGCCCACTGCCGGTTTGCGGACCCCGCCCGCGCATCGCGCGCGCGGGGCCGTTCCCGTCCCGGCCCGGCGCCGCCTGCCTCCTCGCCCAATGGGGCCGGTTCGAACCCAATTGCGAGGAGTCGCAGCAAAATGTCCATTATGCTAGGCGACGGCCAGGGGGGGACGCGCCAGCGTCCGCAAATGGGGATGGGGGCGAGGATTGTCGAAGGTCAGGAAAGGCCCGGTCGTGCCTGGCGAAGGTCAGGCCAACCATGATGGCAAACACGATCCCGGGCCGCTTCTCGGCGAGGCACTGACGCTGGTGGCGCAGGAGGGCCTGGGCGGTCTGACGCTACGGCCCCTTGCACGGGAGCTGGGCTGCTCGGTCGCCACGCTGGGCCGGCAGGTGGGCTCCAAGGACCAGCTTCTCGACCGGCTGATCGGCCTCGCCGCGCAGGCCGACGAGGCCGATCTGACGCCGTGGCTGCGGCTGGTCGAATCCTTTTCAACCCTGCCCTGCGATTCGCTGATCGAGATCACCGAAAAAGTGCTGCGCATGCGGACGGGCCCCGGCCGGGCGCGGTCCCACTTCAAATGCGAGCTGGTGCAGGCGGCGGCCGCCAACAAGCGACTGCGGCCCGCGCTCGCGCAGTGGCTCGCCGTCGACCTCCATTTCTGGCGCGTGCTGGCCGCGCGCAGCGAATATCCCCTGCCCTTCGACATGGCCTGTGCGCTGGAAGGCTTCGCCATAGACGATGCCGCGCAGGCACTCATCACCAGCGATCATGATCCCTATTGCTGGATGCGCCGCGAAGGCATCCGGCGGCTGTGGCATGGCCTGTTCTCGGGTCCGTCGACCAGCTGCGCGCTCTATGAACGGGCCATCAGCGACACGCCCTCACCCAACGGCATTCCGTTCTGGACCGAAAAGGAACTGACCAGCGAGCGCGACCGGACATTCGGCGCAATCGTGGCGGAAATCATCCTCGAAGGCGGGACGGATGCCGTAACGCATCGCGAGGCGGCGCGCCCGCGC
>CBIMKI010000017.1:0-21168 GCA_966244395.1 uncultured Sphingobium sp. | reverse complement strand
GAAGGGCGTGCCGGGCGAGCGCTTGTCGCCGCGCACGAAGCCACCGCCGGGGACGAAGACCAGCACGGGCGCCTTCTTCAGCCCCGGCGGCACGTCCTGCGGGGCGAAGATGTCGAGGCGGTGGCGCTCGTCCGGGCCATATTCATGGTCGCGGGTGACGGAAAGCCCCTCGGGCAGTGGCGGCTGGAGCTGCGCGAACAGCGCATTGGTGACCATGAACAGGTCCATGCTGAGATCGGCGCCCAATGCGGCGAGTTGCTGGCGGATTTCGGGATTCATGGCGCACTCACCTTGAGGACGGGCTTGATGACGGTGCCGGCTTCGCAGTCATGGAAGGCGCGGCCGATCTCGTCGAACGCATAGGTCGTGACGAGACGATCGAAGGGGAAGCGGCCCTGCCGCCAATAATCGATGAGCCGGGGCAGGAAGAGGCGCGGATTGGCGTCGCCGCCCAATATGCCGCGCAGTTGCCGGCCGCCCGCGAGCATGGCGAACATCTGCGGCGCCCATTCGCCGCGCGGAGCAGCGACGAAGCCGGCGGTGCCGTTCATGGCGAGGCAGTCGAGCGCCATGCTGTGGACGGCGGGGACGGTGGTGGTGTTGAAGCTATGGGAGACGCCCCGCCCGGTGACGGCGCGGACCTGCCCGGCCACATCCTCGCTGCCCGCGTCGATGGCGTGCGTGGCGCCGAGTTCCAGCGCGAGGTCGAGACGGGCGCGGTTGATGTCGACCGCGACGATCGCCTTCGCGCCGACCAGCCGCGCGGCCATCACCGCCGAGAGGCCGACGCCGCCCGTGCCGAAGATGGCGATGCTGTCGCCATAGCCGACCTTCAGCGCCTCGATCACCGCGCCCGCGCCGGTGATGACGCCGCAGCCCAAGGGCGCGAGCATCTCCAGCGGCAGGTCCTTGTCGACCTTCACGGCCGTGCGCTCGGGCACGATGCTGTGCGTCGCGAAGCTCGACTGGCCGAAGAAGTGGGAGTGGATCTTCTCTTCGCCGCAGCAGAGCGCCGTCGATCCGTCGAGCCGCTTGCCGCCGAAGCTCATCGGCATGGCGAGATCGCAATAGGTCGGGCGGCCGGCGAGACAACTCGGGCACTGGCCGCAGGACGAGCCGGAGAGAATGACGTGATCGCCCGCCGCGAAACCGCGCACGCCTTCGCCCAGTGCCTCGACCACGCCCGCGCCCTCATGGCCGAGCACGATGGGCTGCGGGGCATGGCGGCCGGGATGCTCGTGCAGATCCGTGTGGCAGATGCCGACCGCGACGATGCGCACCAGCATCTCGCCGGGGCGCGGCGCGTCAAGCGCCAGCGTTTCGAGGCGCGGTTCGGGCAGGCCCGGGCGGCTGACGGCGGCGGTGATCTTCATCGCACCGCCCCCTTTCCCGCCGTTCCGCCGCGAAGGCCGGGCAAGTGGAAGTGGGGTGACATGCCCGTCACGCCTTCCCCGCCACCGGCTCGGCCTTGTGCACGGGGCGCTTGGCTATCAGCAGTTCGCCCTTCCAGGGGACCTGGTCGGCTTCGGTCCAGGCATTGACCTTCAAGGACTGGAAGCGCCACGGCCCTTCCTTCTTCGTCACATGGTCGATGCGCGTGCCGATGCCGAAGACGAAGTTGGTGCGATAATCGGTCTGGAACTGGATGATCTGGAAGAAGCAGCGCACGTCCGCCTCGCCGGCCTCCTCGCGCTCCTCCATGATGAAATGGTTCATGAGGTGCTGGCGACCGTACCACCAATGCTGCCGGTCGTTCCACAGGGACTGGAGGTTCTTGAGGATCGCTTCATGGCCCTGCACCTTGCCCTGCCAGAGATGGTCGAACCAGCAATCCTGCGTGAAGGTCGACATGGCCATCTCCGCGTCCGCCAGATCGATACCCCAGGCATAGCGCGAATATAGCTCCTGAATTTCGAGGCGGTCCTCGGCGCTCAGCTTCCAGTCGG
The DNA here is from genome assembly GCA_966244395.1 of uncultured Sphingobium sp. Classification (GTDB taxonomy): domain Bacteria; phylum Pseudomonadota; class Alphaproteobacteria; order Sphingomonadales; family Sphingomonadaceae; genus Sphingobium. The sequence goes on along the minus strand of CBIMKI010000017.1, from coordinate 19,222 downwards.
GCATGCTCCCTTCTCCTCTTTCTCGTCATCCCGGCGAAGGCCAGGTCCATGACCCGGCCGCGAATGGTGTCGGCTAGTGTTTTCCCGGCGGCGGACCCAGATGATGGTCGTTCTGGATATCCGCCGGCTCGCCATGATTGGTCAGCAGCGCCTTGCGCCGGACATAGCGCAGGATCGCCTCCGGGCCCGTGCGCGCGCCGCCGCCAACGCCCGATGCGCCGAAACTGTTGGTGCCCACCGTGCGGTTCTTGGCGAAGGTGAGGAAGCTGTCCTGCACGAACACGGCGCCCGCATTCACCTGCGCCGCGATCGGCAATGCCTCGGCCTCGCTGCCCGCGATCACGGACGCGGTGAGGCCGAAGATCGTGTCGTTGGCGAGCGACAGGGCCTCGTCGATCGTCCGATAGGCCATGACCGGCAGCACCGGGCCGAAGGTCTCCTCGCGCATCACCAGCATGTCGTGCGTGACGCCGGTCAGCACCGTCGGACGCATGTAGAGGCCGCCATCGATCGTCTCGACCTCGCCGCCGGTCAGCACGCGCGCGCCCCTGGCGACGGCATCGGCGACATGGCCCGCCACGATCTGCGCCTGCGGCGCGAAGGTGAAGGGATGGAGATGCCCGGCGCGCGGATCGTCGCTGTTGAGACGGACCTTCCCCGCCTTCTCCACCAGCAGTGCCACGAAGGCGTCGTGGATGCGCTCATGCACATAGATGCGCTCGATGGAGAAGCAGACCATGCCATTGGCGTGGACCGCGCCGCGCAGCACGGCGGTCGTCGCGCGCTCCAGATCGGCCGTGTCCGTCACGATCGCCGGGTCCTTGCCGCCCAGCTCAAGATAGCAGGGGATGAGCCGCTGCGCACACTGGACGGCGATCTTGCGCCCCGTGGGCACGCTGCCGGTGAAGCAGACCAGATCGGCCGCATCGATGAGCTGCTGGCCGGTCTGCCCGTCGCCCTGCACGAAATCGAAGACGGCCGCCAGCTCCGGCACCGCGCGCACCGTCTCGAACAGAGGCTCGATCCAGCGGGGCGTCACTTCCGAGGGCTTGATGAGCACCGCGCAGCCCGCGAACAGGGCGGGGATGGCGTCGAGCAGCACCAGCATCATCGGCGCGTTCCACGGGCCGATCACACCGACCAGCGGATAGGGCACGAACTGCGTGCGCACCTCCACCTGGGGCATCGCCCGGGAGGGGCCATTGTAGCTCGCCGCCTCCAGCGCGCTCTTCGCGTCCTCGATCCAGCCGCCGATATTCCCCATGGTGATGAAGCCCTGGAGATAGCTGGTGTGGCAGCCGCCGGTATCCTCGGCATCGGCCTGCGCGATGTCGTTCGCCCGCTGCGCCACCGCGCCCAGCCAGCGCTGCATCACGGCGATGCGGCCATCCAGACCCCTCGCCGCCCAGCCCCGCTGCCCCTCGCGCAGCCGCTCGGCCTTCGCGGCCACCTCCTGCGGCGAGGTGACGGGAAGCTCGAAATCGATCCTGCCTGTCCTGGGATTGCGCACCGAAATGGTCCGCGCGTCGGCCTGCGCCATCTCTTCTCCTCATGAGCGGAGGCCCGGTCGGCGGCCTCTCGATATTCTTAGGCTTCTATTGGTGCGCCGAGGCGAGCCGAGTCAACCGGCTGGCGCCGCGCACGACACGCGACGTCGCCGAATTTCACAGGGGAACTCGACATGCGTAGCTTGCTAGCCATATAAGCGGGACCAGGACGGAGCTTCGACAAGCCGCGCCGCGTTACAGCCGCCCAGGAGAAGAAAATGGCTATCACCGCAACGCCCCTTACCCCGCGCTTCGGTGCCGAGATCGCCGGCGTGGACATCGCGCAGCCACTCGACCAGGCGACGATTCGCGCGCTGATCGCGCTACAGGACCAATGGGGCGTCACGGTCTATCGCGACACCGGGCTCGACGACGCGGCGCAGGTGCGCTTCGCCAGATATTTCGGCCATCTCGAGAGCCTGCCGCCGCGCGAGGGGCGCCCGCGAATCTATCTCTTCAATGCCGGCAATCTGGGGCCGGACGGGCAGATCAACTGGGCCGAATCCGCCATACGCTATCGCAAGGGCGACGCGCTCTGGCACACCGATTCGAGCTTCATGGACCTGCGCACCAGCTATTCGATGCTGCGCGCGGTCGAAGTGCCGGCTTCGGGCGGGCCGACCTGCTTTGCCGATGCGCGCTCGGCTTATGACGACCTGCCGCAGGCGGTGAAGGACAGGATCGACAATCTCGAATGCGAACACAGCCTCTGGTGGTCGCGCAAGCAGGCCGGCGCGGAGATCACGCGCGAGCAGATCGAGGAGCGCCACCGCCCGGTCCACAAGATGGTGCATGTCCATGAAGGATCGGGCCGCAAGTGCCTGTATCTGGGCGCCCATTGCTATCGCGTGGTCGGCTGGAGCTGGGAGGAGAGCCGCGAACTGATCGACTGGCTCAACGACTTCGCCACGCAGGACCAATATCAGATCAAGGTCGACTATGCGGTCGGCGACATGGTGATCTGGGACAATCTGGCCTGCTATCATCGCGGCGGCGGCTTCGACTGGAACGAGCGCCGCGACATGCGCCGCGCCACCGTGCGCGAGGCGCCCGCGCCCGAGACGGAGGACGATCCCTTCGGCGAGCTGTTCAAGGACGCACCAGAAATCGTCGCCGCCAAGGCCTGAGCGCAGGCGGACGCGCAGTCCGGCTCCGTAGGAATAGCCGTCACCCCGGCGAAGACCGGGGTCCATAGTCACAGCGCCGAATGAACCCCGGCCTTCGCCGGGGTGACGGGTGGTTTAATCCGCCTTGCTGGCTCTTGGCTTGCGCGCAGGCTTGCGGGTCTTCGGTGCGGGCGTCTTTGCCGGGGCGGCCGTCTTCACCGCAACTGGCGCGCGCTCTTCCGGGGCCGGGGCCGGGGCCGGGGCCGGCGCCGGTGCTTCGGCCGCCGGTGTCTTCCAGCTATTGGTGAAGATATTCCACACGCCGATGAACAGCGCCGCCACGACCGGGCCGATGACGAAGCCGTGAATGCCGAAGGCCTGGAGGCCGCCCAGGGTGGATATGAGCACCACATAGTCCGGCATGCGCGTATCCCGCCCGACCAAGATCGGGCGCAGGATATTGTCGATCATGCCGATGATGAAGACGCCGGAAAAGACCAGAATGAGCGCCTCGACAATGGCGCCCGTGATGAACAGATAGATGGCGACGGGCACCCAGATGATGCCGGTGCCGATGGCCGGGATGAGCGAGAAGAAGCCCATCACCACGCCCCAGAGCAGCGCGCCCTCGATGCCGAGCAGCGCGAAGGTGACGCCGCCGATCAGTCCCTGCACGATGGCGACGACCAGGCTGCCCTTGACGGTGGCGCGGATGACGGTGGCGAACTTGTCGACAAGATTGCGCCGCAGGCCCGCGCGCAGCGGAATGGCGTTCACGACCCGGGCTGTCAGCGCATCCCCGTCTCGCAGCAGGAAGAAGGTGAGATAGAGCGTGAGGCCGATCATCAGCACCACGTTGAACGCGCCCTGGCCAAAGGAGAGCGCGCGCCCGGCAATGCTGTTGAGGCTGCCCGAGAAGCCGTTCGCGACGGAATCGCGCACGGCCGAGAAATCGTCCATGCCCACGGACTTCAGATAGTCCGAGAGGCGCGTGGGCAGGCTCGCGACCATCCGCTCGAAGATGGCGGCCGGATCGATCTGGCCGCTCTGCACCTTGGCATAGACGGCGGTCAGTTCCTGAATGAGCGCCATGCCGAGCAGCACCGCCGGCAGGACGACGATGAGCGTGACGAGCAGCAGCGTGAGCAAGGCGGCGCCATTCTTGCGCCCCGGCCAGCGCCGCAGCAGGCGCCGGTTCACTGGGCCGAACAGGATCGCCAGCACCAGCGCCCAGAGGATCGCACCGAAGAAAGGCAGGACGACAAAGGCGAAGGCGACCGTGACGATGAGGACGAGCGCGAGAAAACCGCCGTCCTCATATGCGAACCGGGCCGCCTCCTGCTTGGCCATTGCGCGCTTATGCTCCCATCAGCGCCGAGACGAGCGCCTTGACCTTCTTCTGCCGCCATTGCGGCAGCGGCGCAATGAGCCAATAACCCTGCCCCTCGCGCGCCGCGCCGACCTGTTCCACTCGGCCGCCGGCCAGATCGCTCGCCGCCAGCAAAGCGGGCACGCAAGCCCGGCCGAAACCGCTCGCCGCCGCATCGATGGCGAGCCCGGCATCGGCCACGCGCATGAGCGCCTTGCCGTCCTCCACCGGGCAGCCGGGCCAGGCGATCGGCGCGTCGGCCCCCTTGCCGCCGGGCGCCGCGACCGTGACGAAGCGCGCCTCGCCCAGCTTCACGCCCTCATGCTCGCCGGGCCCGTCGGCCAGACGGATGGCGAGATCCAGATTGGCCTCGGTGAAGTCCAGCGCCTCGTCCGCCGCCACGAGCAGGAACTGAAGCCCATCCTCGCCAGCGGCGTGGGCCGCGAGGCGCGCATTGAGCCATTTGGCCGTGAAGTCGCGCGGGGCGGCGATGGTGAGATGCTGCGAGCTTTGCCCGGCCTGCATCGCGCGGACCGATTCCTCCAGCTCCAGAAAGGCATTGCGCAGCGCCGGCAGGCCCGCCTCGGCTTCAGGCGTCAGTTCCAGGCCCCGTGGCGTGCGGCGGAAGAGGACGACGCCCAGCATGTCTTCCAGCGCGCGGATCTGCTGGCCGACGGCTGCGGGCGTCACGGCCAGTTCGTCGGCGGCGCGGGTGAAGCTCAGGTGCCGGGCCGCAGCGTCGAAGACGCGCAGGCCGTTGAGCGGCAAATGGGTGCGCTTCATCCCTGAACGGTTCCCGCCAGCAGCGCGAAACGCGGGATGCGCACCTCGATCATGCTGCCATGACCATCGAGCATGACATAGCTGCCTTCCATCCAGCCGGTGGGCGTTGCGAGCGGGCAGCCCGAGACATAGTCGTAGGACGCGCCGGGCTGGATGACCGGCTGTTCGCCGACCACGCCCTCGCCCTCGCGGCGGTACATGGCACCCCGGCCGTCCGCTACGATCCAGCGGCGCATGAGAAGCTGCACCGGCGCCTCGCGGCCGTTCTCGATGCGGATATGATAGGTCCAGAACCAGCGCCCCTGCTCGGGCTCGGACTTTTCCGGCGCGAGCGTCACCGCGACGCGGACGGTCACGTCATGCGTCACGGCCTCATAGGGAAACAATGCGTTCATCATGGGCAGCGGTCCCACTGGTCTGCCGCGCAGACTAAGCCCCGATCCCACGGCCAGCAAGTCCCGATCAAAGCCCAATGGCGGCAAGGGCCTGATCGAGATCGGCAATGAGGTCCTCGGGATCCTCCAGGCCCACGTTGAGCCGCAGCATCCCCTCGCCCACGCCTGCCTCGGCGCGTCCGTCCGGCCCCATATTGTGATGGGTGGTGGTGGCGGGGTGCGTCATCAGCGAGCGGCTGTCCCCGATATTGTTGGAGATGTCGATGAGTTCCAGCGCATTGAGCAGCGCCATGGCCTGCGCGCGCCCGCCCTCGACATTGAAGGCGAAGATGGGGCCGGCCGCGCTCATCTGGCGCATGGCCAGATCATGCTGCGGATGGCTGGGCAGGCCGGGATGGAGAATGCTGGCCACGCGTCCCTCCAGGAATTGCGCGACCTTCATGGCGTTCTCCGACTGGCGCCGGGCGCGCAGTTCCAGCGTCTCAAGGCCCTTCAGCACCACCCAGGCATTGAAGGGCGCGCAGATGGGGCCGGTGTTGCGCTGGAAGGGCATCAGCTTGTCGAGGATCCACTGCTCGCTGGCGCAGATGGCGCCGGCCAGCACGCGGCCCTGCCCGTCCATCATCTTGGTCGCGGAATAAGCGACCACGTCCGCGCCGAATTCCAGCGGGCGCTGGAGCACCGGCGTCGCGAAGGCATTGTCGACCACGGAGGTGATGCCATGCGCGCGGGCGAGGCCGCAGACATGCGCCATGTCGACCAGGTCCATGGTGGGATTGGCCGGCGTCTCGAAAAAGAAGACCTTGGTGTTCGGGCGGATCGCCTTTTCCCAGGCGTCATTGTCGCGCCCGTCGATGGTCGTGCTCTCGATGCCGAAGCGCGGGAAGAGATTGTCCACGATCCAGCGGCACGAGCCGAAGGCCGCGCGCGCCGTGACGAGATGGTCGCCCGCCGAGAGCTGGCAGAGAAGGGCGGCCGTCATGGAGGCCATGCCGCTCGCCTGCATGCGGCAGGCTTCCGCCCCTTCCAGCAGCGCGATACGCTCCTCGACCATCTGCACGGTCGGGTTCTGCATGCGCGAATAGACCATGCCGGGCTGCTCGCCCGCGAAGCGCGCCGCCACGCTCTGCGCATCGTCGTAAGAATAGCCCGAGGTGAGGAAGAGCGCTTCGCTCGTCTCGCCCTGCTCGCTGCGCCAAGTGCCGCCGCGCACGGCCTGGGTGGCCGGCTTCCAGCGGCTTGTGACGGAACGGTCCTGTCCTGTATATCGCTTCATGGGGCCGCCTCTTAGGCTGTGTGTGCATCCTCCGCAACGGGGCGGAGGCATGAGCATGCCGCCATCGCCGCCCGCACATGCGGGTCATGGCAGGGCGGCGGCCTTCGGAAGGCGGGGCAGGAATGACGATCAGGGGGAATGCCGGCCTGTCCGTGCCGGATCGGCGCGACGTGGCAATCGCCGCGGGCCTTGCCCTGGCCGCGCTGCTGCTGTTCCTCTGGCGGATCGGCGATCCGGCAAAGCTCAATTTCGATGAGACGCATTATGTGCCGGCGGCGCGCATGCTGCTGACACTCGAAGGCCTGCCCAATCCCGAGCATCCCCCGCTCGGCAAGCTGCTGATCGCCCTTGGCATGGCGCTCCTTGGCGATGGTCCGCTGGGCTGGCGCGTGCCCGGCGCATTGTTCGGCGCCATCACCGTGTTCGCGGGCACGATGGCGACACGCTGGCTGCTGCTGCGCGGGCCCGCGGCGTGGATGGCGGGCCTGCTGATGATCCTCTCGCAGACGCTCTTCGTCGAAGCGCGCACGGCGATGCTGGACATCTTCATGGCCGGCTTCCTGATGCTGGCCTTCTGGCAGTTCGTCGCCGCCGCGCGGACAGGCTTTACCTATCGCAGGCATCTTGTCCTCGGCAGTGCCTTCATGGGGCTCTCTCTGGCCTGCAAGTGGACGGTCATTCCGATCATGGCAGTGAGCCTCCCGATCCTTGCCTATCTGTTCTGGCGGGAAACAAAGCGATCGGTAAAAATAGATCACGCAGACAAAGCGGGCGCGCGACGACCGCTGTCGCTACAGGAAGCCGCCGGCTGGGTCGGCCCCTTTGCCGCCCTGGTCTATCTGGCTACCTTCCTGCCCTATCTGTTCCTGCGCCACGACGCCGTCTCACTTGCCGGCATCCTGCCCCAGCAGATCGAGATGCTGCGCCTCCAGCGCTCGCCCATGGCCGGGCATCCCTATCAGAGCCATTGGTGGCAGTGGGTGCTGAACCTGCGCCCGATCTGGTTCTTCTACGAGCCGGTGGCGGGCGTGCAGCGCGGCGTGCTGATGATCGGCAATCCCGTCATCTGCTGGGGCGGACTCGTCGCGCTCGCGGCCTCGCTCCGGGTCGGGCTGCGCGATCGGGCGTGGCCGCTGCTGGTTCCCGTGCTGCTCTGGGCCGCGCCGCTCGCCTTCTTCGCGCTCGCGCCCAAGGCCGTGCAATTTTATTATCATTATTTCCCCTCCTCGCTGATGCTGTGCATCGCGATCGGGGCTGTGCTCGATCATTGTTCCGCCCGGCGTAGCGGCCGGGTTTTCGCATGGCTCACGCTTGGCCTCGCCGCGCTCGTCTTCCTGGAATTTTATCCCATCATCTCCGCCATGCCGCTCGGCGACCCGCAGGATTTCAACCGCTGGATGTGGATCGAGAGCTGGCGGTGAGGCGACGGGGCCTCAGTTCGGGGTCTGCTCCACATGCGCGCCGGCCCTTGCATCGCCCGGCGTGAATGCTTGTGGCCCGCGGGCCAGGAGCGGATGGATCATCGTCTCCTCCCATTGCAGAAAATCCAGGAACACATGCTTATGGGACCGGATCGCACTGCAATAGGTCGGCCATTCATCCATGAGGCGCTGGAGGGGCCATTGCTGCACAAGCTCACTATAGCGCAGGAAGAAATCGCGCTTGCGCTCGGCATAGACGTTGAGGCGCTGCACGGTCTCCGCGTCGCACGGGCTCGCGCGCAGCCGCTGCAACACCTCACCCTCGCCCAGATGATGACTATGGAACAGGCCGGCGAAACTTCTGCGCGCGCGCATGACCGCCTGAACATCCGGCTTATCGCCCGTCATGAGCGCAATATAATCGTGCAGCATGGCCCGCAGGCGGTCATGCTCATCCTTGAACTGTGCCGACATCGTCTTTGCTCCCCGCTTTGCTTTTGGGGGCCATCATTAGGTGCGAAGACTTAACAGCGAATGGAACCTTCGCTTGCTATTTATTTACCAAGTCACGATTTCAGGCCGCCGGCCATGCCGCGGCGACCACGGCCGGACCGCGCTCGATCAGAGGCAGGAGATTCACGGCCTCCCAGTTCAGGAACGCGCAATAGGCGTCGATCTGGGCTCGCGCCGCCTGGCAATAGCCCGGCCAGTCACGCTCGATGCGGGCCGGCGTCCATTCCCGGACCAGCAGGTTGTAGCCAGGCAGGATGTCGCGCAGAAAGGCGGCATGCTCATCGAGCAGACGATCGACGACGTGGCTCGGATCGCCCGTGCGCAATGCTTCCAGCCGGCTCTGCTGGCTCGCCAGCAGCGCGCGGACAGCGCCGGAAATGGCGAGCCGACATCGGAGCAGTTCGGCAAGATCCGGCTCGGCGCGATCATCGATCATCGTGATAAAGGCATCGAGCGCGGTGCGCATCCGCGCATGCTCATCCCTGAACGTTCCGACCATGCGCCTCTCCGCTCTCTCTCCTCGTCCCCGCCCTGACCGTAGCGGCAGGAGGTTAACGGGATGTGCAGCCCGGCGAGGGGGCCTTCAGAGCGCGCCGAGGACCGCGTCGCCCATCTGGCTCGTCGTCATCTCACCCGCCAGGTCCGCCGTGCGCGCGCCGCCGGCCAGCGCCCGCGCTACGGCATGCTCGATGCGGTCGGCCTGCTCGGGCAGCCCCAGCGAGAAGCGCAGCATCATGGCGGCCGAGAGGATGGTGGCGAGAGGATTGGCCTTGCCCTGCCCGGCAATGTCCGGCGCGCTGCCGTGGATCGGCTCGTAGAGGCCCTTGCCGTCCGCATCGAGCGAGGCGGAGGCCAGCATGCCGATGGAGCCCACACACATGCTCGCCTGATCCGAGAGGATGTCGCCGAACAGATTGCCGGTCACGATCACGTCGAACTGCCCCGGATTGCGCACCAGCTGCATGGCGGCATTGTCGACATACATGTGGCTCAACTGGACGTCGGAATAGTCGGCATGGACCTCGATCACCACGTCGCGCCAGAGCTGGCTCGTTTCCAACACATTGGCCTGGTCCACCGAGCAGAGCAGGCCGCGCCGCGCCCGCGCCGCCTTGAAGGCGCTGTGGGCGATGCGGCGCACCTCGGCCTCGTTGTAGGACATGATATCATAGCCCTCGCGCAGGCCCTCGGCCGTCTTGCGCATGCCCTTCTCGCCGAAATAGACGTCGCCGTTCAGCTCGCGCACGATGAGAAGGTCGATCACGCTGGCGACCTCGCGGCGCAGCGTGGAGGCATCGGCCAGTTCCGGGAAGCATTTGGCCGGGCGCAGATTCGAGAACAGCGTTAGTTCCTTGCGCAGGCCCAGGATCGCCTGCTCGGGGCGCAGGTGACGGTCGAGCGCGTCGCAGGTGGGATCGCCCACCGCGCCGAACAGGATGGCATCAGCCCGTTTCGCCAGGTCCAGCGTCTCGGGCGGCAGCGGATGGCCCGTGGCATGATAGGCCGCACCGCCGACCAGCGCGCTCTCGAAGGTGAGACCCGGAATGGCGAGCGCATCCAGCACGCGGCGCGCCTGCGCGGTGACTTCGGGGCCGATACCGTCTCCGGCGAGCACTGCGACGAGCATGGGGCAACCTCTCCTGCAAAGTCTGGCAGGCCCGTACGGGCCGCGATGAAGGCGGCAATTGCCGTAAGCGATTTGCTTACGCAACCGCTCTTTTCAGCCTTTCCACCAGCCGCTCGCGCGCGGCGAGCACATCGGCGCGCCGCTCGGTCAGCAGCGATTGCTCGACGAAACGCCCGGTGAGCGCGAGCCCGGCGAGGATGTCCGCCCAGCCCGCCTCGCCCCCCTCCACAAGGAAGACCGGCAGCGCCAGCAGCTTCGCTTCATGACCTGCCGCGCCCGCCGCGCTCACCGCCCGGCCACTGCGCGGGCTCACATAGACAAGGCCCTCGCGCGCGCCGGTCACCGCGCATTCGGCCAGATCGAGCCCGAAGCCCAGCTCCGCCAGCAGCAGCAATTCATAGCGCACGAGCGCCACGGCCCAGCCGCGCGCGGCGGGCGCGGCCTCCACCGCATCCAGCACGGCGCCGAGCGCATCGGACACGGCCGGATAGGGATGCCCCTCCGGCAGCGCGGCGGCGGTAAGCGCGCAGGCCCAGTCGATCGCGGCGGCGGGCAGCGGTTCGCCGAGCAGCGGTCCCCGGCTCCGCACCAGCTCGGCCGAGAGGCTGGCAAGCTGATCGGCCGTGCGCGCCCGGAAGCTGCCGCGCACGACATTGCCGGGCATCAGCACCGGCCGCATCCGGCTGGAGCGCCCGCCCTGCACATAGCCGCCGAGCAGCCCCGCCTCCCGCGTCAGCGCCCGCACGATCGCTCCATGCTCGCCATGGGCGCGCACGGCACAGACGATGGCAGTGACGGTGAGGCTGGTCATGCTGCTTCCATAAAGCCGACATGGCCGATCGCGAAGCGGGATGGCAGTGAGATAGGAGCTTTCGCACCACCCCCCTCATTCCCGCGTTCGTGGGAATGACAGTGGAGGAAATCGAACGACAGCTCCCGACATTCAAGCCGACCCATCACCGCCCAGACGATTGACCCAAGCCCACTTTGCCGCAATGGCAGCGCCACCCGTTTGCCAATTGAAGGATCGCCCGTGCCTCGCTCCATGCGCCTCATTGCAGCTCTTCTTGCCGCTTCCATGCCCGCCAGTGCCTTCGCCCAGGAAGAAGGCGGCGAGCCCGGCCCGCAGCAGAGCGCGGCCTATCACAATCAGCAGAGCCTCGCGCTGGCGCAGCTCCATTGGCAGGACGGCTGGCGCGTGCTGCCCGGCGGCCTGCGCTGGCGGCCGATCAGCGGCGACGGATCGCGCACGCATCCGGCCGTCAGCGACGTGGTGACGCTCCATTATGAGGGCAGGCTGACCGATGGCACGGTGTTCGATTCGAGCTACCAGCGCGGCGAGCCGGCCACTTTTCCGCTGCGCCAGCTCATCCGCGCCTGGCAGATGGCCGTGCCGCAGATGGGCGTGGGCGACACCATCGAACTCGCCGTGCCGGCCGAGCTTGGCTACGGCATGCGCGGCCGCGGCCCCATCCCGGGCGGCGCGACGATGTTCTTCAAGATCGAGCTGCTGGAGGTTCTCGGGAAGGATTGAGGCAGCGCCTTCCTCGCCCCTTCAGGGGAGAAGCTTGGAGAGGGGGCTGATGGCTCACCCCTCTCCAACGCCGCTTAACAAGACTCCATGCCCTAATCCCCTGAAGGGGGCGAGGACAGGCCGATCAGGCCGCCGCGATGATCGGCGCGAACTTGTCCGCGCTGAGGCTCGCGCCGCCGACGAGCGCGCCGTCGACATTGGCGGTGTGCAGCAACTGGGCCGCATTTTCGCCATTCACCGATCCGCCGTAGAGGATGCGCATGGCATTGCCCTGATCGGGGCCGAGCGTCTTCACCAGCGTCGCGCGCAGCGCCGCGTGCATCGCCTCGACCTGCGCCGGGGTCGCCACCTTGCCGGTGCCGATCGCCCAGACGGGCTCATAGGCGATGGTGAGCCAGGCCGCGTCCGCGCCTTCGGGCAGCGAGGCGACGAGCTGGTCGGAGACGAAGCCGTGCGCGACATCGTCGCCCTGCTCGCGCGTCTCCAGCGTCTCGCCGATGCAGAGCACCACCGAAAGGCCATGGGCATGAGCGCGCGCGGCCTTGGCGGCGACGTCCGCGCTGGTCTCATGCTGATATTGCCGGCGCTCGCTATGGCCCACGATGGTGGAGGCGGCGCCCGCCTCCGCCAGCATCGCGCCCGAGAGATTGCCGGTATAGGCGCCCGATTCCGCCTGATGGCAGTCCTGCGCGCCAATGGCGGCCGCCTTCGCCAGCGCGGCGGCCGGGGCGATCAGGGTCGCGGGCACGAACAGGGCGACCTCGATGTCGCCGCGCCCCGCCGCCAGCGCGTCGATGGCGCTCACCTCGTCAAGCTGGGCCTTGAGCCCGTTCATCTTCCAATTGCCGGCAATCAGCTTGCGCCGCTGCGTCATATCCCGGGGCCTCCCTTTGCTGCACCATTGGGTTGCTCAAATTTGCCCGCGCCCGATGGACGGCACGGGCCGCTTTGTCCAGCCCGATAACCCTTATGCGGGCAATGCAAGCTTGATGCGGACACATGGCCGCCCTAAAGCGACGGCCAGACAAAGCGCGGACCAAGACAGGCGGAACGGACACACATGCAGTTTTTCAGGCGGCTCAAAGGTTCCAGGATCGGCAGCGCGATCGGCATCGGCTTCCTCGCCCTGATGGGCTTCGCCTTCGCGGCGAGCGACCTCACCGGCACGGGCGGCATGGGCGTGTTCGGCCCCTCCTCGGCGCAAGTCGCGGACGTGGCCGGCGAGAGCGTCACGGCGAACGAACTGCAAACCCGCACGCAGCGCGTCTTCGAGCGCCTGCGCCAGGAGCAGCCGGAGCTGACGATGGACCGCTTCCTCGCCGAGGACGGCCTCCAGCGCGTACTGGACGAGATGATCGCCGTGAAGGCGCTCATCACCTATGGCGAGCGGCACGGCATCCGCATCAGCAAGAAGCTGGTGGACGCCGAGATCGCCCGCACGCCCGCCTTCGCCGATGCGTCGGGCAATTTCAGCGAGACGCAGTTCCGTGCCATGCTCGCGCAGCAGCGCGTCAGCGAGGCGGAGCTGCGCGAGGACTTCACCGGCCAGCTCATCCGCCAGCACCTGCTGATGGCGGCCGGCGCCGGCGTCCGCACGCCCGAGGGCATGGTGCCGCCTTATGCGGCCATGCTCATCGAGCAGCGCACCGGCGAGATGCTGGCCATTCCCTCGGAGGCCTTCGCGCCCGCGCAGCCGGGCACGGACGCCGAGTTGAAGGCCTATTACGCCGCCCATCCCGCCGAATTTTCACGCCCCGAGCAACGCAAGCTGCGCTATGCGCTGGTGACGCGCGCGCGCTTCGAGGCGCAGGCCGCGCCCACCGAGGCGGAGATCGCCGCCGCGTACAAGGCCCGTGCAAAGGATTATGCGGCGCGGACCTCGCGCGATTTCAGCCAGCTCATCCTGCCGACCGAAGCCCAGGCCAGGGACATCGCGGCCAAGGCGGCCGCCGGAAAGCCGCTCGGCGACCTCGCGCGCGAGGCCGGCCTCTCGGCGGCGCGCCTCACGGGCCTCGACCAGCCTGCCCTTGCGGCGCAGACCAGCGCGGACATCGCCAAGGCAGCCTTCGCGGCCGAGAAGGGCAAGCTCGTCGGCCCGGTCCGCTCCGCGCTCGGCTGGACGCTTCTGTCCGTCGACGACATCCGCACCGTACCGGGCAAGACGCTCGACCAGGCGCGCGCCGAGCTGGTGCCGCAGCTTCGCGCGGAGAAGGCCGCGCAGCTCTTCGCCGATTTCGTGAACGACATCGACGGCAAGCTGGGCGAAGGCGCCACCCTGGCCGAGGTCGCCAAGGCGAATGAGCTGGAGGTCGTCGAGACCCCGCTGCTGACCGTGCAGGGCCGCAATCTGGCCGACCCCGCCTATCAGCCCGACGCGGTGGTGACGGCGCTGCTCAAGCCCGGCTTCGCCATTGGCACGGGCGAGGACCCGCAGATCGCGCAGGTCCGCGAAAACGAGGAAGTGGCGATCCTGCTCCCTGCCGACATCGTCGCGGCCGGGCCGCCGCCCTTCGCCGAAGTGCGCCCCGCGGTCGAGGCTGCATGGCGGCTCTCGCAGGGCGCCGCCAAGGCCCGTGCCGCCGCCGACAAGATCGTCGCCGCGCTCGCCAAGGGCGTGTCGGTGGACGAGGCCATGAAGCAGGCCGGCGCCGCCGGGCAGCCGCGCCAGACGCTCGCGGTGCGCCGCGTGGATCTCCAGCAGCAGCAGGGCCCGGTGCCGCCGCCGTTGCAGGCGCTGTTCGCGCTCAAGGCCGGGTCGGCCCGCGCCGTGCCGATGGAGCGGAACATGGGCTATCTGGTCGTGCGGCTGGACAAGATCACGGCGCAGGACCCCAAGGGCAATGAGGCGCTCATGCAATCGACCCGCGCCGGCCTCGCCAATGTGCTGGGCGGCGAATATGCCGTGCAGCTCATCGACGCGATCGAGAAGGCGCTGAAGGTCAAGCGCAACGCCACGGCCATCGCCAGCATCGAGAAGGCGCTGCGCGAGGCCAATGGCGAAGTGCTGTAAGGCCAGGCCTTGAGCAGCGCCAGCGACAGCCATGCCGCCGCCCGTGCCGCGCTCGCCGCCGGGCGCTCCGCGCTCGTCTGGCAGCGGCTGATCGCGGACACGGAGACGCCCGTCTCCGCCGCGATCAAGCTGATCGAGCCGGGGCGCGGCGACTTCATCCTGGAATCGGTCGAGGGCGGCGCCGTGCGCGGTCGCCACAGCCTGATCGGCCTCGCACCGGATCTCGTCTTCCGCGCCGACGGCACGCAGGCGCAGATCAATCGGCAGTGGCGCACGGACCGCGAGGCCTTCGCGCCGCTCGATGCCGATCCGCTGGCCGCCCTGCGCGCGCTGGTCGCGGAATGCCGCGCTGATGTGGACCCGCAGCTTCCGTCCGCCCTCGCCTGCCTGGTCGGCTATTTCGCCTATGAGACGATCGGCCTCGTCGAGACGCTGCCCCGCGCCCCCGACAACGGCCTGGGCACGCCGGACATGCTGTTCGTGCGGCCGACCGTGGTGCTGGTGTTCGATCGTCTCGCCGACGCGCTCTACATCGTGGCGCCGGTCTGGGCGAGCGAGACGAGCGACATCGACAAGGCGCTCGCCGCCGCGAACGACCGCATCGAAGGCGTCGCCGCACAGCTCGCCGCCCCCCTGCCCCGCCAGGACGCGCCCGATTTCGATCCCGCCGACATCGTGCAGACGCCGGTGATGGACCCCGCGCGCTATCGGGACATGGTGCTGAAGGCCAAGGATTATATCGTCGCGGGCGACATCTTCCAGGTCGTGCTCGCGCAGCGCTTCACCACGCCCTTCACTCTGCCCCCGCTCGATCTCTATCGGGCGCTGCGGCGGATCAATCCCTCGCCCTTCCTCTATCATCTCGATCTGCCCGGCTTCGCGCTCACCGGCTCCAGCCCGGAGATACTGGTGCGCGCCCGCGACGGGGAAGTGACCATCCGCCCCATCGCCGGCACCCGGCCGCGCGGCAAGAGCGCGAGCGAGGACGCGGAGAACCGCGATTCCCTGCTCGCCGACCCCAAGGAGCGGGCCGAGCATCTCATGCTGCTCGACCTCGGCCGCAACGATGTGGGCCGCGTCGCCGCCGCCGGCACGGTGAAGGTGACGGACAGCTACATGGTCGAGTTCTACAGCCATGTGATGCACATCGTCTCGAACGTGGTGGGCAAGCTCGCGCCCGGCAAGGACGCGCTCGACGCCCTGTTCGCGGGCTTCCCGGCCGGCACCGTCTCGGGCGCGCCCAAGGTCCGCGCCTGCGAGATCATCGCCGAGCTGGAGCCGGAATCGCGCGGGCCTTATGCAGGCGGCGTCGGCTATTTTTCCCCGGACGGCAATATGGATAGCTGCATCGTGCTGCGCACCGCGCTCATCAAGGATGGCGTCATGCACGTGCAGGCCGGCGCCGGCATCGTGGCGGATTCAGAGCCGGCCTATGAGCAGCGCGAGTGCGAGGCCAAGTCCGGCGCCCTGTTTGCGGCGGGCCGCGAAGCGGTGCGCGTCGCGCGAGAGAGCGGTTTCGGGCAGTAAGAGCGGCGCCTATTGCCTAACCTAGTGCTCCTGCGCAGGCAGGAGCACAAGTAACGCTGTGCTTCATGCCCTCAGAAACGCCTCAATCCACCCCGCGACACGCGTGCGATCCATCGGCATCTCCAGGCTCGCCAGCGCCGCATCCGCCGCCGCATCGTCAGAACCGCGCCCACGCTCCCATTCCGTCAGCGCCGCCGCGAACTCAGGCGTGAATTCCGGATGGAGCTGGATCGAAAAGGCGCGCTCGCCCGGCCAGGCCAGCATGCCGATCGGCGTCCAGTCGTTCCCCGCCACGATCCGGGCGCCGGGCGGGCAGGCCACCACCTGATCGCCATGCGCCGCCGGCAGCATGACGTCCGCTGCATCGTCCATCCACGGCTGGCGCTCCAGCACCCGATAACGCTGCGCGCCCATCGCCCGGCCTTTGGGCGAGCGCATCACCTGCCCGCCAAAGGCCTGCGCCATGGCCTGATGGCCAAAGCAGATGCCAATGAGCGCCGTCTTCCCTCGCGCTGCGCACAGCCAGTCCATGAGCCGCGCGATCCAGGGCGCGTCGTCATAGGCGCTGCACGCCGATCCGGTCAGCACATAAGCCGCGCAGGCGCCCACGTCCGGCAGCGGCGAGCGCTGCGCGTCGAAGGTGGCATAATCATGCGCCGCCTCGCCCAGCAGGGCGCGGATCATCGCGGGATAATCGCCATGGCCGCGCAATGCGCTCGGCGGCCGCCCCGTCTCGATGATGCCGAGCCGCGCCAGAGCGCCGCGCCTCAGCCGCCCGCCTGCGGGAAAGGCGTGAAGGGCTGCGCGGTGCAGCTGCCCTGATATTCGAGATATTCGTCGGTCGGGCGGAATTGCGAATAGCGATAATGGAAGCTGTTCGCCTTGCGGTCATAGGTGACCATGCGCTCCATCTCGATGCGCGTGTTGAGCGTGCCCTCGTCGGCGAGCATCAGCTTGTCGTCCGACACGGACGCGATGGCGCTCGTCGCCTTGCAATCGCCTTCGCACCATTTTCCGGCCTT
This sequence comes from uncultured Sphingobium sp., assembly GCA_966244395.1. Taxonomy (GTDB): domain Bacteria; phylum Pseudomonadota; class Alphaproteobacteria; order Sphingomonadales; family Sphingomonadaceae; genus Sphingobium. Next base: position 2,092 of record CBIMKI010000017.1, on the reverse strand, counting down.
GAGGTCGATGCGCGCACGAAAAGCGAAGTCCTCGCCCGATCCGCCGCGCTGGGTCCATTTATGGCCCTGGCAGGCAAGATCGAACTGGTCCTCCGCCGCGAGCGCCGGCGCTCCGGCAGCCAGCGCCAATGGTAGGATCAAAGCCATGATGCGCACCGTATATCTCCCTATTCCCGGCGTTCGTTTCAACGTCCCTGATGGCCCTGTCTAACCATTGCCTCCTGAACGGCCAAGCGCAGATCGGGCTCCCCTTTCCACAGAGTGCATCGACGAGGCGCCGTGCGGCGATGTTGACCAGCGCGGCGAGGGGTCGGAGGGGCCGCGCCGATGCGCGGCGCCCATCACCACGATCCTGAGCGTGGACATGCCTTTGGCTTCGCCCGAGCGCGATCGAGGTCGAAGTGAGCGATGGCGGGCCCTGCGCGCTGGACGGCTGGGCCGCGGCGGCATTCATCCCCGGTCAAGGGAGGAAGGCCTAGCGCCCTGGCTACAGGCGGGTGCCCTTCAGCCGGAGATTTTCATGCCAGTCCTTCGCCTCGCGCCCGTCGCCCTCGTCCCGCTCCTGCTCGCCGCGAGCGCCGCCGCCGAGGCCCGGCCCGGTGGCTGGGGTGGATCGGGCTGGGGATCGTCCGGCTGGGGTGGATCGGGCTGGGGATCGTCCGGCTGGGGCGGGTCCAACTGGGGCTCGCCGCGCCTGGGCGACCAGCGCGTCAATTCCGGGCATGACAGCCGCGAAGGCAAGGTGGATGCCGACAGCTTCGTCGCGGCCGATGCCGGCGAGACGCTCGGCCATGGCGCCATCACCATCGCCACTCTGCCCGGGAGCACGGCCGGCGCGGGCGATGGGGCCGCTTATGAGGCCGCCCTCGTCGATCAGCTGGTGAAGGCCGGCTATGACACGACCGGCGCCGACACCGCCGCCGGCGCCCAGCGCGCCGAGATCCGCATCGTGCGCGACGTGCTCGTGCCGCAGGAGCGCAAGCGCAAGCCCGTGAGCGGCGAAATGACCGTGGGCACGGGCACGCACGGATCGATGATGGGCATGGCGGTCGCGGTCGACCTCTCCAAGCCGCGCAAGGCCCTGCTCTCCACCCGCCTGGAAGCCCGCATCGTCGACCAGGCCAGCGGCAAGCCGCTCTGGGAGGGACGCGCCACCATCGCGACGCGCGAGGGCGATGCCCGCTGGGACGAACAGGCTATCGCGGTCCGGCTGGCGGCGGCCCTCTTCGAGCGCTTCCCGCACGGCACGAGCGGACGGGTGGCCAGCCGCTAGTAGCGCCTCCTCCGGCAGCTTCTCATCCGAAAACGGCTTCTCTGGAAGCGGCCAACTCCCGTCATTCCCGCGAACACGGGAATGACGATGGGGAAATCGCAACGGCTGCTCCTCCCGCCAGATCCGTCCTTCCACTGATTGCGCCCGGCGCCGGAAAACGAACATCCCGCCTCAAGCCCCCTCAAGCCCCGTCCCTGCGCACGAACGCGCCTTTCGCCCGGTCCTTCACCACCGCATCGGCGCGGAACACCGTGCCGTTCATGGTGATGTAGATGCCGGGCGGCGCGACCTGCGCGGTCGCAAAGGCCATGCCCAGGTTGAAGGGCGCGTCGCTCTCCGCCATGCGCGCGGGCGCCAGCGCGCCGACCAGCACGATGGTCTTGCCCGGCGCCTGCCCGGCCAGCGCCGCGGCGGTCTGCGTCATCGTATCGGTGCCGTGGGTGATGACGATCCGGCGGTTCGCCGCGCCCGTGACGGCCTGCGCGATCAGCGCGCGGTCCGCGTCCGTCAGGTCCAGGCTGTCCTTGCGCAGCACCTCGCGCACCTCGAAGGGGTGCGTGACGCGCGCCAGCTCCAGCAGCCGCGCCATGATCGTCTCGCCGATCTGGAATTCGCTCAGCGCATCGAAATAAAGCTTGTCGATGGTCCCGCCGGTGGTGAGCAGGAGAATGGGGTCGGTGGCCATATCCATGCCCCCTCATAACCAAAACCGCCCCATCTGGCTTCCCGCATTGCGCGCGCGGCCCGGCGCGCCTAGATGAACGGCATGATCCTCGTCATCGACAATTATGACAGCTTCACCTGGAACCTGGTCCATTA
>CBIMKI010000016.1:0-22303 GCA_966244395.1 uncultured Sphingobium sp. | reverse complement strand
CAGGGCGGCATCGTCGTCCATCTCGATTTCGGCGAGGCGCAGGCCCGCAAGCGCGCCTTCGAACCGGTCGATGCTGAATGCGCCGTTCCGCTCCGCCACCTCGAAACGCCGCTTGGCCAGCGCATGCGCGGGTAGCGCCGCGAGCAGCTCATATTCCGCCTCGCTCAGATAGGCCGTGACGACCGGCCGGACGAGGCAATCGTCGGCCTCATATTTCTTGCTCAGCTTGTGCGCGCGTTCGCCCGTAGCGATGTCGGTCATCCGCCGCAGCCGCAGCCGCGTGCCGTGGATATAGCGGTCCTCGATCAGCAGGCAGCGATGCGCGCGCTCTTCCGGCGTGGCGTCGTCGCGCACCAGCCACCGCCGCTCGCGCTCGATATGCGCATATTTGGGCGCTCGCGCCTCGTCGCGCATCGTCCGCATCATGGCCTGGTCATGCTCATCCGATGGCCCGCTCTTCGACGACCGAGAGGTCGTAACCGTCGAGCGCGATCAGATTGTGGTGGCTGTTGGTGAGCAGGATCATGTCGTGCACGCCCAGTTCGGAGAGGATCTGCGCGCCCACGCCATAGTCGCGCAGCTCGTCGAGCGCCCGGCTCGATTGCGCGGCGCCGTCGCTGCGGGCCGTGAGGATGCGCGTGTAGCGGTCCGGCTCGGGCCGGTTGATGAGCACCACGACGCCGCTCCCTTCCTTTGCGATCATCTCCATCGAGCGGGCCAGCATGCCGGCGCGCGGCCCTTCCTCGCCGAAGATGTCGGTGAAGAAATCGACCTGGTGCATGCGCACCATGGTCGGCTGGTCGGGCGAGACATGGCCCTTTTGCAGCGCCACCTGCTCGGTGCCGTTGGCGCGGTTGTAGAAGCTGATCGCGCGCCAGTCGCCGCCCCAGCGGCTGCTGAAGCCCGCTTCCGCGCGCCGCTCGACCAGATGGTCGTTGCGCCGGCGATAGGCGATGAGGTCGCGGATCGTCCCGATCTTGAGCCGGTGTTTCTGCGCGATGGGGATGAGGTCGTCGAGCCGCGCCATCGAGCCGTCCTCGTTCATGATCTCGCAGATCACGCCTGAAGGATTGAGGCCCGCGAGCCGCGCCACGTCCACCGCCGCCTCGGTATGGCCCGTGCGGACGAGCACGCCGCCGTCCTGCGCCACCAATGGGAAGACATGGCCGGGTGTCACGATGTCCTGCGGGCCCTTGCTCGCATCGATGGCGACCGCGATGGTCCGCGCCCGGTCGGCCGCGCTGATCCCGGTGGTGACGCCCTCGCGCGCCTCGATCGAGACGGTGAAGGCGGTCTGGTGGCGTGTGCCGTTATGCGCGCTCATCAGGTTGAGGCCGAGTTGCGCCACGCGCTTCTGCGTCAGTGTCAGGCAGATGAGCCCGCGCCCATGCGTCGCCATGAAGTTGATCGCGTCCGGCGTCGCCATCTGCGCGGGGATGACGAGGTCGCCTTCATTTTCCCGGTCCTCGTCGTCGACCAGGATGAACATGCGCCCGTTGCGCGCCTCGTTGATGATCTCCTCGGGGCTGGCGAGCGCGGTGCCATGCTCGCGTGCGAAGAGATAGGCCTCCAGCTTGCCGAGCGTCTCGGCCGTAGGATTCCAGTCGGCATCCTCCAGCTTGCGCAGGCTGTTGGCATGAAGCCCCGCCGCCCGCGCCAACCCGGAGCGGGAGAGGGTGCCATCGCGGACAAGGCCGCGGATCTTTTCGATGAGGTCGCTGCTCATGGCAGTGCCGATATCACATTGTAGTGTGATCCGGAAGCGGAAATCTCACATCGGCTTTGGTGCGCTCGCTCATGACCGCCGCGCGATCCGGGCGGACTGGTCGCTCCACGCCAGGAACAGCATTCCGGCGGCCGACAGGATCATGGCCATGAAAATACCGAGAAGGTGGATCCATTTGAAGCTGTCCCCGGCGCCCGAGGGCAGTGCGGAGAGGGGTGCCCCCTGCGCAAGTGCGGAGGCCATGAGCCACAGGAACGGCGCGCAGATCAGCAGGAAGCCAAGGATCGTTCCCACGCGCATGCCTGCCCGTCCAGCGATCTTGCGGCCCAGTACGAGCAGGCCATAGGCGGCCAGCGCCGCCGGCAGCCCGAACCAGAAGAAGGCATAGGCAATGAAAGTGACGATCTGGACGGCGATGGTCATGCGCCCATCATAGCAGCGGCACCGATGCGCGCAAAGCTCGCGCGAACGCGCGGCGCGCCGGCCTCCAATTCAGCCGGCCGCCGCGTGCGCCTTCATTCGTGCCAGATAGCGGGCCAGCACGTCGATCTCCAGATTGACCGGCGATCCTTCGCGCAGCTGGCCCAGTGTCGTCACCGCGAAAGTGTGCGGGATCAGGTTGACGCCGAAGGTCGTCGTCCCGCCCGCGTCGCTGACCTCATTGACGGTCAGCGAGACGCCGTCGACCGTGATCGAGCCCTTGGGCGCCACATGCGGGGCCAGATCGCCCGGCACGCGGATCGTCACGCGGTGCGAATCACCTTCCGATGTGATGTTCGTCACTTCGCCGATCCCATCAACATGGCCCGTGACGATGTGCCCGCCCAATTCGTCGCCCACCTTGAGCGCGCGTTCGAGGTTGAGTTGCGCGCCCGTCACCCAGGCGCCCTGGGCCGTGCGGCTCACCGTCTCGGCCGAGAGGTCGACCGCGAACCAGTCCGCGCCTTTCTCCACCACCGTCAGGCAGCAGCCCGAGCAGGCGATCGACGCGCCGATGGCGACGTTCTCCATGTCGTAGCGGCAGCCGATGACGAGTCGCAGGTCGCCGCGCTGCTCCGCGCTGCGGACCGTGCCGATGTCGGTGATGATGCCGGTGAACATGGAGCGCTCGACCCTCGTCTTCAAAACACTGTTTAAGCCTGTCGAAGCCTGTCCTTCCGCTTCGACGCCCGAACGGGCCGGGCTCGTCGGAAAGGCTCTATGTCGCCCGCGTGCGTTCGTAAACCTCGAGCATGTCCGTCCCCAGCGCGCGCGCTTCGCTGAGGCGCCAGCGGCCGTGGGCGGCGGTGAGGGCGGCAAGGCCGATGTCGCCGAGCGCCGCCTTCCCGCGCCCGATCAGGATCGGCGCACGATAGAGCAGGAGCCGGTCGACCAGATCGGCGGCGATGAAGGCGGCCGCCGTCTGTGCGCCACCTTCGATCAGCAGATGGTCGCCCGGCAGGCCTGCAATGTGCGCCGGCTCCGCAACGTGCAGCCAGCCTTCGGGCACGGCCGCGCCGTCGCGGCTCAGCAGCACGCATCTGGGCGAGCGCCCCTCCAGTCCCGGCAGCCGCACATTAAGACGCGGCGCGTCGGCGGCCAGCGTACCGCGCCCCACCAGGATCAGCTCATGACTGGATCTTTCCAGATGCGCATGGGCACGCGCCGCGGCGCCGGTGATCCAGCGGCTCGACCCATCGGAAAGCGCGATCCGCCCGTCGAGCGAGGTCGCGAGCTTGAGCGTTACGAACGGTCGGCCGAGCACATGGCGCGTGAAGAAGCCGGCCATGGCGGCCTGCGCCTCGAACTCCAGTGCGCCGCTATGCACATCCATGCCTGCCTCGCGTAGCCGGGCGATGCCCCGGCCCTGTGTGCGCGGATCGGGGTCGGTCGCGGCGATGACGACGCGGCGCAGATCTGCTTCCATCAGCAGGCTGGCGCAACAGGGGCCACGCGCGGAGCGATGGGCGCAGGGTTCCAGGCTTACATAAGCCGTGCCGCCGCGCGCCGTCGCGCCGGCCTCCGTGAGGGCCATCGCCTCGGCGTGGGGACGCCCACCCGGCTGTGTCCAGCCGCGCCCCGCGACCCGCCCGTTTTCGTCGAGAATGATGCAGCCGACATTGGGATTGGGCGATGTGCGCCCGCGGCCGCGCCAGGAGAGCGCAATGGCGGCGGCCAGCCAGGATCGGTCGGCGGGCATGTCAGGGTGTCTGCGCGCGCGCATCCTCTGTCGACAGCTTCGCCTCCGCCAGATTCCCTGAAGCCGCCTTCGTCGGGGCTATGCCGTTCGCCGCGCTGCCGGCCGCCTTGCCACCTGCCGCCTCGCGAGCCAGTGCCTCTTCCAGTCGCTGGTCGAGCAGCTTCTGCATGGCCACGATCACCGCCTCGCGACGCGCGCGGTTCTCCGCCTCTTCCTTGCGCCATTCGATGCCGACCATGTCTGCGAGATTCTGGAATTCCTTCTGCTTGCTCGCCAGCGCTGCCTCGTAATTGGCGAGATCGATCTTCTGCTGGCGGATGATGTCGCTATCCTTGCGATCGTTCATCCAGCTCTCGACGTAGAAAATCTCCCGCTCCTTGGGTGGGATACGCGAATCGAGCACGAAGCCCCAAAGTATGATGCCGGTCAGCGCGCAGGAGAGGCCGAGGAACGTCCAGCGATGTGGACGGTCGGCAGAGAACATCAGGCGCAGATCGGCAAAGGCGCTGCGGGGCGAGACGGGGCGAGGCAAGATGGCCATGGCGCCCAGATAGGGCTTTTGTGGCCGGGATGCAAAGCCGGGGAATGCTGCGAGAGTGGCAGGTCCTCACGCCCCGGCCCGGCATCGTCATTCCTCCAGCTTGAATTGGACGGTGAGCACCTGCTCCGAGCGGACCGGCTTGCCATCGCTCGTCGCCGGGAGAAAGCGCCAGTGTCGCAGCGCCTGTTCCTTCGCCTCGCGGAAGAACGCGCCATCGCTCGCCTTGACCATCTCGACCGCGACCACGCGGCCCTTCTCATCGATGGTGATGCGCAATGTCACGTTGCCCTCCAGTCCGGCCCGGCGCAGGGCCGGCGGATAATCGGGGCGAAACGCATCGGCGTAGCGCGGGTCGCGCGCCGCTGCCTTGAACACCGGCTTGTGTACCATCACGGGGTCGGGCTCGGCGATGACGGGTTGCACGGTCGGCTCGCGCGTGCCGGTGATCTCCTGGGCGCCGTCGAAGGATATGACCGGCGGCTGCACAAAGGGTTGGGGGTCTGTCTTCTGCGTCTCGATGGTCTTCTGCGTGGGCTGGACGACCGGCTTCTTAACCGGCTCGGGCTCCACGACTGGTGGTTCCTTGTCGATCTCTATCCAATGAGTCTTCAGGGGCTTGTCCTGCTCGACGATATAATGCGTCGTTGGCAGCGCGACGAGCAGCGCAAAGATGCCGCCATTGATTGCGATCGCCGCAGTCATCGCGCCAGGCGAGCGATGGCTGCGCGCCACATAGCGCGATGAAACCGGATCGAAGGGGGGATGGGGGCGTGCACCGCCTTTGCCGGTCAACAGCATTGTGAGTGCCGGAAATCGTGCGGTGAGATCAGTCATGAGCATCTCTCCTCTCATTGCGCCCTCCCAGGCGTCGTGATCGGTCGTCGCAAGGCGCCGCGCTGGCTACCAAGCTGGGCCACGGATCCAGGGGCAATGTGCCTTGCCTCCTCCTTACCAGGATGGCGTCGACCGTAGGCTGGACCTCCTGCCAAGAGTCGACTTGGTCCTGATGAGTGATGTTATATTATCACGAATTGTTGTCAGGTAAACGGGCATTTTGCAGCCTGCACATTGCGGCTCGCGATTCTGCTTATCCGCCGCTTGCGGCGCGCAGTCGCGCCAGTGCCCGCGCGCGCCCGATGAGCGGCAGCAGCGCGCCCATGTCCGGCCCATGGCTTTGGCCGGTAAGCGCCAGCCGCAGCGGCAGGAACAGCATTCGCCCCTTACGCCCGGTTGTCTCCTTAAGCGCGCCGGTGAGTGCATGCCACGGATCGTCGCCCCAGCCTTCATTTGCCAGCACGGCCGCCGCCCGGGCGATATAGGTGCGGTCATCCTCGCTTAGCGCTGGCGCATCGATCTCGCCTTCGAGAACCGGCGCATAGTGGTCCGCCTCGCTTACGGTGGCCAGATTGGGCTGCACCACCGTCCATGCCGTCTGCGAGATTGCCGCGGGCAGCCGGTCCGCCACCGCCTGATAGGGCAGCATGTGCACGATCTTCTGGTTGACCATAGCCAGTTCCGCTTCGTCGAATCGCGCCGGTGCGCGGCCGAAATGCGCGAGGTCGAAGCCGGCGATCAGTGACGAAATGTCTGTAACCGGTTCAACCGGATCACTGGTGCCCAGTCGGGCAAGCAGGGCGTTGAGGGCGATCGGCTCGATCCCCGCGTCGCGTAACGCGTCCATACCGAGGGAGCCGAGCCGCTTGGAGAGCTTGCCTTCCGCCCCAACCAGCAGCGCCGTGTGCGCGAAGGCGGGGGTATTTGAGCCAAGCGCCGCAAACATCTGCGCCTGGCTTGCCGTGTTCGAGACATGGTCCTCGCCGCGCAGCACATGGGTAACGCCCATGTCGATGTCATCGATCACGCTGGGCAGCATGTAGAGCCAGCTTCCGTCCGCGCGGCGGATCACTGGGTCGGACAGCAGCTTCGGGTCGAAATGCTGTGGCCCGCGCACCAGATCGATCCATTCGATCACCGCGTCATGATCCAGCCTGAAGCGCCAATGCGGCCGCTCTCCCGACGCCTCGCGGGTCGCGATCTCGTCGGCGGAGAGCGCGAGTGCGGCGCGATCGTAGACTGGCGGCAGACCGCGCCCCAGCAGAACCTTGCGTTTGAGATCAAGCTCTTGTGCGCTTTCGAAGCAGGGATAGACCCGCCCTGCTTTGCGCAGCACCTCGAACCGGGCCTCGTAAAGCGCGAAGCGCTGTGATTGGCGCAGCTCGCCGTCCATGGAAAGGCCGAGCCACGCCAGGTCCTTACGTATGCCTTCGACGAAGCGCTCTTCGCTCCGCTGTGTGTCGGTGTCGTCGATCCGCAACATGCACTGGCCGCCATGGGCGCGCGCGAACAGCCAGTTGTGCAAGGCCGTGCGGACATTGCCGACATGCAGCGCGCCGGTGGGCGATGGCGCGAAACGGGTGATGACGCTCATTGGGGTTCAGCCGGTCCTGAAGGCGTTGGTGATGGGATAGCGCCGGTCGCGCCCGAAATTGCGTCCGCTCAGCTTCACGCCTGGCGGCGACTGCCGGCGCTTATATTCGGCTACATAGAGCAGCCGCTCGATGCGGGTCACGGTCTCGCGGTCGTAGCCGGCGGCGACGAGCTGGTCGACGGCCTTCTCCTCCTCGACCAGGCCATGGAGGATCGGGTCCAGCACGTCATAAGGTGGCAGGCTGTCCTCATCCTTCTGATTCTCGCGCAGTTCCGCAGTCGGCGGCTTGGTAATGACACGTTCAGGCATCACCGGACCCTCCGGGCCCAGACCGAGCGTGGGCCGGTTCGCGTTGCGCCAGCGCGAGAGCGAAAAGACGGTCGTCTTGTAGGCGTCCTTCAGGACCGAATAGCCGCCCGCCATGTCCCCATAGATGGTCGCATAGCCCACGCTCATCTCGCTCTTGTTGCCGGTGGTGAGCAGCATGTGGCCGAACTTGTTGGAGAGTGCCATCAACGTCATACCCCGGACGCGCGACTGGATGTTTTCCTCGGTGAGATCGCGACCTCGTCCTTCGAAAGCGGGCGCGAGCATGCTTTCGAAGGCGTCCACCGCCGGACCGATAGGAACATTGTCGAGCCGGCAGCCGAGCAATCGCGCGCATTCCGCCGCATCGTCCAGGCTCTCGGTGCCTGTGAAGCGCGAGGGCATCATCACGCACCAGACCCGGTTCGCGCCCAGTGCGTCCACGGCGACGGCGGCGGAAAGCGCGCTGTCGATGCCGCCGGAAAGGCCGAGCACCACACCGGGAAAGCGATTACGATTCACATAATCGCGCAGGCCCACGATCATGGCCTGATAAATGTCGGCCGGGTGCTCGTCGAGCGCGGCGACCTCGCCGGGCTTGCAGAACCAGACACCGTCTTGCGGATCGGGCGCCCAGTCGGTGACGATCAACGCCTCTTCCCAGTCGGGCATGCGATGGGCAATGTCGCCATCGGCATTGAGGATGAAGGATGCGCCGTCGAAGACCAGTTCGTCCTGGCCGCCGACGCGATTGAGATAGACGATCGGCAGTCCCGTCTCCTGCACCCGGATCGCGCAGACGCTGGCGATACGGAAATCGTCCTTGTCCACTTCATAGGGACTGCCATTGATATTGAGGAGGAGCTGCGCGCCTTTTTCGGCCAGAGGCGCCGTCACGAATGGGAACCAGATGTCTTCGCAGATCGGTAGGCCGAGCTTTACGCCTCGGAACTCCACAGGTTCGGGCAACGGGCCGGGCGCGAACAGCCGCTTCTCGTCGAAGGTGCCGTAATTGGGCAGTTCCCGCTTCTGCCGGAGTGCCCGGATCTCGCCGCCTTCCAGCAGCGCCACGCAATTGAACAGCAGGCCCTGATTGGCGATCACCGTGCCCACGAGCATCGCTGGACCGCCGTCCGCCGTTGCCTCAGCCAGGCGACGCAACTCGATCTCCGCGCGTGCGACGAGCGCAGGCTTCAGCACCAGGTCTTCCGGCGGATAGCCGATGAGTTGCAGTTCCGGATAGACGATCAGATCTGCGCCCTGAACTGCCGCCTTGCCGCGCCAGGCCAGCATGGCATCGGCATTGCCCTTGAGGTCGCCCATCGCCTGGTTGAGCTGGGCAAGCGCGATGCGGAGGGTCTGGGTCATTATGTGCGCTCTAGAACAAGCCTTTCCAAATCAGAACCATCTTTTCCCGTTGTAGCTCCCGTCACCAACATAGTGACAGGCCCATGGCGCCTCGCTAGAGGGTCCAGGAGCATAGGTCGTGCAGAGGCATCAGGCATGAAAATTATTTCGGGCAACGGCAATTTGCCGCTGGCGCAGGCCATCGCGTCCTATGTCGAACTGCCGCTGACCCAGGCGAGTGTGCGCCGCTTCGCCGACGAGGAAGTGTTCGTCGAGGTGCATGAGAATGTGCGCGGCGAGGATGTGTTCGTCGTCCAGTCGACCAGCTATCCGGCCAACGACAATCTCATGGAACTGCTCATCATGATCGACGCCCTCAAGCGCGCGTCGGCCAAGCGGATCACGGCGGTTGTTCCTTATTTCGGCTACGCGCGGCAGGACCGGAAGCCGGGACCCCGCACGCCGATCTCGGCCAAGCTGGTCGCCAATCTCATCACTGTCGCCGGTGCCAACCGCGTGCTCTCTGTCGATCTCCACGCCGGCCAGATCCAGGGCTTCTTCGACATTCCGACCGATAATCTGTTCGGCGCGCCGGTCATGTCGGCGGATATCCAGGCCCGCTTCCCGCAGGATAACCTGACCGTCGTGTCGCCTGATGTGGGCGGCGTGGTGCGGGCCCGCGCGCTTGCAAAACGGCTCGACAATGCTCCCCTTGCCATCATCGACAAGCGTCGCGAGCGTGCGGGCGAATCGGAAGTCATGAACATCATCGGCGATGTGCGGGGCCGCTTCTGTGTTCTCGTCGACGATATCGTCGATTCCGCCGGCACGCTTTGCAATGCCGCGCAGGCGCTCAAGGATGCCGGCGCGATCGACGTGGTCGCCTATGTCACACATGGCGTCCTTTCGGGCGGGGCCGTGGCGCGCGTTGAAGGCTCAGCGCTGCGCGAACTCGTCATCACCGATTCGATCCTGCCGACGGATGCGGTGCGAGACAGTGCGCGTATTCGCCTGCTGCCCATCGCGCCGTTGCTCGGCGAGGCGATCCGTCGCATCGCGGACGAGAGTTCGGTCAGCTCGCTGTTCGACTGATTCCAGAAGCGCGCTTCCGGCCGCATTGTTCACGAGACTGGTCATCCGCCGTGTGCGCTGCCAATAGGGCGCCATGACCTCCCCCCGTCTGCCCGCTTCGGAGCATGAGCCCTTCGTCCTGCTCGACGATGCGAGCCGTCATGCGGATGGCGCGACGGCGGGACAGGCGCTGCTGTTCCGTGATCCGGTGGGTATCGTCCGGGCCGAGCGAATGGACGAGGTGATGCCGGCTTTGGCCGAGGTCGCGCGCGCCGCCGACTATGGCCTCCATGCCGCAGGCTATATCAGCTACACGGCCGGTCACGCCTTCGAGCCGCGCACAGCGGACTACAGGCTGCGCGAAGGCGATTCCGGACCGCTGCTCTGGTTCGGCCTGTTTGTCGCGCCGCAAGTGATGCCGGCCACTACAGTGCCTGATCTGCTGCCGGCGCCGGACCTTGCCGCAACCGGCGGCGTCATGCCGATGATTACCCAGGCTGAGTATGACCAGGCCATCGGCAAGGTGCTCGACTATATCGTCGCGGGCGACATCTATCAGGCGAACCTCACCTTTCCTGCCGCCGTCGATTTTCCGGGCGATCCGCTCGCGGCCTATGCCGCTATCCGGCCGCGGCAGCGCGCCGGCCACGGCGGGCTCATTCGCCACGACGGCCGGCATGTGCTGTCCTTCTCGCCCGAGAGCTTCTTCGCGATGGCGCATGGCCAGATCGTCACCCGGCCGATGAAGGGAACGGCGCGCCGCTTCGCGGATGCCGCGCGGGACGCCGCCGCCATTGCCGAACTCGCGAGCGATCCCAAGCAGCGCGCCGAAAATCTCATGATCGTCGATCTATTGCGCAACGATATTTCCCGCGTGGCGGAGGCGGGCAGCGTCGCGGTGCCGGCCCTGTTCAGCGTCGAGACCTATCCGACCATCCACCAGATGATCTCGGTGGTGGAGGGGCGCGTACGGCCGGGCCTGGGGCCGGACGAGGTTATCCGTGCCTTGTTTCCCTGCGGCTCCATCACCGGCGCGCCCAAGCTGCGCGCCATGCAGGTCATCGACGAGGTCGAGCGCTTCGGCCGGGGGCTCTACACTGGCAGCATTGGCCATATCGCGCCGGATGGCGCCGCGCGGTTCAATGTTGCGATCAGGACCATTTCGGTGGAAACTGGCGCTCGCCACGGGGTTCTCGGGCTGGGGTCGGGTGTCGTCGCGGATAGCCGGCCGGACGCCGAATGGCAGGAATGTCTCGATAAATCGCGCTTCGTCGTCGCGCAGTAGAGGAGGATGTTTGAAGGACTTGAACAGTCCGGCCATGCCCGTGACCCGCTTCGACCTCATCGAAACCATGGCCTTCGATCCCCACAGCGGCCTGCCGCTGCTCGACCTGCATGTCGCGCGGCTGGAACGGAGCGCTCGGGCGCTGGGCTTCCGCTTCGACCGGCATGCCTTTCGCAACGAGTTGCAGGCGGCAACCTTTGCCCTGATGGAGGCGGCGCGGGTGCGGGTCCTGCTGGGCGCGTCCGGCGAACTCGCGATCGAGGTGGGCGAGCATCGCAGCTGGCCGCATGCGATCGTCCCGGTCTGCATCCAGCCGCGCAGCGCGTGCGCGGACGACATCCGCCTGCACCACAAAACCACCGATCGCGCGCTTTACAATGACGCGTTGCGGGCCGGCGGCACATTCGAGGTGCTGCTGGTCGACGAGCATGGTTTTCTGACGGAGGGCTGCTTCTCCACCATATTCGTCGAGCGCAACGACAAGCTGCTGACCCCGCCGCTCAGCCGGGGTCTGCTGCCGGGCGTGCTGCGCCAGAGCCTCATCGACATGGGCGAAGCCATAGAGGCCGACCTGATGCCGAGCGACCTGGAGGGCGATTTCTTCATTGGCAATGCCGCGCGGGGCATGGTGGCCGCGACGCTGGTTGCGCCCCGGGGCTGATCCCACTATGGAGCGCGCCGTCCGGCATGCGCCGGATCTGCCTTCGGCACCATCAGATCAGGAGACGACAATGCCCCGGACGTCCGCGGCTCTCGGCCGCATCAAGCCCAGCGCGACGCTTGCCATGACCGATAAGGTCATTGCCCTGAAGCGCGAGGGCAAGGACATCATTGGGCTCTCCGCCGGCGAGCCGGATTTCGACACGCCCGATTTCGTGAAGGAAGCGGCGATCGAAGCGATCCGCAAAGGGCAGACCAAATATACCAATGTGGACGGCACCGCCGAGCTGAAGGAAGCGATTGCGGCAAAGTTCAAGCGCGACAACGACCTTGAATATGCCACCGGCCAGATCAGCGTGAACTCGGGTGGCAAGCACACCTTGTTCAATGCGCTGGTCGCCACGGTCGAGGCAGGCGATGAAGTCATCATCCCGGCGCCCTATTGGGTGAGCTATCCGGATATCGTGAACTTCGCGGGCGGCACGCCCGTCATCATCGAGGCGGGCGCGAGCCAGCTGTACAAGATCACGCCTGAGCAACTCGAGGCTGCGATCACGCCCGCTACGCGCTGGGTGCTGCTCAACTCCCCCTCCAACCCGACGGGCGCGGCCTATTCGGGCGCGGAACTGCTGGCGCTCGGCGAAGTGCTGCGCCGCCACCCGCATGTCATGATCCTGACCGACGACATGTACGAGCATGTCTGGTATGCGCCCACGCCCTTCAAGACGATCGCGCAGGTCTGCCCGGACCTCTACGAGCGCACGCTGACCGTCAACGGCTGTTCCAAGGCCTATTCGATGACCGGCTGGCGCATCGGCTATGCGGGCGGCCCGCAGTGGATCATCAAGGCGATGGCCAAGCTGCAGTCGCAGTCGACCTCCAATCCCTGCTCGATCAGCCAGGCGGCAGCCACGGCCGCGCTCAACGGCGACCAGAGCTTCCTCGACGCGCGCAACGAGGCCTTCCGGGGCCGCCGCGATCTCGTCGTACGCATGCTCAACGAGGCGCCGGGCGTACATTGCCCGACGCCCGAAGGTGCCTTCTACGTCTATCCGGACGTATCGGGCTGCATGGGCAAGAAGACGCCCGAGGGGAAGAAGATCGAGACTGACGAGGATCTCATCACCTATTTCCTCGAGACCAGGGGCGTGGCCGCCGTTCATGGCGGCGCCTTCGGCCTCGCGCCGGCCTTCCGCGTCTCTTATGCGACGTCCGAGGAAATTCTGGCACAGGCCTGCACGCGCATTCAGGAAGCCTGCGCCGCATTGAAATGAGGCTTGGGTCCAGGCCGGCCGGATCGTCCGGCGGCGCGGACAATATTTGAATCGGGCCGGATACGCGCAATCGTATCCGGCCCGATGCGTTTTGGCGGCCGTGCTTGGAGATGAGGACAGGGTTCGACAGGGTAGAAAGCGAATGGCGCGGGGCGATTTCCCGCGCTTGCGCGGTGTCCCGTCCTGAGCGAGCGTCCGGCCGGACAGCGCGCCCATAGGAAAAAACCCTCGCCCGGGGGAGCGAGGGTTTCCGTTTCCGGTCCTTCGAAAAGGGTGACCCCCGGCACGATGGGGACTGTTGGGTGCCGGGGGCCATATGACCGGCGGCGGTGGACCAGAACCGCCGCCGATCAAACTGGTGTTCCGCTCTTAGCGGAGCAGGCTCAGCACGCCCTGCTGCGACTGGTTCGCCTGGGCGAGCATCGCGGTCGACGCCTGGCTGAGGATCTGGTTCTTGGCCAGAGCGGTCGACTCCTGCGAGAAGTCCGCGTCCTCGATGCGCGAACGGGCGTCCGTCAGGTTGGTGACCTGCGAGGTCAGGCTGTTGACCGTGGCGTCCAGACGGCTCTGGATACCACCGAGGGTCGCACGGCCCTGCGAGACGTTGTCCAGCGCGGAGGTGAGCAGCGCCAGCGCGGCGTCGGCACCGGTCTGCGTCGAAACGTCGAGCCCGGCGATGCCCAGCGTCGTGAGATCGGTCGCCTTGACCTCGACCGTGACGGTCTCACCGGAGTTGTTGCCGGTCTGGATCGTGATCTTCGTGCCGGTGCCGCCGCTGGCGAGCGTGGCCGAACCGTCCATCAGCGAGATGCCGTTGAACTTCGTGCGCTCGGAGATGCTCGTCACCTGCTCCTTGAGCTGCGCGACTTCCGCCTGGATGCCCTTGCGTTCGTCGGGACCGACGGTGCCCGAGGAAGCCTGAACGGCCAGCTCGCGCATACGCTGCAGGATGTTGCCGACTTCGCCCATCGCGCCTTCGGCGACCTGCGTGACCGAGATGCCGTCATTGGCATTGCGGATGGCGGCATTGAGACCGCGGATTTCCGAGGTCATCTTGGTGGCGATGGCGAGGCCGGCGGCGTCGTCCTTGGCCGAGTTGATGCGCTTGCCCGAGGACAGGCGCTCCATGGCCTGCTGGAGGCCCATATTGGCGTTGGTCGTGGCGTTCTGGGCGCGCAGCGCCGAAACGTTGGAAGCGATAACAGTCATGTGGAAATCCTTTCCCGCTCTTGCATGGGGTCGCTGCCGTTCGGCGTTGGCGGCCTCGAACACCCAGAACGGACGCTGCGGGGAAAGCTTTAAGGGCCACGCGATTTTTTTCTCCTTCCCCCTCGTTTTTTCACTCCCGCCCCGAAGCTCTCACGCGCGCGGGTATCTTTTTGCTACGCGCACATGCGCATAAGATACTGTAATATAACACTTATCGTTGCGGGTATCTCGCGCGGCGGCAGGCGGCAGGCTTTTGCCGCAATCCGGCAAGCCCTCGCCGTACTTAACGGAATGATAAGCATTTTCGGTGAGATTGACTTCATCGAAAAGGGGGTCCGGCTCGGGGGAGCATAGGGCCCGGAAAATTGGGGACTGAGCGCATGTTGCCTGTCGACATGAGCCAGCGCGTCCACCGGCTGCTGCCGGACCTGGAGGCATGGCTCGATACCGCCTGCTACACCGTCCGCATCGTCGCGGCGGATGCGCCGCGCGGCAAGACCACCGTCCGCATCCTCCTCGCAGAGGAAATCGCCCACGCCACCTGCCGCGACGTGCTGATCGAGTGGCAAGCCGGCGACAAGGGCGGCGCGCCCAGGCTCATGCCGGCGGCCGACGGCTATCCCGCGCGCATCGCCATCGGCGAACAGGACCGCGACATGGCCTTCGCCCTCATTGCCGAGATGCTGCGCCCCGAGCGCATGCCGGCCGTGGGCGACGACAGCAGCGCCACCCTGATGCGCCTGGCCGCCCGCATCGCCGCCAGCGACGCGACCGTGCTCATCCAGGGCGAAACCGGCACCGGCAAGGAAGGCATCGCCCGCTTCCTCCACGACAATTCGCCGCGCGCCGACAAGGACTTCATTGCGGTCAACTGCGCCGCCCTGCCCGAGACGATGATGGAGGCCATGCTCTTTGGCCACCGCAAGGGCAGCTTCACGGGTGCCGGCGCCTCGTCGGACGGCCTGTTCCTCGCCGCGAACGGCGGCACGCTCTTCCTCGACGAGATCGCCGAACTGCCGCTCGCGCTCCAGGCCAAGCTGCTGCGCGCGCTCCAGGAGGGCGAGATCCTGCCCGTCGGCGCGACGCATCCCGTGCCGGTCGACGTCCGCGTCATCGCCGCGGGCAACCGCGATCTCGCCGCCGAATCGGAAGCCGGACGCTTCCGCTCGGACCTCTACTGGCGCCTCAACGTCATGCCGCTGCACCTCAAGCCGCTCGCCGAGCGTCCGGGTGACATCATGGCGATCACGGCGGCCTTCCTGCTCCGTCACCAGGGCGGCAGCGCGATGGGCGCGCCGGCCTTCGCCTGGCCCACAGCGGGCGCGGTGCACCGGCTGATGACGCATGGCTGGCCGGGCAATGCGCGCGAACTGGGCAATGTCCTCCAGCGCGCCATCCTGCTGCGCGAGGGCGACCGCATCGAAGCGAGCGACCTCAATCTGGTTGGTCCCGCAGCACCGGCGCCGGTACAGCGCGCGGCCACCGCGACGCTGCACGACGTGGCGCGCGCCTCACGCATCGACGCCATCCGTGCCGCCCTGCGCGATACCGGCGGGCACCGCGCCCGCGCCGCGCGGCTGCTCGGCATCTCCGAACGCACGCTGCGCTACCGCCTCGCGGAAATGCGCGACCTTGCGGTCGCTGGCTGAGGGAAGGACCAGAGCATGGCCGGACTTTCCGTCGACAATGTGCTGGCGCTCCGCCAGTCGATCCTCCAGCGCAACAGCGCGCTCCAGAACGCCGCCAATCCCGCGGCGGGCGGAGCAGGCGCGCCCGCCGCGGGCGGCAGCGACTTCACCAGCGCGCTCAAGAGCGCCATCAACGAGGTCAACAATCTGCAGGCCGCGTCTTCCGATGCCGCCGTCGCCTTCGAGCGCGGCGAGACCACGGATATCGCCGCGGTGATGCTCGCCAAGCAGCAGGCCTCGATCGGCTTCGAAACGACCCTGCAAGTCCGCAACAAACTGCTGTCCGCCTACAAGGACATCATGAGCATGCCGGTGTAATCCCAGATGAGCGACGCAAACATCACCGTGGCTGACGGACAAGCCGTTCAATCGGGCCTTCCCGCCGTCTCCTCCGCCGGCCGTGGCCCGGGCATGGGGGCAGGCGTGGACGGCCTGCGCCTGCGCCTCACCGGCTTCCTCGAGCAGCCCGCCGTCCGGCGCAGCCTGCCTCTGGCGGGTCTCATCGGCGTGACGGCACTGGCCGGCGCGACCTGGCTCGCCCTGCGCGAACCGCCGCAGCGCGACCTGTTCCGGGGCCTGCCCGATGCCGACAAGGCCGCCGTGGCGGATGTGCTCGGCAAGTCCAACATCCCCTACGGCTTCGATGGCAGCTCCGGCGCCATCACCGTGTCCGAAGCGGACTATTTCGACGCCAAGATGAAGCTGGCCGCCGCCGGCCTGCCCAAGAGCGCGCCCGATGGCGACACGCTCATCAGCAGCATGCCGATGGGCGCGAGCCGGGCGGTGGAGGGCGAGAAGCTGCGCACCGCGCGGCAGATGGACCTCGCCCGCACCATCGAGGCGATCGACGCCGTGATCTCGGCCCGCGTCCACCTCGCCATCCAGCCGCCCAGCATCTTCCTGCGCGACCGCAGCAAGCCGACCGCATCGGTAATGCTCCAGCTCGCCGGGGGACGCACGCTCTCCCAGGGCCAGGTCGAAGCGATCGTGCATCTCGTCGCCTCCTCGGTGCCGGACATGACGCCGGACGGCGTCTCGGTCGTGGACCAGAACGGCCGGCTGCTTTCCGAGACGACCGGCGCCGGCGCCGAGACCGACCGGCAGCTCCAGACCCAGGGCCGCATCGAGGACCGCTATCGCCAGGCCGTGATGGCACTGCTGACGCCCATCGTCGGCGCGGACAAATTCTCCGTCGAGGCCCATGCCGAAGTGAACTTCGCCGAGCGGCAGGCAACGCGCGAAACCTATCCGCAGGACGAAGCGCGCCTGCGCAGCGAGGCCGGAAGCTGGAATGCGGACGGCGCGAACGGCGCCGCGGCCCAGCCCGGCGGCGTGCCCGGCGCCCTTCAGGCCAATCCGCCGGTCAATCCGGCCAATCCCGGCGCGCCGCCACCGCCGCTCGACGCCCAGCAGCAGGGCGCCACGACCGCGACGCCCGGCGAACCGGCGATGAAGACCGCCGAGACCTTCAACCGCGACTTCGCACTCGGCCGCGAGGTCTCCGTGACGCGCGATGCCGTAGGCACCGTGTCGCGCCTGTCGATCGCCGTGGCGCTCGACGACGGCGCGGACGGCAAGCCGCGCACGCCGCAGGAAATCGCCGCGCTGGAGGCGCTGGTGAAAGGCGCTGTCGGCTTCGATGCCGCGCGCGGCGACGTGGTCGCCATCACCTCGCGCAAGTTCGTCGATGCCGTCGATCCCGCCGAACTCACGCCCTGGTACGAGGCGAGCTGGGTCTCGATGCTGGCGCGCAATCTCTCCGCGCTGTTCGTGACCCTGATCCTCATCCTGGGCATCGGCCGCCCGCTGCTCAAGCGCTGGACGCTCGCCAAGGCGGAGGAGAGGCAGGTCCAGGCGCAGCGCGCGCAGCAGATCGGCACCGAGATCAAGGCCGAAATCGCCCACGCCGCCGTCGTCGACCCGCAGCGCCCGGTGACGCTCGACATGATAAGTTCCACTCATGACTATACGGACCGCGCGGCGCTCATCCGCAATTTCGTGAAGCAGGACCCGGACCGCGCGGCGCTGGTCGTGCGCGATCTCCTGAAGGATGGAGGCAAGGCCAATGGCTGACCAGGCCCCCCGCCTCCAGGGCAGCGCCGCCGCCGCCGTCCTGCTCATGCTCTTCGACGAGGACGAGGCCGCCGAGATCCTCTCGCGCCTGGAGCCCGAGGAAGTGCGCCAGCTCGGCTACGCCATGTATGACGTCGCCGACGTGCAGGTGGCGGAGGTCAACCAGGCGCTCGACCAGTTCGTCAACAAGGCCAAGGGCCGCACCACCATCGGCTATGGCGCCAGCAAGCATATCCGCGGCGCCATGCAGAAGGCGCTGGGCCCCGAGCGCGCCGATACGATGCTCGCCAAGATCACGCCGCCCACGCGCTCCACGAAGCTGGCGATGCTGAAGTGGATGGAGCCCGCCGAGATCGCGTCGGTCGTGGAAGCGGAACATCCGCAGATCATGGCGATCGTGCTCGCGCATCTCGATGCCGGCGTGGCCGCCTCCGTGCTCCAGCTGCTCCCCGCCGAGCTTCAGGAGGAAGTGGTGTATCGCGTGGCGACGCTGGGCCCGGTGAGCAGCGAGGCGATCGACGATCTGGAAGCGCTCTTCTCCGGCCGCACCGCCCAGAAGACGACGAGCGGCACGAGCACCAAGCGCGGCGGCACGACCGATGCCGCGGCGATCATGAACAATATCCGCAAGGACATGGAGCAGCGCATCATCAAGGCGCTGAACAAGCGGGACAAGCAGGTGGCGCAGTCCATCGAGGACGAGATGTTCATCTTCGAGAATCTGCTGGAGCTGAGCGAGAAGGATCTGGGCACGCTCATGCGCTCGGTCGACACCGAGCAGCTGGTGGTGGCGCTCAAGGGCGCATCGGACATGCTGCGCACCAAGATATTGGGCTGCATGTCGGCGCGCGCCGCCCAGTCCATCGAGGACGAGATGGAGGAACGCGGACCCATGCGCCTGGCCGACGTGCTGGAAGCGCAGAAGGCCATCATCGCCGAAGCCCGCCGCATGGCGGACGACGGCACGATCACACTCGGCGGCCGGGGCGACGACTATGTCTAGGATCTGGTTGGCCGACGCAACTTTGGCGACGCCAGTGGGCGGGTTCGGGGATTTCGGCTCGCTCGGGCGCCAGCAGCAGGGCGGCTTCCGCGCCACTTATGGCGACGAGGCGGCGGGGCGGGCATGGCAGGCCGGCGGTCCGGGCCAGCGCGCGGCTTCGGCAGCGATGGCGGCGGCTCCGGCCGAGCCGGCGGTCGATCCGATCGAGGAAGCGGCGCGCGAGGCGTTTCTGCAAGGTTTCCAGGAAGGCGAGCGCCTCGCGCGCGAGGCGGCCGCGGCCGACAATGAGGCGCGCACGCTGCTTGCCCAGGCCGTCCAGCAGATCGCCCAGAGCGGCGAGGGCACGCTGGCGGCGATGCTCTCTCAGGCGGTCGTGCGCCTCGTCCACCAGATCATGGGCGAGGTCGCGGTCGACGAAGCGGTGCTCAAGGATCGCTGCGCGGCCGTCGCGGCCTGCATCGACAGCGACGAGAGCCGCGCCGTGCTGGAGGTCAATCCCGAGGACCTGCACCTGCTTGAGGAGGAAGCGAGCGGCGTGACGCTGGCCGCCAATCCGGACCTGCCGCGCGGCAGCGTGCGCCTCGCCACGGCCGATGGCTGGGTGGAGGACGGCCCGGACGTGCGCCTCGCACGCCTCAAGGCGCTGCTCGACGACATGGAGGGGCGGCGATGATGCAGGCCCAGCTCGCACAGGCGGGCAAGCTCCTCGACCATCTCCAGGTCACCAACAAGGCGCCCCGCCATGTCGGCCGGCTGGTCGGCCATGATGCGGGCATGCTGGAAGTCAGCGGCTTCAACCGGCCGATCGGCGCCGGGGCCAAGATCATCGCGGCGGATGGCCATCTGGTCCGCGCCGAAGTGGTCGGCTTCAAGGGCAATCGCGCCGTGCTCGTGCCGCTCGACCAGGATGCGCCGCTCGAAAACGGCGCGCGCGTCGAGCCGGACAGCGCGGCGAACATGGTGCAGGTGGGCGAGGGCCTCATCGGCCGCGTCATCGACGCGCAGGGCCAGCCGCTCGACCGCAAGGGGCCGATCATCGCCAACGGCCAGTGGCCGCTCAATGGCGTCAAGGGCAATGTGCTCGACAAGGGCCGCGTGCTCGACCGCTTCGACCTGGGCGTGCGCGCCGTCAATGCGCTGCTCACCGCCGGGCGCGGCCAGCGCATCGCCATCATGGCGGGCTCGGGCGTCGGCAAATCCGTGCTGATGGGCCAGATGATCCAGGGCGCGGAGGCGGACATCGTCGTCGCGGGCCTCATCGGCGAGCGCGGCCGCGAAGTGAGCGACTTCCTCGAAACCAAATTGAAGCACCAGATGCACAAGAGCGTGGTCGTGGCGGTGCCGGCCGACCACCCGCCGGTGCTGCGCCTGCGCGCCGCCGCGCGCGCGACCGCCATCGCCGAATATTTCCGCGCGCAGGGCAAGCAGGTGCTGCTGCTCATCGACTCGCTCACGCGCTGCGCCCATGCCCAGCGCGAGATCGGCCTGTCGCTGGGTGAACCGCCGGCGATGAAGGGCTATCCGCCCTCGGCGCTCAGCCTCATCCCGCGCCTGGTCGAGCGCGCCGGCGTCGACACGCGCTCGGGCGGGTCGATCACGGCGATCTACACCGTGCTCGCCGATGGCGACGACAATGACGACCCGATCGTCGACACCGCGCGCGCCATCGTGGACGGGCATTTCGTCCTCTCGCGCCAGCTTTCCGAACAGAGCATCTTCCCCGCGATCGACATCGGCCGCTCGCTGAGCCGCGTCATGGCGGACATCGTGGACGAGGAACATCTTGCCGCCGCGGCAAATTATCGCCGCCTCTGGGCCGCCTATGAGGAGAATCGCGACCTCATCCTGATGGGCGCCTATCGCCCCGGCAACGATGCCACCATCGACGAGGCGGTGGAGCGGCGGCAGCAACTGCTCGACTTCGTGCGCCAGAGCGCGAAATCGACCATCGATCTCGATAGCAGCGCCAGCGCGCTCGTGGCGGAATTCAGCCGATGAGCCGGCTCATCAACAGCCGCAAGCGCCTGCTGCGCGTGCGCGACGTGCAACACACGCAATCCGTGGCCGCCGCCGTCGCCGCGCGCGAGGAAGCGGCGCAGATCGAGGACAGTGCCCGGCGCATCGCGAAGGTGCGATCGGAACTGTTCGACCAGCTTGGCGACACAACTGGCGCGAATCTTGCAAACCAACGTGAGCTGGCCAGTCGCCTCGAACGCGCGGGCCGGCAACTCGATGGCGCGCTCTACGACGCGAACCGGCGGGTCGACGCCCGGGACGCGGAGCGAGTCGCCTCGAATCGCGATCGCGAGATCGCCGAGCGATTGAAGGACAAGGCTCAGGCGGCGCGGGAGGCGCTGCGTGAGAAGCGGCTCCAGGCTCTGCCGAGCTACCGCCGCATGCAGACGAAGGGGACTGAATGATGACCGAGGTTTCCGCCATGACGCGCCAGGCAAGCGTCAAGTCCGGGCCGATCACCACCAAGGCCGGCGCCGCGCCGGCGGGCGCCGCGACGATATTGGACGGCGCCTTTGCCGCATTGCTGGGTGAGGCGGCGGGGGCCGATCTCGCCGGGATTGCGGGCGCCAAGGGCAAGGGCGGCACCTTCGCCGGCCTGATCGCGGGCGAAGGCAAGGAAGGCGAGGCCGGCAAGCTCGCGCTCGATCCCGCATTGGCGGGCGCCGAGGACCCGGAGGGCGAAGGGGCGATCGCGCCTGATTCCGCGCTGCCCGGCCAAAGCGAGGAAGGCAGCGGCCTGGACGGCGATATCGATCCGGTGACGGGCAAGCCCCGCAAGGCTGGCCGGGGCAATGCGGCCGAGACGGACGCCGCCATCGCGCCCGAGGCCGCACAGGCGCAGGCGGCGCTTGCCGCCGACAGGCCGGCGCAGGCGGATGGCGCGAAGGGCAAGGCGCGACAGGCGGGCGTCGAGGCCGCCAAGGGCGTCACGGCGGCCGCGGCTGGAAAGCCCGCCGCCGACGCGGCCCCCGTCACGCCGAAACAGGCCGATGGCGAGGGCGCGAAGGGCGAGGCCGTGGCCGTGGCCGTGGCCGCCAAGGGCCAGCCGGCACAGAATGCGAGCACCGGCGCGCCGTCGAGCCCGGTGGCCGTGGTGGGCGCCGCCAATGGCGGCGCCTCCGGCCAATCCGCCGAGAGCGGCGACGGGAAGCGCGACGGACGCGAGAACCAGCCGCGCTCCTCGGCCATGCGCGCCATTGCCGCCGCCGCCGCGAAGGGCGAAGCCGCGCCGGCCGGACAGGCCGATCCGCTGCGCGACATCGTGCAGTCGCTGCCGCCGGTCGTGCAGTCGCAGCTCGGCGTCACCGGCCCGGCGGGAGCCAATGCGGCCCCCGTGGCAGCGGCCGGCACCCAGCTTGCCAATCAGGTCATCGACATGGGCGTTTCAGGCCAGTGGATCGACCGCATGGCCAATGAGATCGCCGCGCTCTCCGAAGGCACCGGCCATGCCCGCTTCCAGCTCAATCCGCCCAATCTCGGTCGCATCCAGGTCGCCCT
>CBIMKI010000015.1:0-22538 GCA_966244395.1 uncultured Sphingobium sp. | reverse complement strand
CACATCATGGCGCTCGCCTGCGCTGCGCCCATCGATCCCGCCGCCCTTCATGCCGAGATCGTCTCCGCCGCGCCTTATGCCGCCCTCACCCGCGCCCAGCTCGACGAGCTGCTCGGCTTCGTCTCGACCGGCGGCTATGCCCTGCGCGCTTATGATCGCTTCCAGCGGCTCGTCCAGGCGCGCGACGGCACGTGGCGCCTCGCCCATCCCCGCCTCGCCCGGCAGCACCGCATCAATGCCGGCATCATCGTCGACCAGCCCGCCATCGACGTGCGTTTCGGCAATGGCCGCAAGCTCGGCACGGTGGAGGAGATGTTCGCCGCCACGCTCGCGCCGGGCGATCGCTTCTTCTTCTCCGGCATGTCGCTGGAGCTGGTTCGCCAGACCGAGGGCGAGCTGATCGTGCGGGCAAGCAGCAAGTCCGCCCAGATCCCGAGCTGGGGCGGCACGCGCATGGCCATGTCCACGCATCTTGCCGACAAGGTTCGCCGCTTCATTGCCGCGCCCGGCGAGTGGCACCGCTTCCCGCAGGACGTGCACGAGTGGCTCGCCATGCAGCAGCTCCGCTCGGTCCTGCCGCAGCCCGACCAGCTTCTCGTCGAGACATTCCCGCACGAGCGGCTGCACTATATGGTCGTTTACAGCTTCGAGGGCTGGAATGCGCACCAGTCGCTCGGCATGCTGCTCACCCGCCGCATGGAGGAGCGGGGCCTCAAGCCCATCGGCTTCGTCTCCAACGATTATGCGCTCGCGGTCTCCAGCGTCGAGCCCGTGCGCGATCCCCGCCCACTCTTCTCGGCCGACATCCTCGATCATGAATTCATCGCCTGGGTGGAAGAAAGCTCGCTTCTCAAGCGCGCCTTTCGCGACGTCGCGGTGATCTCCGGCCTCATCGAGCGCCAGCAGCCCGGCGCGCGCAAGACCGGCCGGCAGGTCAGCTTCTCGACCGACCTCATCTACGACGTGCTGCGCCGCTACGAGCCCGACCACCTCCTGCTCCGCGCCGCCTGGGCCGACGCGCGCGCGCGCATGACCGATGTCGGGCGCCTGGGTGAGCTTATCGACCGCGCGGCGGGCACCATCGTCCACAAGCCCCTTTCCCATGTGAGCCCGCTCGCCGTTCCCGTCCTCATCATGATCGGCCGCGAGCATGTCGCCGCGCACGAAACCGACGATGCGCTGCTCATGGAAGCGGAAGAGCTGGCCCGCATCGCCATGACGCCGGATTGAGAGGCGGCAGGCGATGCCAACCCCTCCCCTTGAGGGGAGGGGCAAGGGGTGGGGGCGATGCGCAGCATCGCTCACGAAGCGAGCCCGAGCCACTGTCCCAACACCACCCCAAACCCCTTCTCTGAAGAGGAGGGACTAAGACCGGCTTTCACTCACGAACGCCCCATCCCCACGCATCCAACCGATTGGCGGACTCACCGTCCTGTGTTACCTTTGCGGGACAGGGGAGAGGAGGCGTCATGTCCTTGTCCGGCTCGGTCTCGTATCGACTGCTCGCCCTCGCGCTCGCCAGCGCGCCCCTTCCCCCCGCGGCATCGACGGAGCCGGTCATGCAGGCGCCGGATGCCGTGCCCGTCCCCGTCCTCCCCACGCTTCCCGAGCCGACTGTCGACCTGCTGCGCATCGGCGCGGACCTGGCGGACCGCATGACGCTGCCGGTCGAGATCGGCGAGGGCGGCCCGGCCTATCCCTTCATCATCGATACCGGCTCCAATCGCTCCATCGTCGCGCGCGAGCTGGCCGATCGCCTGGCCCTGCCCGCGCTGCCGCCGGTCGAGATCGTCAGCATCGCCGGGCGCGAGACGGTGAACGCCGTTCATGTCGAGCGCATGCGCTTCGGCACGCAGACCGTGGACGATCTGCCCGCGCTCAGCATCGCGCATGCGGATCTCGGCGGCGCGGGGCTCATCGGGCTCGACAGCCTGCGTAACAAGCGTGTCACTCTCGATTTCAGGAAGCGCCAGCTCACCATCGGCAAGAGCGTCTCCGCCGCGCGGATGGTAAATCCGGACACCACCATCGTCGTCAGGGCGCGCAGCCGGCTGGGCCAGCTCATCCTCGTCGATTCCCGGCTCGATGGGCAGCGCGTCAGCGTCATCCTCGATACCGGCGCGGAATACAGCATCGGCAACATGGCGCTGTTTCATCGCCTCAAGGTCAAGCAGTTGCTGATCCCGCCCCAGCCGACGGAAATCCGCTCCGTGACCGGGCAGGCGGTGCAGGCACAGTTCACGGTCGTGAAGCGCCTCGAGATCGCTTCGGTGACGCTTCAGAACATCCCCATGCTGTTCCTCGACGCGGCGCCCTTCGCCGAGCTGGATCTGTCCGACCGCCCGGCCATGCTGCTCGGCATGAAGATGCTGCGCATGTTCGATCGGGTCGCCATCGATTTCGGCAACCGCCATGTCGATTTCACGCTGCCGCAGGGCAGCCGGGGCGAAGAAGCGTCAGCCCACGCCCTGGCGGCCCGTTGACCCGGCGCAGCCATGGGCGGCATCGGGCAGGATAGGCTGGCCGCATTGGGCACAGAGCCGCGCGTTGCCGGTCCGCTCGCCATGGGTGATGGAGATGCGCTCGTCGAAGAGGAAGCATTCGCCTTGCCACAGGCTGTCGGCCGCCTCGATCTCCGCCAGATAGGCGAGGATGCCGCCCTTCAGATGATAGACCTCGTCAAATCCCCGCGCGCGGGCATAAGCGGTCGATTTCTCGCAGCGGATGCCGCCGGTGCAGAACATGGCGATGCGCGGGCTTCGTCCCTCGGCCCGCCATGTCTCGGCCTGCGCGTCGAACCAGGCGGGGAAATCGCCGAAGCTCGCCGTATCGGGATCGATCGCGCCCGCAAAGCTGCCGATCGCCACTTCATAATCGTTGCGCGTATCGATGAGGATCGTGTCCGGCGCGCTGATGAGCGCGTTCCAGTCCGCCGGGTCGACATAGGTGCCCACGCCCCGCGCCGGGTCCACCTCTGCCACGCCCATGGTGACGATCTCGCGCTTCACTTTCACTTTCCAGCGGGCGAAGGGCAATGCCGGCGCCGCATGCAGGCGCGGTGTCAGACCCGCCATGCCGGGCTCGGCCCGCAGCATCTCGAAGAGCGCCTCCACGGCCTCGGGCGCACCGGCGATCGTGCCGTTCAGTCCTTCGGGCGCGAGGATGATCGAGCCGACGAGACCGGAAGCGGCGCCCAGTTCACGCAGCCGCGCGGCAAGCGCCTCGGGCGCCGCAACCGGCGCGAAGCGATAGAAAGCGGCGACATGGACGGGCGGCGAATGCATGGAGCTGCCCTAGCCCAGGTCGATCGGCGATTGAAAGCACTCACGCGGCGCGGCATAGCGGGCCGGATGGATCGTTCTCCCTTCCGCTTCGGCGGACAGAGTTGGCTGGCCCTGCCGGAAGGCGCGCTTTTCTGGTGCGAGCGCGCGGCGCTGATTGTGGCCGACCTGCATCTCGAAAAAGCCAGCGCCTTCGCCGCCCGGGGGCAGATGCTGCCGCCCTATGACAGCCTCGCCACGCTCGCCGCGCTGGACTCCGCGCTGGCGCGCAGCGGCGCGCGCGAGCTGTGGTGCCTGGGCGACAGCCTGCATGACGCGGCCGCGACCGACCGGATGACGTCCGATGTGCTGGATCGCCTGGCACGACTGACCGCGCGGGTCGACTGGGTCTGGATCACTGGCAATCACGATCCCCATCCCTCGCCCCGGCTGGGCGGCACCATTTGCGAGGAGGCGGACGTGGCGGGCATCATATTGCGCCACGAGGCGCTGCCCGGAGAGGCGCGGCCCGAGCTTTCCGGCCATTTTCATCCCAAATGGCGCATGAGCCTGCGCGGCCGCCTCGTCTCGCGGCGCTGTTTCGTGCTGGGCGAGCGCAAGCTCATCCTGCCCTCTTTCGGCGCCTTCACCGGCGGGCTGGATGCCTGCGCGCCGCCCATACGCTCGCTCTTCGGCGCGCGTGCCGAGGCCCTTGTGCCGATCGAGGCGCGGCTGCTTCGATTTCCGATGCCGGCCTGAGATCGCAGGGAATAATGTCACACTCCGCAACTTTCGCGTCTCACCGCAATTTCTGTGGGGGAAGCCATAAACAGATGATGGATATATAGTGGCCGTTCATTGCCGACATAAACTTTCGGAGAGTATGCCGATGCAGCGTTTTTCTCTGGTCGCTTCTGCCAGCCTGATCCCCCTCTGCCTGATGCAGGCCATGCCGGCCATGGCGCAGGATGCGCCCCAGGACGATGCCGGAGCCCAGACGGCCGATGCCGATGACGGCGCGATCATCATCACGGCGACCCGCCGCGCCAGTCCCTTGTCGGACGTGCCCATCGCCGTGTCGGCCGTGACCAGCCAGGCCTTGCAGAACAGCGGTGCCAACGACATTCGCCAGCTCAACCAGCTTGCCCCATCGCTGCTCGTCGTTTCAACCGGCACGGAGGCCAATGGTGTGGCGCGCATCCGCGGCATCGGCACGGTGGGCGACAATCCGGGCCTGGAAAGCTCGGTCGCGGTGTTCATCGACGGCGTCTACCGCTCGCGCACCGGCGCGGGCCTCACGGATCTGGGCGAGATCGAGCGGGTCGAGGTGCTGCGCGGGCCGCAGGGCACGCTCTTTGGCCGCAACAGTTCGGCCGGCCTCATCAACATCGTCTCCAAGGCGCCCAGCTTCACGCTCGGCGGCAGCGGCGAGATTTCCTATGGCAATTATGATTATTGGCGCGTCGCCGGCCGCGTGACCGGCCCGATCAGCGACACCATCGCCGCCAGCCTGGAGGGCATCTGGTCCAGGCGCGACGGCTTCCTCAACATCGTCGACACGGCCGGCAGCAAGGTGGGCGACACCAATGACCGCGACCGTTATTTCCTGCGCGGCCAGCTTCTGCTGGAGCCGACCAGCGATCTCTCCGTCCGCCTGATCGCCGATTATACCCGGCGCGACGAGAGCTGCTGCGGCGCGGTCTATATCGAAACGACGGAGAAGACCGGCGCCAGCCCGTCCGCCTTCGCGGTCAGCCCAAGCAACCGCCTCGTCTCGCTGCTCTCCGTGCTCGGCACCCGCTTTCCCAACGGGGCGACGCCCTACACGCAGGATCCCTATCAGCGGAACGTCAGCGTCACGCCGGGCCGCGATTATGTGAACAAGCTCGACGATTGGGGCCTGTCGGGTGAGATCAACTACGACATGGGCGGTGCCAAAATCACCAGCATCACTGCCTATCGCGACTACAAATCGGCCGACTATGGCGATTATGATTATGCCACGGCGGACCTGCTCTATCGCGATCCGGGCACCTATCGCCAGTTCCGCACCTTCACGCAGGAGCTGCGTCTGCAGGGTTCGGCCTTCGAGGACCGGCTCGACTGGTTGGTCGGCGGCTATTATGCGCATGAGAAGCTGACCCTGCGCGACAATATCCGCTTCGGCGCGGACTATGGCCGGTTCGCCGCCTGCCGCCTGATGCAGGGCACGGGCAACAGCAGCAATCTGAGCGCGCCGCAGCTTTCGCTCTGCGCCGCGCCGCTGTCGGCCGCCGCACCCAATGTCGGCACGCTCATCAGCGGCACGCAGAACACGCTGCGCGCGGGCCTCTATGCCGCCATCTACCGGGGCGCGATCGACCAGGGCGCCTCGACGACAGTGGCGGACGCGACGGCGACGGCGCAGTCCAATGCCGTCTCGTCGGGCCTGGGCGACGGGCTGCGCCTGCTCGCCAGCATGCCCGCGGATGCCGGCGACACGGATTCGCGTTATTACCAGACCAGCGAGAACTGGGCGCTCTTCACCCACAACATCATCCACCTGTCCGACGCGCTCGATCTGACATTGGGCCTGCGCTACACGCATGAGAGCAAGAAGCTGCGGCTCGATCTCAACAACAACAATGCCGTCTGCGCGCAGCTTCAGGGCTCGGCGCTGCCGACGCTCGCGACCACGCCCAGCCTGGGCCAGGCCGCGCTGCTGGCCGGCGGCATTCTGACGCTGGGGTGCCTGGGCAACAGCAGCACGGGCCTCAATGCCCTGACGCCCACCGATTCGCGCAGCAGCGGCGAATTTTCGGGTACTGCCTCGCTGGCCTACAAGCTCGGCGGCGGCGCGATGGTCTATGCCAGCTATTCGCGCGGCTACAAGGCAGGCGGCTATAATCTCGACCGCTTCGAACTCGGCACCACCGGCGTCGGCGCCGCCGTCTCGCCGCGCACTTATTTTGCGCCGCGCACCAATGCCGATGCCGCGACGCTGTGGTTCGAGCCCGAGACGGTCAACGCCTATGAGATCGGCTTCAAGCTAAACCGGCGCGAATGGGGCATCAATGCCGCGCTGTTCCGCCAGGAATTCACCAACTTCCAGCTCAACACCTTCAACGGCACCAGCTTCGTGGTGCAGAACATCAATGGCTGCGATGGCGACAAGGCGGCCGACCGCACCTGCGCGAAGACCAGGGCCGGCCTCATCAGCGACGGCGTCGAGCTGGAGGCCTATGTCAATCCGGCCCGCA
This sequence comes from uncultured Sphingobium sp., assembly GCA_966244395.1. Taxonomy (GTDB): domain Bacteria; phylum Pseudomonadota; class Alphaproteobacteria; order Sphingomonadales; family Sphingomonadaceae; genus Sphingobium. The sequence continues at coordinate 16,039 of CBIMKI010000015.1, read as the reverse complement.
ATGTGCGCATCAGCGCCGGCGTGACCTATGCCAGGACCGATTTCACCGATCAGCTCGTGGGCAATGGCGACGGCAGCATTCCGCTCGACGCCGCCCTGTTCCTGCTGGAGGGCAGCACCAACAGCAACGCCCCGCGCTGGGTGGTGACGAACAGCTTCGCCTGGACGCCCTCGCTCGGCAGCAGCGGCCTCTCCGCGTTGCTCTACATCGATTCCCGCTCGACCAGCAGCTACAATACCGGCTCGGATCTCTATCCGGAGAAGGAGCAGAAGGGCTACACCGTGGCCAATGCCCGCGTCGGCCTGCGCGGTCCCGGCGAGACATGGGCCATCGAGCTTTGGGGTCAGAATATCTTCAACGAGCGCTACACCCAGGTCGCCTTCAACAGCCCCCTGCAAAGCTCGGGACCCGACAACCAGTCGACATCCCAGCTCGGCCGCGCCAATGCGACGATGAGCAACCAGCTCTTCTCCGCCTATCTGGCCGAACCGCGCACTTACGGCATTACGCTGCGCGGCAAGTTCTAGGGCTTCGCGCAGCGTCCAAAGTGCGCCTGCTTATGCAGGAGCACTGACGGTTGGGGCAGGGGATATGGTCGTCGCGGCCTTCTCTCGTCATTCCCGCGCACGCGGGAATCCAGAGGCGTTCGCGGGATGAGGGGAGTGGCAATAACGGCCACGTCAAGGCGCCTCCAGGAGCGCCATCCCCGCGCCTCTCACCCCTCCGGCGGCTTGCGCACGGCCATCAGATAATCCGCCAGCAACGCGAGATCCTCTTCGCTCATCAGCCCCGCGAAGCTCGGCATGTCACCGCGTCCGTCCGTGAGCGTGGTCACGATGAAATCGCGTGTCAGATGCGCATTGCCGTCGAACGCCGGCGCATAGGCGCCATTGGCATCGGCGTCGGCGAGGCTGTGGCACTGGAAGCAGCCCATCTCGCGGAACAGCGTCCGCCCCTTCTCGCGCAGCGCCTTGCCGCCGGCGGCGGCGTCCTGCGCATGCAACATGGGCGCTGTGACGGACAGCAGCCCGAGCGCCGCCAGCAAGGAGGTTGAACGAACGATGACCCCGGATTTCATGAAGCTTCCCACTGTGGTTGCGATAGGCCAGACCATGCCCAAGCCGATCTGGACGCGCGCTTAACGATCCATGCCAGCGGCGCGTTTTGCGAGAGATGCAATATCCAAAGGAAAAGGCCCGGAGAAACCGCCGGGCCCTTTCACAGAGCATTTTCAAGCCAGATGGTCTCTGGCGACCTACGAAAGCGCGGAAAAAAAAGGAAAATAGAGCATGTCGCGATTCAATCCAATCGAGACATGCTCTAGCGCTATTCTTATTCCGCCGCCTCGGGCTGACGGGGGCGCCGGCCCCGGCGCGGCTTGGCGGGTGCCGGCTCGTCGTCCGCCGGCGCGGCCTCCTCGCTGCGGCCGATGGCGGGCGGCAGCGCGGCAAGATTCAGTCCGCTGCCGTTCTCGCTGTCCTCGGCGTCGTCATTGGCGACGCGCGGACGGCGCTCGCGATCCTCGCGGCGATTGGGCCGCTCGCGATCGCCGCGATCGCGGCCACGGCCCTGGTTGCGCTCGCGGCCATCGTCGTCCCGGCGGGACTGCGGCTCGCGGTCGGCCGGGCCGTCGCTGTCGGAGAGAGCGCTCTCGTCGCCCTCGTCAGCGCCGTCATCGCTGCCTTCGTCCATGTCGTAGCTTTCGCCCTCGGACTCGTCGTGGCGGCGGAAGCGCTGCTGCTGCTCTTCCTGGCGCGCGCGATTGTCGGCGAGGACGCGGAAATAATGATCGGCGAACTGCAGATAATATTCGGCATTCACCCGTTCACCGGCAAGCTGCGCGTCGCGCGCCATGTTGCGGTATTTCTCCAGCAGCTGCGCGGCATTGCCGCGTGCCCGGCTGTCGATCCGGTTGCCATTGTCTCCACTGCCGCGATTGCCGCCGCCCTGCTGGCGCGAATTGTTCCGGCCGCGACGGCGGCCGGCCTGACGATTGTTGATCAACGGTTTGTCCCTATGCTTACGACAAAAGCCCTTTGTCTTTCGATGGCGCGGCCTCGGCCCTGTGCGCACCGTCCAGCGGAAGGCAGACTCGTGCCTTCACGCCCGCGCTTCGGCCAACGGCTCCTTTCACAACGCCGCCAAAACTGTGGGAGCAGGCCGCCCGTCCTAACGCTCCCCGCATGTGGACAGCAGCAACCTGGCTCGCCAGATAGACTGTCCGGCCTCTCAAACCAAGAGAAATTCGCATAAGAGCGTTAAAAAAGCGCGGATGATATGGATATAGGATCGCGCATCTCCAAAACAAGGCGGCGCGGCGCCCATCAGGTCACGGTCCGGTCACCACCAGGCAGCGGGCATTGCCGGCAAGGTCGCGCCTGAGCGTCACGTCCAGGAAGGCGCCCCGAAACAGGGCCGCCGCGCTTTCCCCCTGATCGAAGCCGATCTCGAACAGAGCCACGCCGCCCGGCGTCAGCAGGTCGCCCACTTGCAGCGACAATGTCCGATAGGGGTCAAGCCCGTCCGGCCCGCCGAACAGCGCCTGCGCCGGCTCATAATCGGCCACGTCGCTCGGCAGCATCGCATCCTCGCGGATATAGGGCGGATTGCACAGGATGAGATCGAACCGCTCGGAAAGACCCGTCACCCAGTCGCCCAGGCGGAAGGCCGCGCGCTCGGCCAAGCCGGTCGCCTCCGCATTTTCCCGCGCGATGGCCAGCGCCGCCTGCGAGATGTCGATGCCCAGGCCAGTGGCACCCGGCCAGAGGTCGAGCGCCGCGAGCAGCAGCGCGCCCGAGCCCGTGCCCAGGTCCAGGATACGGCGCGGCTCGCGTCCCGGCGCGGGATGGTCCGCGAAATAGTCGATCGCCGCCTCGATCAGCGTCTCGCTGTCCGGCCGCGGCGTCAGCACGTCGCGCGTCACCTTGAGCGTCAGCGTCCAGAAATCGCGCCGACCCAGGATTTGCGCGATCGGCTCATGGCATAGCCGCCGCTCCAGCAGTGCATCGAGACCCTCGGGCAATTGCAGCGCGCCGCGGCGCAGGATCATGTCCTCGCGCGTCATGTCCAGCGCATGGGCGGCGAGCAGTTCCGCATCCAGCCGGGGCGTGGCACTGACTGACGCCAGCCGCGTCATGGCCCGCCGCAGCCACTGCTCCAGCGGCCCATGGCCGCGCTGGAAGGGAATGCGCGAGACGCCCGGCTCCTCCGGCGGCGGCATCTCAGGCCATCACGTCGAGCTGGGCGAGTCGCGCCGCCTCGTCCTCGGCGATGAGCGCGGAGATGACCTCCTCCAGTCCCGGCCCTTCGAGAATCTCCGGCAGGCGATGCAGCGTCAGGTTGATGCGGTGATCCGTGACGCGTCCCTGCGGGAAATTATAGGTGCGGATGCGCTCGGAGCGGTCACCCGAGCCGACCATGGCCTTGCGCGCCCCGGCCTGCTCGCTCTGCGCCCGGTCGCGCTCCATCTCGTAGAGGCGCGTGCGCAACACCTTGAGGGCCTTGGCCTTATTCTTGTGCTGGGATTTCTCGTCCTGCTGCGTGACAACCAGGCCGGTGGGCAAATGGGTGATGCGCACGGCGCTGTCGGTCGTGTTCACATGCTGCCCGCCCGATCCCGATGCGCGATAGACGTCGATGCGCAGGTCGCTCGCCTCGTTGATCTGCACGTCCACCTCCTCCGCTTCCGGCAGCACTGCGACTGTCGCCGCCGAGGTGTGGATGCGCCCGCCGCTTTCGGTCGCCGGCACGCGCTGCACGCGGTGCACCCCGCTCTCGAACTTCAGGCGGGCAAAGACCCCCGCGCCCGTGACGCTGGCGATCACTTCCTTGAAGCCGCCCTGCTCGGATGCGGAGGCGGAGATGATCTCCACTCGCCAGCCCCGCGTTTCGGCATAGCGCTGATACATGCGCATGAGGTCGCCGGCGAACAGCGCCGCCTCGTCCCCGCCCGTCCCGGCGCGGATTTCCAGCATCGCCGCGCGCTCGTCCGCCGCATCCTTGGGCAGCAGCGCGACCGCGAGGGCATGTTCGGCCTGCGGCAGCCGCGCACGCACGTCACCGATCTCCGCTTCCGCCAGCGCCTTCATTTCCGGATCGGCCAGCATCGCCTCCAGCGCCGCCAGTTCCCGGCGCAGCCCTTCGACCTCGCCCGCCGCCTTCGTCACCGGCTCCAGTTCGGCATAGTCCTTGGAAAGGCGCACGAATTCCGCCGGATCGAGGTCGCTGCGTGCCATGGCCGCCTGCACTTCCTCCTGCCGCCGCAGGATGGCCGCGATCCGGTCGGGCGAGACGACCGCCATCAGCCCACCCTCATGAGATGGAGCCAGCCCGGATAAGAAAGGCCCAGACCCATCCGCATCACCCGATCGACCGGAACAACGCTTCGGCCCGTAGCGCCGCATCGCTGCCGTCACCGCGCGTGCCGATGAAGGGATGGCCGTCCCGCAGGCTCAGCGAGATGAGCGCGCGTGCCGGGATCTTGGCGGCCTTGTCGTAGCGCTTGCGCGGCGATCCCGTCGCGACGAGTTCCGCCGCGCACCCGCCTTCGCGCAGCGCCGCGAGGCCCCGCATCGCGAGGGCGAGCAGGCTGTCGTCCTCCAGCGCGATCACGGCGTCGAGCTGCGGCGAAGGGAAGTCCTCCAGCAGCATCGCCAGCCGCTCGATCCCCGCCGCCCAGCCGACGGCCGGCGTCACCGGGCCGCCCAGCGTCTCGATGAGGCCGTCATAGCGCCCGCCGCCCAGCACCGTGCCCTGCGCGCCCAGCCGGTCGGTCACAAACTCGAAGGCAGTATGGCGATAATAATCGAGCCCGCGCACCAGCCGCGCATTGCGCGTCCAGGCGACGCCCGCCGCCTTGAGGCCGTCCGTCACTTTCTCGAAGAAGGCCCGCGCCTCGTCGGTCAGATAGGCGTCGATGTCCGGCGCCGCCGCCACGATCGCCTGGTCGCGCGGGTCCTTGCTGTCCAGGATGCGGAGCGGATTGCGGTGCAGCCGGTCCTGGCTGTCCTCGCTCAGCGCGTCCTTGTGCCCCTCGAAATGGGCGACGAGCGCGCTGCGCCACAGCTCGCGGCTCTCATAGTCGCCCAGCGTGTTGAGCGTCAGCGTCACGCCTTCGCTCACGCCCAGTTCCTTGAGCAGATGGTCCGCGAAGATCAGCAGCTCGGCATCCGCCAGCGGCTCGGCCGCGCCGATGATCTCGGCGTCGAGCTGGTGGAACTGGCGGTAGCGCCCCTTTTGCGGGCGCTCGTAGCGGAACAGCGGCCCGTGCGTCGCCACCTTGAGCGGCGCGAAACGCTGCCAGCCTTCGGTCACATAAGCGCGCGCGATGCCGGCCGTGAACTCCGGCCGCAGGGTCACCGAATCCCCGCCCCTGTCCTCGAATGTGTACATCTCCTTGGAGACGACGTCCGTCGTTTCGCCCAGCGAGCGGGAGAAGACCGCCGTCGCCTCGAACACCGGCACCTCGATGCGCTTGAAGCCATAGAGCCTGCGCACGCGCTCGAAGGTCTCGACGACATGGGCAAAGCGGTCCGCGCTCTCGCCAAGCATGTCCTGCGTGCCGCGAATGGGCCGGGGTGTCTCGATTTTCGCCATGGCCGCGCCTCTAGCGAGTTTCATGGCGGACGGAAATAGGGAGCCCCTTCATGCTAGCCGCACATCATTCGTTTTGACCCTGTCGAAGCCTGTCCTTTCAACGGTCGCCGGCAATGATCGAACGAATCGCGCTTCCCCATCCCGCCGACGCGCTTATTCCGCTGCCTCCATGAAGCGATCGTCGATGCTGGCCTCCGCTTCCCAGCTCTTGATCTCGGGCAGGCATTTTTCCGCGAAGAGGCGGATGTTCTTCATGGCCTCCGCCTGCGGCATGCCGCCGAAATAGACATGGGGGAAGAAGCCCTGCGGCTTGTAGATCTCCTTCAGTTCCCACATCCGCTCGAGGATCTGCTGCGGCGTGCCGGTCACGGCCGACTTGGCGAAGTCCTGCACATAGGGCTCGATCGCCTCGGGCTGGAGCGCCATCTTCTCGTAGCTCTCATAGCCCTTGATGGTGGAGAAGAGGCCCGGCTTGTCGAGGCTGTAGTTCCTGATCGCCGCACGCATGGTGTTGGCCATATATTTGCGGCCCTGCGCCTCGGCATATTCCGCGCTCTCGTCGAGATAATAGTTCCCGCCCAGCATCGGCGGCGGCGGCAGCGAACCATCGGCGCGCACGTCCTTCCACACCTCGGTATACATGTCCGGCGGCACTTCCTTGCCGCGCTGGGGGAGCATGAGCACCATATTGCCGAAGCCCAGCCGCGCGGCCGTGCGCATCGAGCTGCCCGAGAGCGAGCCGCAGAATTTCCGCCCCTCGAAGCTTTTCAGGGGGCGCGGCCGCAGCTCCCGGCGCGGCTGCTTGATATGCGCGCCATCGCCTTCGATGATCCCGGTCTCGATGGCCGGGATGACCATGTCGAGGATCTCGCTGTAGCGCTCGCGCGCCGTGTTCTGGTCGATGCGCAGGCCCTCATATTCGTGCGGCGCGAGGCCATTGCCGAAGCCCAGGATCGCGCGGCCCCGCGAGAGGATGTCCAGGTTGATGATCTTCTCGGCCAGGCGCACCGGGTCGTGCCAGGGCACGATGATGACCTGCGTGCCCAGCTTGATGCGCTTGGTCCGCCCCGCGATATAGGTGAGCAGCTGGAGCGGATCGTTGGACATGGAATAGTCCGAGAAATGATGCTCGGTGATCCACACCGAGTCGAAGCCCAGCGCCTCGGCCAGCACGAGATTCTCGATCTCCTCCTGGACGAACTGGACGTCCGGATAGTCGTTGCCGCGCTGATGCGCCATTCCGGTGGCCAGGCCTACGTGCATGTCTCTCTCCTCACGCGCTTGTCCGGTCCGGACCTCTTCGCCCCGTCACCGGCAAAACCCTTTTGTCTGCGCGCGATCCTAGCGCGTCGGCCCGGCCGATGCGAGCCTCGCGAGGTCCGCGCTGTTCGCAGGGCGAAATCCATGGACGGCCCGGATCGCATGGGGCATGAGGCGCTCCCTCGCCAACAGGGGAGAAGCGCCATGATCGTCAGGGACAGGCCAGGGCCGCGCGAACTCCTCTTCGCGCTGCGCGGATCGATCGTCCCTGCCATCGCGCCCGGCATCGCGGTGCTGATGCTGTTCACGGCCGCCCTGGTCTGGCTCGATCACAGCTACGCGCTCTTCCCACCGATCGATGCCTTCGGCTTCACGGTGTTCGGCGTCGCGCTCTCGCTGTTCCTCGGCTTTCGCAACAATGCCGCTTATGATCGCTGGTGGGAGGCGCGGCGCCTGTGGGGCGGCCTGCTCGCGGATATGCGCAGCTTCGCGCGGGACGTCGATATCTTCGTGACGGACAAGGCCCTGCGCGACCGGCTGCTGCACGGCGCGCTCGCCTTCCTGCACCTCCACCGCGCCAATCTGCGCGGCCTCGTCGACGACCGGCAGGCCCGCGAGCTGGGCGGCGCCCTCGCCGATGCCGCTCATCCGCCCAGCGCCGCGCTGGACAGCATCGCGGCCGCGCTCGGCCAGGCCCGCGCGCAGGGCGCCCTCGACGGCTTCGGCGCCATGGCGTTCGACCAGCGCCTCGCCAGCATGTCGCTCCAGCAGGCGGGCTGCGAGCGCATTGCCGCGACGCCGCTTCCTTATGTCTATTCGCTGCTCGTCTACCGCACCACTTATCTCTACTGCCTGCTCATCCCCTTCGCGCTCATCGATCCCGCAGGCTGGATGACGCCGGTCTTCGTCGGCATCATCGGCTATGTGTTCCTGGGCCTTGCCGAGGTGAGCGAGGAGTTGAGCCACCCCTTCGGCCTCACGCCCAATGCCCTGCCGCTCGACGCCATCTGCCGCGCCGCCGAGATCAGCATCGCGCCCCATCTGGGCCGCACGCCGCCCGAGCCACTTGAGGCGGTCGACTATTTCCTGAGCTGAGGCCGCTCCCTGAACCTCACCGCTCTGGACGCGGGCAGGCGGGATGGGCATTCTGGGCCACCCCATTGGAGTGACTGGATGCCACGCATTTTCCCGCTCGCCGTCATTGCCTCCGCTCTGCTCTCCGCCGCCGCCGTGGCGCAGCCCTCGTCACAGGCGCCGCTGCGGTCCGCCCCGCAGGCCCTGCCCGTGGTCGACACGGTGCCGCCCGCGCGCGACATCGGCTGGACGGCCGGCACGATCCGGATCGAGGTGGACGCGACCGACACAATGCGGCGGATCGTCCAGGTCCGGCAGACCATCCCGGTTTCGGGCGCCGGCCCTTTGACACTGCTCCTGCCCGAATGGCTGCCCGGCAAGCATGACGCGCGCGGCACCATCGACAAGATCGCCGGGCTCACCATTACCGCGGGCGGCGAGCGCATCGCGTGGCGGCGGGATTCGCTCAACGCCTTCGCCTTCCACGTCTCCGTGCCCGCGGGTGTCAGTGCGCTCGACCTGCGCTTCCAGTTCCTCGCCCCCACCGCGAGCGACCAGGGCCGCATCGTCATCACCGACAGCATGGCCAATCTCCAGTTCGACAGCCTCTCCTTCTATCCGGCCGGCTATTATGTCCGTCGCATCCCGGTGCAGCTTACTGTCCGCCTGCCCGCCGGATGGACGGCCGCAACGGCCCTGCGCGGCAGCGTGAGCAATGAGCGCGATGCGAGCGTCGTCACTTATGAGGAGACCGATTACGAGACGCTGGTGGATTCGCCCATGTTCGCGGGCCGCTATGCGCGCGCGGTGGACCTGGGCCATGACGTGACGCTCAACATCTTCGCCGACGATCCGGCCGAGATGACCGCCAGCACCGCCCAGATCGCCGCGCACCGCAGGCTGGTGAGCGAAGCGCTCGCCTTGTTCGGCGCGCGCCATTTCGACCGCTACGATTTCCTCCTCGCCATCTCCAACCGGCTGGGCGGGATCGGCCTGGAGCATCAGCGCTCCAGCGAGAATCAGGTGAGGCCGGGCTATTTCAGCAATTGGGAGGGCGATCCGGCCGAGCGCAATCTGCTGCCGCACGAGTTCAGCCATGTCTGGAGCGGAAAATATCGCCGTCCCGACCTGCTCTGGACGCCCGATTTCGCCACGCCCATGCAGGACGACCTGCTGTGGGTCTATGAAGGGCAGGCGCAGTTCTGGGGCTATGTGCTGGGCGCGCGTTCGGGCCTCTACAGCAAGCAGCAGACGCTCGATGCCCTCGCCTCCATCGCCGGCCGGCTGGACACCGCGCGCGGGCGCGAGTGGCGGCCGTTGCAGGATACCGCGCACGACCCCATCGTCTCCAAGCGCCGCCCCCGTCCCTGGACAAGCTGGCAGCGCAACGAGGATTATTACAATGAGGGCCTGATGATCTGGCTGGAGGCCGATGCGATCATCCGCCGCGAGACGGACGGCGCGCGCGGCATGGACGATTTCGCCAGGGCTTTTTACGGCATGAATGACGGCGATTGGGGCCAGCTGACCTATAACCGGCAGGATGTGGTCGACGCGCTGAACGGCGTCGCGCCCTATGACTGGGCGGGTTTCCTCAGGGAGCGGGTCGATCTCACCAATGAGGAGGTCACCAAGGCCGGCTTCACGCTCGGCGGCTATCGCCTCGTCTATGGCGAAACGCCGGGCAGCACCGACAGGTCGCGCGAGACCAGCGGCAAATATGTCGACCAGAGCTTCGGCGTCGGCCTGATCGTCGGCAACGGCGGCGATGTGCTCCAGAGCATCTGGAAAAGCCCGGCTTTCGATGCCGGCATCACCGTAGGCAGCCGGATCATCGCGGTGAATGGCGAGGAATATTCCGCCAGGGCCTTCCGGCAGGGGCTCGCCGACGCTACGGACCGGCGGAGCCCGCTTTCATTGATTGTCAAGCAAGGGTCGCGATATCGCACAATCACGCTCGATTATTCGGGCGGCATCCGCTATCCGCGCCTCGAAAAGACGGGAGAGGGTGAAACGAGTCTCGATCGGCTGCTCAAGGGGCGGACGGGCGAGGCTTATGTCGATCAACCCAATGCGACAGGCCAATTATGAACATCGAACTCATTCCCGTGGGCGACAATCCGCCCGAGAGCCTTAACGTCATCATTGAAGTCCCGACCGGCGGCGAGCCCGTCAAATATGAGTTCGACAAGGAATCGGGCGCGCTGTTCGTCGACCGCATCCTGCACACGCCGATGCGCTATCCGGCCAATTACGGCTTCGTGCCGCACACGCTCTCGCCCGATGGCGACCCGCTCGACGCGCTGGTCGTCGCCCGCTCGCCTTTCGTGCCCGGCTGCGTCGTGCGCGCGCGCCCGATCGCGGTGCTGAACCTAGAGGACGAGCATGGCGGCGACGAGAAGCTGATCTGCGTCCCCGACGACAAGACCTTCCCTTATTATTCCGACGTCGCCGAGAAGGACGACCTGCCCGACATCGTCTTTGCGCAGATCGAGCATTTCTTCACGCACTACAAGGATCTGGAAGCCGAGAAGTGGGTGCGTGTCGGCACCTGGGGCGATTCCGCCGAGGCTCGCCGGGTCACGCTGGAAGCCATCGAGCGCTACAAGGACAGCAAGAAGCAGCGCGACGCCGCCTGAGCGGCCTGCGCGACAGGAACGGAGCCGGGCCCGCGTGGCCCGGCCACCCGGTCTTGCCAAAATCGTCATTGCGAGCGGCAAAGCCGCGCGGCAATCCAGCGCTCCGCCTGCCCTCCCGGATTTACTCCGGGACGGCCACACCCTGACGGGCCGCCGCCCTTCAGCGCGCTCTTCTCCCAAGCCGCACCGTCCCCATCGTGCCGCCTTCCTGCGCCACCAGGGCGATACTGATTGGCTTGCCGTTGGAATCCTGGCCGGTGATGCCGTTTCCGGAAGCGGTCATGCGCATGCCCTTCTTGCTGAACGCCTCCAGATAATAATCGCGCACGCTTGCAGGCGCCGCATCCGCGCGGAAGCGGATCACCAGCGCGCCCTCGCTATGCCCCTCCTCACCCGAGAGTTCGACGCCCGTGACCTTCGTCCCAGGATAGAGCTTTACCCCGTCGATATCGACATCGGCATTATCGAGCTTGATCGCCGGGATGCGGAACCGCCCCTCCACGCCCGGCATATCCACCGACACGTCCGCGGCGCCATCGTCGTCCTGGACGTCGAGCCTGCGCTCCTCCGGCGCGCCGCAGGCGCCCAGCATGCCAAGCCCCAGCAGCAGGGTGATGAAACGCGTGTTCGACATCGCGGCGCTCCCGATCCGCCCTCTCTCGCATGGAGGGCTGGGGAAGGGCTTACCGGCAAAGCTACGGCGCGGCAAATGCCCTGCGGCGAAGCCGCGAGCGGCCCGGGCCGAAGCGCATTTCGCTTCCGTTCCGATGCGGCCTTTCCTATATGCTCAGCATGACGGACGAGACCAGCAACACCCCCTCGCAAAACGGAAATCAATATGGCGCCGACAGCATCAAGGTGCTGAAGGGCCTTGACGCGGTGCGCAAGCGTCCGGGCATGTACATCGGCGACACGGATGACGGCTCGGGCCTGCACCACATGGTGTTCGAGGTCAGCGACAATGCGATTGACGAGGCACTCGCCGGTCATTGCGACCTGGTGCTGATCGAACTCAATCCGGACGGCTCGGTCTCCGTCGAGGACAATGGCCGCGGCATCCCCACCGGCATTCACAAGGAAGAAGGCGTTTCCGCCGCCGAGGTCATCATGACCCAGCTTCATGCGGGGGGAAAGTTCGAGAACACCTCGGACGACAATGCCTACAAGGTTTCCGGTGGCCTGCACGGCGTGGGCGTCAGCGTCGTCAATGCGCTGTCCGAATGGCTGGAACTCACCATCTGGCGCGAGGGCCAGGAGCACTGGATGCGCTTTCGCCATGGCGATGCGGAAGCCCCGCTCATCGTGCGCGGGGACGCGCCGGTGGTGGACGGCAAGCCCAAGAAGGGCACACGCGTCACCTTCCTCGCCTCGACCGATACGTTCAAGAACGTCACCGAGTTCGATTTCGAGAAGCTGCAACATCGCTATCGCGAACTGGCCTTCCTCAATTCCGGCGTGCACATCCTGCTGCGCGACCGGCGCCATGAGCAGGTGGAGGAGCACGACCTGTTCTATGAGGGCGGCATCGCGGCCTTCGTCAAATATCTGGACCGCAACAAGACCGCGCTCATACCCGATCCCATCGCCATCTCTGCGGATCGCGACGGCATCGGCATTGATGTCGCGCTGGAGTGGAACGACAGCTATTACGAAAACGTCCTCTGCTTCACCAACAACATCCCGCAGCGCGACGGCGGCACGCATCTCGCCGCCTTCCGCGCGGCACTGACGCGCACGCTCAACAATTATGCGGAGAAGTCCGGCACTCTCAAGAAGGAGAAGGTCTCCCTCACCGGCGAGGACATGCGCGAGGGCCTGACCGCCATCGTCTCGGTGAAACTGCCCGATCCCAAGTTCAGCAGCCAGACCAAGGACAAGCTGGTCAGCTCCGAGGTTCGCCAGCCGCTCGAAAGCCTGATGGCCGACAAGATGGCGGAATGGCTGGAGGAAAATCCCGGCCATGCCAAGTCCGTGATCCAGAAGGTCATCGATGCCGCCGCCGCGCGCGAGGCCGCCCGCAAGGCACGCGAGATGACGCGCAAGGGCACGATGACCGTCGCCTCCCTCCCCGGCAAGCTCGCCGACTGCCAGGAGAAGGACCCGGCCAAGTCCGAACTCTATCTGGTCGAGGGCGATTCGGCCGGCGGCTCAGCCAAGCAGGGCCGCGACCGGCATTTCCAGGCCATCCTGCCCCTGCGCGGCAAGATCCTCAACGTCGAGCGCGCCCGCTTCGACCGCATGCTGGGCAGCCGCGAAATCGGCACGCTCATCCAGGCGATGGGCACCGGCATTCGCGACGATTTCAACCTGGAGAAGCTGCGCTACCACAAGATCGTCATCATGACCGACGCCGACGTGGACGGCGCGCATATCCGTACGCTGCTGCTCACTTTCTTCTATCGCCAGATGCCCCAGATCATCGAAGCGGGGCATCTCTACATCGCCCAGCCCCCGCTCTACAAGGCGACGCGCGGGCGCAGCGAGGTCTATCTCAAGGACGAGGCGGCGCTGGACCAGTATCTGGTCGACGCCGGCATCGACACGATGGTGCTGGAGACGGCGAGCGGCCAGCGCTCCGGTGCGGACCTGCGCGGCCTCATCGATCATGCGCGCCGCATGCGCACGCTCATGCACCATGTGCCGCGCCGCTATGACGGCGCCATCGTCGAGGCGCTGGCGCTGGCCGGCGCGCTCGCGCCCGATCTCTCGGACGAAGCGCGCGAAGCCGCGTTCAGCCGCGCCATCGCCTGGCTGGATGCCGCCGACAATGAGGGGCGCTGGAGCGGTCGCGTGACCGGCGAAGGCGGCTATCATCTCGAGCGCCTCGTGCGCGGCGTCACCGATCATCACATCATCGAGGCCGCTTTCCTCTACTCGCAGGAAGCGCGTAAGCTCGATACGCTCGCGCGCGAGCAGGCGGAAAGCTATGCCCATCCCAGCCGCCTCGTCACCGCGCGGGGCGCCGCCGCCGCGCCGCAGGTGGAAGAGGCCGACGCCGAGGAGGACGGCGAAGGCACGGCCGCCACGACCGCGCTGCCCGCCAAGGGCGCTTTCGTGACGCGCCCCTCGGACTTGCTGGAAGCCGTCCTCGCCGCCGGCCGCAAGGGTCTCTCCATCTCCCGCTACAAGGGCCTTGGCGAGATGAACCCCGAGCAACTCTGGGAAACCACGCTCGATCCCAACAACCGCTCCATGCTGCGCGTCGAGATCGAACAGGCGGACGTCGCCGACGAAATCTTCACCCGCCTGATGGGCGATGTCGTGGAGCCGCGCCGCGAGTTCATCCAGGACAATGCGCTGAACGTGGCCAATCTCGACGTCTGAGGCAGGGGTGGTGGTGGCCGGGATGCGCGCAGCCCGGCCCCTTTGCTCAGTCGCTGTCCGCTGGACCCTTGTCCACCGAGCCCCGGATGACGAGTTCGTAATCGAGTTCCCGCCGGACGGGCGCGCCCCGCTCCATGAGGATGCGCGCGGCGGCCTGCGCCATGTCGACTGTCGGCTGGCGGACGGTGGTCAGCAGCGGGTGGAGCGCGCGAGCGATGGGAGAATCGTCAAAGCCGACGACGGAAAGCTGCCCGGGCAGGTCGATGCCGTTCTGATAGGCCGCGATCATGACGCCAGCCGCCATCTCGTCATTGGCTGCGAAGATTGCCGTGGGCCGATGCGCATGCGCGAGGAGTCGGGTCGCCGCCTCCACACCGGACGCCGTGGTGAAAGCGCCCTCCACGACATGGCCGGGCCGCACATCGCCGCCGCGTTCGCGCATCGCCTGGAGGAAACCGTCAAGACGGCGCGTCGCGGCCGCATGATCGCTCGGGGCCGCGACAAAGCCGATCTCGCGATGGCCTTGCGCCCAGAGATAGGCTGTCATCTCCATCGCCGCGCGCCGATCGTCCATCGTCACGCTCGGCGCGCGCGCCGGGTCGCAGCCGTCCGGCGCGATGCGGACATAGGGAATGTCCAGCGCCTCCAGCGCCGCCATGACGGCATCGCTGTCGCTGAGCGGCGGCGAGAGGATGATGCCATCCAGCCGGGGCGCACTCACCGCGTCGCGCAGCTGCGCGACAAGGTCCGGCGCCGCCAGGCTCACTTGCTCGATCATCAGATGATAGCCGAATTCGCGGCAGGCGTGCATGGCGCCGATCTGCAACTGGCTGATATAATTGGGGCTGGGATTGTCGTAGATGAGGCCGATCAGATAGGATTTGGCGCCCGCGAGCGCGCGCGCCGAGATGTTCGGGCGATAGTTCAGCGCCTCGGCCGCCTGCTCGACCGCGATTCTCACATTGGGGCGGACGCCGGGCTCCTTGTTCAGCACGCGCGAGACGGTCTTGAAGGAGACGCCGGCCCGCGCGGCGACATGGCGGATCGTGACTCGACCCGGCACGGGATCGTCCATCGGCTGCTCGCCTTCGTGCATCGCCACCCCTTTCAATATCGCTTTTATCGGCCGAGACAGCGCTGTCTATCTCTATAATCTCACCTATTCTCCGCCTAAACCACTGCCCACGCGCCGGCTAGATGCAAAAGATGAGGCCCCGGCGATGCATCGCCGGGGCCTCCGATACTGGTTGGAATTCCGACGGGAGTGCAGCCGTCAAACGGTCTTCCAACCCTGTAAAACCCTGTCCCCCTCTCCGGAAAAGACCCGGACGGCAGGGAGGCGCCGCCCGGGTGAGTTGCCGTGCTAGAAGGCCTTGGTGAGCTGGAACTGGAAGAAGCGGCCCATCGCATTGTGCGTGAACAGATCGATCGAGCTGTTGCCCGACATGGTTGAGTGCACGATCGGCGGTTCGCTCCCGAAAAGATTAGTGACCGTAAGGCCCAGCCGCGTTCCGCTCATGAACGAATAACGATCTTCGCCTTTGGGAAAGCTGACCGAGAGATTGAGGTCGAATGTCATCCAGGAATTCACGCGGGACACGGGCTGGACGACGCCCAGAACCGAAATGGGCCGGTCATTGGTATAGGGGCCGACATAATTGCCCATCAGCGTCGCCGAGAAAGGTCCATTGATGAAGCCGATGCTGCCACGGCCGCGCCAGCTGATCGGATTGCCGATCGTGTCGAGCACGTTCACCAGCGGCGCGCCCGCCACGGTGCGCTGGGTGTTGTTGAGGATCTTGCTCGCCGACAGGTCGAAGTTGAACGTGCCGACCTTGGCCTGCGCCGTATAGCGCGCCGAGAGGTCGAGCCCGTCCTGAAAGGTCTCCGCCGAACTGATCGAGCGCCCGTCTACCACGACATCAACATTGCAATAGTCGCGTGGATTGAAGCCGATGTTCGCCGTGTAGAGGAAGCTGGTATAGGGCTCGAGCGCGGGATCGAGGGTGCAGCCGTCCGCCGTCACATCTGTGTTGTGGATCGGGATGACATAGGCGCCATAAAGGTCCAGCAACTCGGGCGTGGCGAAGGGGCCGCCCGAGAAGATCGCCAGCGGCACGCCGGACCCGCCCAGCTTGTTCTTGTAG
>CBIMKI010000014.1:0-22759 GCA_966244395.1 uncultured Sphingobium sp. | reverse complement strand
CGCCGCCCGCGGCCGATCGGCGCACTCTCGTCCACCCAGGCGCCGCCGGTGTCGCCATAGACGCCCGTGGAACTGAGATAGCCCACCCATTGCGCCGGCGCCGTCCGGATCGCCGCTTCATAGGCGCCGAGCACGGGATCGCCGCTCGCACCCGGCGGCACGGAGGAGAGGATATGCGTCGCCCGCCCCAGTGCCGCGCGCACCGCGTCCCGATCCTCGAAGGCCATGGTCCCCGCCGATCCGGTCGCATCGATGCGCCAGCCCGCGCCCTTGAGCCGCCGCGCCAGTCGCCCGGCGCTGTAGCCAAGGCCAAAGATGAAGAGTGACGTCATGCCTGTCTTCCTATCGCAATGCGTGCACGGCTCCAGTCTCTTCATGGCCCACTGCGGCTTGTGCGCCGGCGGACCCATGCCTAGTTACGGATCATGGCAGACACTCAGGCAATCCACACCCCCGCACCACCCCCCGTCATTCGCCGCGCGGCGTATCGCGCGCCCGACTGGCTGGTGCCGCAGATCGCGCTCGAGTTCGATCTGGATGCGGCGCGCACCTGCGTGCTGGCGCGCATGACGCTCGAGCGCAACGGCAGCCATGATCGGCCCATCCGGCTGGAGGGCGACGGCCTCACGCTGCTCGGCGTGACGCTGGATGGCGCGCCCCTGGTCGAGGGCGACTATGCGCGCGATGGTGACGCGCTGCTCATCCCCGTCGCCGGGGAGAGCCATGTCGTCGAGACGATCGTGGAGATCGCGCCGGAGAAGAATACGCAGCTCATGGGCCTTTATGCCTCGGGCGGCCTGCTCTGCACCCAGTGTGAGCCGGAGGGTTTCCGCCGCATCACGTTCTTCCCGGATCGGCCGGACGTCCTCTCGAAGTTCGACGTCATGATGCGCGCCGACAAGGAGCTCTACCCCGTGCTCCTCGCCAATGGCGATCCGGTGGAGGAGGGCGATCTGGAGGGCGGGCGCCATTTCGCCCGCTGGGTCGATCCCTTTCCCAAGCCCTGCTATCTTTTCGCGCTGGTCGCCGGCGACCTCGCCTGCAATGCGGACAGCTTCACGACCATGTCCGGCCGCGCCGTCAAGCTCGGCATCTGGGTGCGCGAGGATGACCTCCCGCGCACCGGCCATGCCATGACCGCGCTCAAGAACAGCATGGCCTGGGACGAGAAGGTCTATGGCCGCGAATATGATCTCGACGTGTTCAACATCGTGGCCGTGGCCGACTTCAATTTCGGCGCGATGGAGAACAAGGGCCTCAACATCTTCAATTCGCGCTACATCCTTGCCGATCCCGATACGGCGACGGACCCGGATTATGACGCGATCGAGAGTGTCGTCGCCCATGAATATTTCCACAACTGGTCGGGCGACCGCGTCACCTGCCGCGACTGGTTCCAGCTTTCCCTGAAGGAGGGGTTCACCGTCTATCGCGACCAGGAGTTCTCCGCCGATATGGGCTCGCGCCCGGTCAAGCGCATCGAGGATGTGCGCATGCTGCGCGCTGCCCAGTTCCAGGAGGATGCCGGGCCGCTCGCCCATCCGGTGCGCCCTGAATCCTATATGGAGATCAGCAACTTCTACACGGCGACCGTCTATAACAAGGGCGCCGAGCTGATCCGCATGATGGCGCTGCTGCTGGGGCCTGAGCGCTTCCGCAAGGGCACCGATCTCTATTTCGAGCGCCATGACGGGCAGGCCGTGACTTGCGAGGATTTCGTCAAGGCCATGGAGGATGGTGGCGGCATCGATCTTGCGCAGTTCCGCCTCTGGTATTCGCAGGCCGGCACGCCGCGCATCGCCGTCAGCCAGTCCCACGATCCCGCGACCGGCGAGGTGACGCTCACGCTTTCGCAGTCCGTGCCGCCCACGCCCGGGCAGGACGAGAAGGCGCCGATGGCGATTCCCCTGAAGCTCGCTTTGTTCGATACGCAGAGCGGTGCGTCGAAGGGCGAGGAGCTGGTCCTGCTGACGCAGCCGCAGACGGTGCTGCGCCGCGAAGGGTTCACCACGCCGCCCATCCTCTCGATCAACCGGCAATTTTCCGCACCCGTCATCGTCGCGGCCGAGCGCAGCCATGAGCAGCTCGCTTTTCTCTCGGCCCATGATGATGACCCGTTCAGCCGCTACGAGGCCATGCAGCAGCTCATGATCGATGTGCTCTCGGGTGCCGTGCGCGGCGGGGCGCTGGAGAGCGCGCCGGTCATCGAGGCGGTGCGGAACACCATATCCGATAGCGCGCTCGACCGCGCCTTCGTGGCCGAAGCCGTTCGCCTCCCGAGCGAGGCCTATCTCGGCGACCAGATGGCGCTGGTCGATCCCGACGCCATCCATGCCGCGCGCGACGCCCTGCAGGCCGAGATCGGCCAGGCGCTGGAAAGCGAGTGGCGCGCCATCCATCACGAGGCCGCGCGCAACGGTTTCTCGCTGTCGCACGACGCGCGCGCTGCCCGGCGCATCCGGGGTGTGGCACTGAATTATATCGTCGCTTCCGGCGCATCGGATGGACCCGCTGTGGCGTTCGAGCAGTTCGAGCGCGCCGACAATATGACCGAGCGGCAGGGCGCGCTCGCCATTCTCGCCAGCGGGCGCAGCGCGCAGCGCGATGCTGCGCTGGCGGCCTTCCACAAGCGCTATGCCGGCAATGCGCTGGTCATCGACAAATGGTTCCAGACTCAGGCGCTCAGCCCCCATCCCGAGACCGTCGAGTTCGTCGAGGCGCTGTCGCGGCATCCCGACTTCACGCTCGCCAATCCCAACCGTGCCCGCGCGCTCTGGGCGGCGTTCGGCGCCAATCAATGGGCGTTCAACCGCGCGGACGGCAAGGGCTATGCCATGATGGCGGACGCGATCGTCGCGCTCGACAAACTCAATCCGCAGACGGCGGCCCGGCTGGTCCCCCCGCTCGGCCGCTGGAAGCGCTTCGACGAGGCGCGCGGCGCCCTCATGCGCGCGGCGCTGGAGAAGATCGTGGCCACGCCCGGTCTCTCCAAGGATGTGTTGGAACAGGCGAGCAAGAGCCTGGCCTGATCGGCGGCCGGGCGGATCGCGCTATGGCTGCGCGATCCAGTCGGCGACCTGGCTCGCCACCTGATTGGCGGCGCGGCTGATCGCGGGCGCGACGCTTTCGCCGTCGATCTGCGCCACCGGCTCGCTGGCCGAGAAGCGCTGGCGCCGCACTGTCTGGCCATCCGCCGCGAGCAGGCGGGCATCGAATGTCACCACGGCCCGGTTCGCGCGCGCATCCACGCCGAATGCAATCAGCTCGCCATTCAGCACGCGCCCCGGCTGAGCGGGATATTGGCTGGGGTCGAGCACCAGCCGCCCGGTCTTCGCCGCGATCGTTTCGCTCAGCAGGGCCTGGAACTGGTGCGCCGGCGTATCGACCCAGAGCGCCTTGGGCACATAGGCGAAGCTGGTGGCATCCGTCTGTACCGCCACGCGTTGCGTCGCGATAGCCTTGGGGACGGACGGCATTTCAACGAACAGCGCCGATTCCGCTGGCCCCGTCTGGCTGATTCCGGGGGCGATCCGGGCTTCGGTTTCGATCGCGATGAGCCGCTCGGGCGGCTTGCTGCCGAGCCTGACGCAGCCCGCTGCCGTCATCAGCATGAGGCCGGCCAGCGCCAGCCCGAAAGTGCGGCATGCGGCGGAGCGGCCTCCAGGCATCGCAAATCCTCTCATTTCTTGTAATCCGGCAGACGCGGCGAGCCGATGAGCGCGGAGGCGCCCTGCTGCTCCAGCTTCTCGGTCACGGACTGGAGCGCCTGCGTCATCTGCCGCAGATCGCGCACCAGCAGGGCGACTTGCGGCATGGTGTCGCGCGAGAAGGTGGTGACGCCCGGCCGTGCTTCCTTCACCGTGGCGTCCAGCGCTTCCAGGCTCGATCTTGCCTGGCGCAGCGTTTCGCGCAGGTCGTTCGCCAGCGGCTTGCCTTCGGAGTTGAGGAGCGCATTGGTCGAATTGGCCGTCGCCGCGATCGAGTCCGCAGCCTTCGCCACGCTCTCCAGCGTCGCGCGGGACTGCGCGATGGTGGCGGAAAGATCTGGCCCGGCGCGCGAGAGGTCTCCGGTCAGCCGCTCGACATTGGCGAGGATGCCGGTGAGATGCTCCTGGTTGCGGTCGCTCAGCACTTCGGTCAGCCGCTCGGTCAGCGTCATCAGCCGGTTGAGCAGCTCGGGCGCATTGTTGAGCAGCTCGCCGAGCGCGCCGGGCTTGGTGGGGATCACCGGCACGCCTTCCGGGCATGCCGATTCGGGGTCCTCTTCCGGGCAGGCGATGGGTGGCGCGCCGCGTACGGCGCCGTCGAGCTGGATTTCCGATACGCCTGTGAAGCCGACGCCGTTGATCGTGGCCGTGGTGCCCTGCAGCACGGGGGTCGAAGCGTCGACCACGATCCGCACCCGCACGAATTGCGGGTCGCGGTCCCAGAGCTTGATGTCCTTGATCTGGCCGGAGGGCACGCCCGAATAAGTGACGGACGTTCCCTTGGCGAGACCGTTCACCGACTGGCGGAAGAAGATGTCATATTCGCGCTTGTTGCCTTCCCCGATTCGCGAGAACCAGAAGGCGCCGCCGATCGTCAGTGCCAGCAGAAGCAGCACGACCGCGCCGACGAACACATTGTTGGATCGCGTTTCCATTCAGCCCCCGCAGCCCCCTGGTACTTTTATGGCGGCGGCGTCCCGCCCTGTCCATCTTGGACCTTGGTGGTGGCTCCGGCGCATCATGGCGCGCCTTTCTGGGCGGCGTCGCCCGCCGCCGCGATGCGGCCGCGCGGCCCGTTGAAATATTCCTGGATCCAGGGATGGTCGAGTGCGAGCAGCTCCGGGATCGTGCCGACGGCGATGACGCGCTTGTCCGCCAGCACCGCGACGCGGTCGCAAATGGCATGGAGCGTGTCGAGATCGTGCGTGATGAGGAAGATGGTGAGGCCCAATGTCTGCTGGAGCCCGCGTGTCTGTTCGTCGAATGCTGCGGCGCCGATCGGGTCGAGCCCGGCGGTCGGCTCGTCGAGGAACAGCAATGCGGGGTCGAGCGCCAGGGCGCGGGCAAGGCCGGCGCGCTTGCGCATGCCGCCCGACAGTTCGGAGGGATATTTGGGACCCGCATCGGCCGCCAGACCCGTCATCAGGATCTTGTAGGCCGCGATCTCGGCGCGCAGCTGCGCCGTCATCTGCGGATAATATTCGCGGATCGGGACTTGCACATTCTCCGAAACGGTCAGTGTCGAGAAAAGTGCCCCGTTCTGGAAGAGGACGCCCCAGCGGCGGCGGATTGCCATCAGCTCGTCATCGTCCTCGTCGCGGTCGAGCATGGGGACGCCGAAGACGGAGATGCTGCCGGCCTGCGGGTGCTGCAGGCCGATGATCGAGCGCATCAGCACCGACTTGCCCGTGCCCGACCCGCCGACCACGCCCAATATCTCGCCCGGGAAGACGTCGAGGTCGAGGCCATCGTGGACGGCCTGTTCGCCGAAGCGATTGACCAGGCCCCGGATGGAGATGACCGGATCGCGCGCGTCGCTCATACCCAGCCGATCCAGGTGAAGAAGACCGCGAAGAAGGCGTCGAGCACGATCACGAGGAAAATGGCCTGCACGACCGCCGCCGTGGTGCGCAGGCCCACTTCCTCGGCATTGCCGCGCACCTGCAGGCCCTGGAAGCAGCCGGCGATGGCGATGATGAGCCCGAAGACCGGCGCCTTGACGAGGCCGACATAGATGTCCGTGATCGGCACCACCTCACGCAGGCGCTGGACGAAGGTGACCGGCGGAATGTCGAGCGAGACGGCACACAGGAAGCCGCCGCCGATGATCGCCACGATGGAGGAATAGAAGCCCAGCAGCGGCATCATGATGACCGAGGCGATGATGCGCGGCATCACCAGCGCCTCCATCGGCTGGACGCCGATGGTGCGCATCGCGTCCACTTCCTCGTTGAGCTTCATGGTGCCGATCTGCGCGGCGAAGGCCGATCCCGATCGTCCGGCGACCATGATGGCGGTCATCAGCACGCCCAGCTCGCGGAAGGTGAGGCGGCCGACCAGATTGACGGTCAGCACTTCCATGCCGAACTGCTGGAGCTGCACCGCGCCCTGCTGCGCGATGACGATGCCGATGAGGAAGCTCATGAGGCCGATGATGCCGAGCGCGGAGATGCCCACCACTTCCAGCCGCTGGACGATGGCGTTCCAGCGCATGCGGCGCGGATGGCGGATGAGCTGGAGCGTCGTGACCACCGTGGCGCCAAGGAAGCCGAGCAGGCCGATCATGGTCGAGCCGGTCAGCTTCACGGCCATGCCGATCTGGTCGAGCACGCGCAGGGGCGGTACGAGCGGCGGCGGCGGTTCGTCGGCGGGCAGGTCGTTGCGCGCGACCACATCGATGAGCCGCGTGGCGTCCTCGTCCGCACCCTCTATGCTGGCGCCGCGCCCCTGCGCGAAGCGATGCACCACCCAGGCGCCGATCGTGTCGATATTGTCGATGGCCGAGAGATCGACCGAGGCGATGGGAGACTCGATCGCGTCGAGGCGCTGCGGCAGATCGCCCAGCTTGGCGAGGGTCAGGCTGCCGGTCAACGCGACCGCGCGGCCGGTGGCCCCTTCGCGTTCCTGGAGATCGGCGGCCTGTGTCATGCGGGGCGCACACTGGCCCGGATTGGATTGCGCGGCAAGCCGATTTGCCCCATGCGCTTGGCGGGGCCGGAACGGAGAAGCCGCGCAGCGCCATGGAACGCATCGCCATTTACGACATGGACAAGACCGTCACGGTGCGCGCGACCTATGCCGCGTTCCTCGTGCACATGGCGCTGGAGCGCGCGCCCTGGCGGCTGCTGTTGCTGCCTTTGGTCGGGCTGGTCATGCTGGGCTATGTGCTGCGCCTCGTCACGCGCGCGCGCGCCAAGGAGCTGAACCAGGCCCTGCTTGTCGGGCGGCGCGTCAGCCGCGCGGCGATCATGCCGGCGGTCGAGCGCTATGCCGACAAGGTCGTTGCGGCCAATATCCGCGCAGGGGCACTGGATCGGATGGCGGCGGACAAGGCCGCCGGCTATCGGCTCGTCATGGCGTCCGCCAGCTATCGCCTCTATGTCGAGCCGATTGCGCGGCGGCTGGGCTTCGATGCCGTGATCGCGACCGACCATTTCACGCAGGACATAGACTATCTGCGTGCCCGGATCGCCGGCGAGAATTGCTATGATCGCGCCAAGCTGCGCATGATCGAGGGCTGGATGGCGACGCAGGGGCTCGACCGGGCCGGCGTCCATATCCGGGCCTATAGCGATCATGTGTCCGATGCGCCGCTGCTCGGCTTCGCGGATGAGGCCTTCGCGGCCAATCCGCACATGCCGCTCGAGCGCCTGGCGCAGGAGAAGGGCTGGCCGATCCTGCGCTGGTCCTAAAAACGGGGGGCAGTTGCGCCGCGCGACTGGTGGTTCAGCGCACGCCGATTAGCGAGATCTGCCGGCCATAACCGGCTTCCCCGGCATGGCATGAGCGGCGATAGGAATAGAAGCGCTCGGGCTGGCTGTAGGTGTCTTCATCCAGCAGGCTCACCGTGCCCACCCCCGCGGAGGCCAGCCGCGCGGCGACATAGCCGGCGATGTCGAACATGAGATGGCCGGGTTTCCCCACCGCGAAGAAGCGGGCGTCCTGCGCGTCCCGCTCCAGGAAAGGTTCGGCAAAGGCTTCGCTCACTTCATAGCTTGCGCGGCCGATGCAGGGGCCGATGGCGCAGGCGATGGCGTCGCGCGCCGCGCCGAGCGCCACCATGGCCTCCACCGTTGCCTCGCCGATGCCGTGGAGCGCGCCCTTCCAGCCGCTGTGCGCGGCGCCGACAATGCCATGGCGGGCGTCCGCCAGGAGGATCGGCACGCAGTCGGCCGTCAGCACGCCCAGCAGCAGGCCGGGCCGGTCGGTGACGAGCGCGTCGGCCTGCGGGCGTGCATCCGTCGCGATGGGCGCGCGGACCGTGACGACATCGGCGCTGTGCACCTGATGGAG
Organism: uncultured Sphingobium sp.; assembly: GCA_966244395.1. Classification (GTDB taxonomy): domain Bacteria; phylum Pseudomonadota; class Alphaproteobacteria; order Sphingomonadales; family Sphingomonadaceae; genus Sphingobium. The sequence goes on along the minus strand of CBIMKI010000014.1, from coordinate 14,759 downwards.
CGTGACCAGTGTCGATCCCGGCAGGATGATGTCACGGGCGAGGTCCCGGTTGCGCATGATCGCGGCTCGCTGGTCGTCCGACCCAAGGCCGACATTGAGGCCCGCATAAAGGCCCGTCGAGACGCCGCCGCGCCGGCCGAGGAAGCCGTGCGGCACGGTGCCGAGCGCCGGGACGCGCAGGACCTCGATGCTCATGCGAACCCCGCCGGCAGGGGCCAGTCCGCGTGGCGCACGCAAAGGGCCTTGAAGAGCCGGCCCATTGCTTCCGGCGCGACCAGTCGGCGCTTCGCTGCGTCGATGGCCTGCGCCTGCGCGGGATTGGCGCGGGCGAGGGCGGCTGCGCGCATGTCGATGCCCAGCGCGGTCAGGAAATGGCCCTGGCCGATGCAGGGTGTCGGCTTGAGGCCATGCGCACGGGCCATCGTCGCCAGCATGGCAAAATCGACATGCGCCGTCAGGTCCCGCGTCCCGGGCGCTTCGAGCGGATCGGCATAGGCATGGGCGGACATGGCCTGGAAGCTATCGCCTGCGAGCGGACCCTCATAGCCGTAATCGAGCGTGAGCAGGGCGCCGCCTTGTGCCGCGATGCGCGTGGCCAGGAGGGTCATCACCGCTTCGGAAGCGGGACTGCGCTCGACAATGGAGCCCAGCGGCGCGTCCGCGAGCGCGAGGGGAATCTCCTGTGCGCAGTCGATGTCGCCCGTGACCAGACCACTGTCCGCCACCATCCGCTCCCGCCAGCCGCGCCCGGTCCGCTCATATTGGCGGATGGGCAGGGCATCGAAAAATTCATTGGCGACGATGACGAGCGGCCGGTCGTCGGGAAGCGTCGCGACGTCCGCATGCCACTGCGCGCCCGGCACGGCGGCCCGCTGCCGCTCGCGCAGGATGGGGCTTGTCTCGACGAAGTGGACCGCCGGCGAGAGGCCGGCCCTGGCCATGGCGCGCAGTGCGTCCGCCGCCAGCGTGCCGCGCCCCGGCCCAAGCTCGACATAGGCCGCGCCCGGTGCTCCGGCCCGCAGGATCAGGTCCCCGCACCACAGGCCGATGAGTTCGCCGAACATCTGGCTGATCTCGGGCGCGGTGATGAAGTCGCCCTCCCGGCCCAGCGGATCGCGTCCGGCATAATAAGCCGCGTTCGCCGCCGCCATATAGTCGTGGAGCGAGACCGGACCGGCGCCGATGGGATCAGGCGACACTGTCCGGGCCGGCAATGGGCTCCACGCGCTCGCGCCGGCTCTTGGCGGTCGCGACGGCATAGAGGCCGATGAGGATCATCGGAATGGTGAGCCATTGCCCCATGTGCAGCCCCGTGCGCGCCGCGAACTCCATGAGCTGGGCGTCGGCCTCGCGGAAGAATTCCACGCCGAAGCGGAACGCGCCATAGCTGATCGCCGCGATGCCGAAGAGCTTACCGGGATGGTAGCGCGCCTTGGTCTTCCAGAAGAAGAAGGCGAGGATGGCGAACATCACTGGTCCTTCCAGCAACGCCTCGTAGAGCTGGCTGGGGTGGCGCGGCAGCGGCCCGGCGCCGGGGAACACGATGGCCCAGGGCACGTCCGTCACCTTGCCCCACAGCTCGCCGTTCACGAAATTGGCGAGGCGGCCGAAGAACAGGCCGAAGGGCACGACGCAGGCGACATAATCGCAGATGCGCAGGAAACTGAGCTTCTCCCTGCGTGCCATCAGCCAGATGGCGAGGATCACGCCGAGCGTGCCGCCATGGAGCGACATGCCGCCCTGCCAGAGCTTGAAGATGTCGAGCGGATTTCTGAGGATGTCGGGCTGGTAGAAGAGAATATAGCCCAGCCGCCCGCCGATGATGATGCCCAGCGTGGCGTAGAAGATGAAATCGTCGGCATGGCGCCGCGCCATCGGTGCGCCCGGCTGGCGCAGCAGCACGGTCAGATACCAATAGCCGATCAGAATGCCGGCCAGATAGGCGATGCTGTACCATTTGAGCGAGAAGGCGCCGATCGAGAAGATCACCGGATCGAGGCCGAGATCGGTGAACTGGATTGGCGCGGCGGCAGCGGCAAGAAGTGCGAGGGTCAAGTCTCTTCCCCGGTCGTTTTGCGCTGCATAGAGCAAGACCCGCGCGAGACCAAGGGGAAGTCAGGCCTGCTCGCGACCGCGTGCCTTGCGCATGGCGCCTTGCGCCTGTTCCCCAAGCTGGCGCTTCAATACGTCCGGTGCCGGCGCGATGAGGAAGCCGAAGCTGACATTGCCCTCGCGCGTCTCGACCACATGGTGCAGCCTGTGCGCCTGCACGATCCGCTTCATATAGGCCGAGCGCGCCACATAGCGGTGCGGAATGCGCTGGTGGACGATGACGTCATGAAAGCCGAGATAAATCGCGCCATAAGCGGCGATGCCCGCGCCCACCGCCGTTGCCCAGCTGCCCCAGCCCCATTGCACGCCGCCGAGCAGCAGCAGGATGGAGGGCAGGGCGAAGATCACGAAATAGAGGTCGTTGAGTTCCCAATGGCCCGTGCGCGGCCGGTGGTGGCTCGCATGCAGGAACCAGCCGGGGCCGTGCATCACCCAGCGATGCATGACATAGGCAAAGCCTTCCATCAGCCCGACGGTGAGGAAGAACAATGCGACAAGGCCGATCAGGGTCATGATACGCAAAGCCTATAGGCCCCGGCGGGGAAGCTGTGAAGCGTCCGCCCGAGCCCGCACTTACCGCCGAGCCTGCACTTGCCAAGGGGCGCTCGTGCGCTAGCATTGCGGCCATGAAGACTGTCAGCCTATTGCGCCGGGTCATGCTGCCGCTCGGCCTGCTCGCCTTGCCGGCGCTCGTGGCGGCGCAGTCGCGCTCGGGCCGGCTGACCGAAGAAGAGATTCAGGCCAGGATCGATGCGGATCTGGCGGCGCGTGCCGCCGAGGACGAGGCGCGGCGCGCGGCGGCGATGCAGGCGCCTCCGCCGCCTCCGCCCGCTCCGCCGGTGGCACAGGCGCCGGCCGCTGTGACTCCGCCCGCGCCCGCACGGGTCTATGAGACCGTTCCCGTCATCCTGACCACGTCGCTGGGCCCCATCGTCATCGCCGTGGAGACCGAGCGCGCGCCGATCACGGCGGCGAATTTCCTGCGCTATGTCGACCAGAAGCGGCTGGACGGCACCAATTTCTATCGCGCCTTCACGTTCGAGGATTTTCCGGGCGTGGGCCTGATCCAGGGCGGCGCGCAGAACGATCCCAAGCGCGTCCTCAAGCCCGTCCAGCACGAGCCGACGAGCAAGACCGGCCTCACGCATGACGATGGCGCCGTCAGTCTTGCCCGGGCGGGGCTGAACAGCGGGACGGCGGACTTCTTCATCATATTGGGCGAGATGAAGGGCCTGGATGCGGGCTCGGGACAGAATGGGCCGGACGACCAGGGTTTTGCCGTCTTCGGCCATGTGACCGAAGGTATGGACATCGTCCGCAGGATTTCGGCGGCGCCGCGCAGTCCGACCAGGGGAGAGGGCATCATGAAGGGGCAGATGCTCGAGCCGGCGATCAGGATTGTGACGGCGCGGCGCGCGTCGGCTCCATAGGCGTCAGGCCGGATGATGTTGCGGCGCGATAGCGGCGCCGCACAGCGCGATCCCCGACGCGAAAAGGGGCCGCCACCTCGCGGTGCGGCCCCCATTCTCTACACCAGCGACCGATCCCACATCGGCCTCTGGATCGTCATCAGAAACCGGCGCTCAGCGAGAAGACGACCGCCGTGTCCGCACCGCGCGGCGAGCCGGGTTCGTCCGTGCCGACCAGCGAGGCGCCGAAGGTCAGGCCGAGATAATCGGCCGTGACGCCGACCGAATAGTCGAACACTTCGCCGTCCGCGCCGCCCAGGAAGCTGTCGCTCACTGCATAGCCGACATGGCCGTTGAGCGAGAAGGGCGTGCTGGGGATCGCCACCGAGGGATCGAGGCGGAAATAGACCGCATCGTTACCGCCCAGCGAGTCCTGGCTCCAGGCATAGTTGACGCCGGCGGTCACGCTGACCGGGCCGGTCGTGGTGGACAGGCTCACATAGGGTTCGAACACGTTCGAGGTGACGTTGCCGTCCTTGGGATAGACATAATAAGTGATGCCGACATCGACGTTCAGGGCGTCGGAGACGTCCGTCGAATAGCCCGCGAAATAGTCGACTTCGACATTGCCGGCGAAATTGATGCTGGAACCCCAGGTGCCGACATAGAAGCCGCTCTCGTGGGAAACCGTGATGCCGCCCTGGATGGCAGCATTCTGGCCGCTCTGCGAGAAGCCGCGGAAGCGATAGTCGCTGACGAGCGCGACATTGGCGGAAACGGAGATCGGACCAGCTTCTTCCTCGGCCTGGGCAAAGGCCGGCGTGGCGAGGGCGAGCAGAGAGAAGGCCGAGAGGCCGAGAATGGACTTACGCATTGGGTATATCCCTTTTTTAGATATGGAAACGCGATCGTCCCGCCTGCATCGCTGGCGATCGCTTCCTTGTTTCCGCTTTGTCGCGGCTGGGCGATCTATTCAGCGAACGCCGATAAATTGACTGGCGATGGTGCGTTGCACAAGCAAAAATATTACAGTGATGTTGCGTTGCGCAACAATGTGGCTCTTATGCAACGCTGTGGATTATCGGCCGCTGATGCGTGCGCTCCAGATATCCAGTGCCTGTGCGAGATCGGCCATGAGGTCGCCCGCATCTTCCAGTCCGATGTTGAAGCGCACCAGCGGCCCCCTGTCGCGCCATGGCGAAGCCGTGCGGATTCGTGCGGGATCGACAGGCAGGGCAAGGCTTTCGAAGCCGCCCCAGCTATAGCCGATGCCGAAAAGGTCCAGTGCATCGATGAAGGCCGCGCGGTCCGCGTCGCTCCCGCCCGCCAGTTCGATGGCGAACAGGCCGGATGCGCCCGCAAAGTCGCGCAGGAAATGCGCGTGGCCGGGGCAGGAGGGCAGCGCGGGATGCAGCACGCGCGCCACTTGCGGCCGCTCGGCCAGCCAGCGCGCGATCGCAAGGGCGCTCTCGCCTTGCCGCTGCAACCGCACATCGAGCGTGCGCAGGCCGCGTGCCGCCAGCCAGGCATCGTCGGGGCTGGCCATCTGCCCAAGGCCCAGCGCGCGCTTGCGCAGTGCCGGCCAGTGGGCCGCATTGGCCGTGACCGAGCCCAGCATCACGTCGCTATGGCCCACGATATATTTGGTGCAGGCGAGGATCGAGATGTCGACGCCCAGGCCCAGAGCGGGCAGCAGCAGCGGCGTCGCCCATGTATTGTCGATGAGCGTCGCGATGCCGCGTGCCCGCGCCACGGCGACGATGGCGGGAATGTCCTGCACTTCGAAAGTGAGGCTGCCGGGGCTTTCGAGGAAGATCGCGCGCGTCCTTTCGGTGCACAGCGCCGCGATTCCGCTGCCGACGAGCGGATCGTAATAATGCGTCGTGACCCCGATATCCCGCAGCAGGCCGTCGCAGAAGGCGCGCGTAGGGCCATAAGCGGTGTCGACCATCAACAGCTCGTCGCCCGGCTTCAGCACCGCCAGCAGGGCCGTGACGATCGCGGCCACGCCGGAGGGGAAGAGCATCGTCCCGTCCGCCTCGGGCTCCATCTGCGTGATGGCTTCAGCCAGGCTCCACGCCGTGGGCGCGCCGCGCCGGCCATAATAGAGCGCATGGGGACCGGGCTGCGTCTCGGCTGTGCGCAGATGGGCGACGTCGTCGTAGAGGATGGTCGAGGCGCGCCACACCGGCGGATTGACGATGCCGCCCCTCTGGCCGGGCATGCCGGTCCATTCGGCGCGCCGGCCTGCCTGCGCGAGGCGCGTCGCCGGCTTGAGCGGCTTGCCGCCATTGTCCGCTTTGCCCCCGCTGCTCATGCCGGCCCCACTGCCTTGGGCGTGGCCGGATCGGCGCCCCATTCGGACCAGCTCCCGTCATAGACGGTGACGTCATGCCGCCCCAGCAAGGCGGCGGCGAAGAGCAGGTTGCAGGCGGTCACGCCGCTGCCGCAGCTCATGATGAGCGGCTTCTCCGGATCGACGCCCGCCTGCGCAAAGGCCGCCTCCAGCGCCGCGCCGCGCTTCCAGAGTCCGTCGGCATCGAGCAGCTGGCCGGTCGGCAGGTTGCGCGCGCCCGGAATATGGCCCGAGGCCATGCCGGGGCGCGGCTCGGGATCTTCACCGGAAAAGCGCGTCGGGCCACGCGCGTCGACGACTTGCGCGGCGCAACTCTCCAGATTGGCGAGCAGGTCGGCCTTGCCGGCAATCTGCCTGTCGTCGCGCGCGGCGGCAAAGCCGGCCGAGGAGCCGGCCGCGCCTTCGCCGCTTTCGAGCGGGCGCCCTTCGGCCTTCCAGCGCGCCAGGCCGCCATCGAGGATCGCGACCGACCGCGCGCCGAACAGGCGGAAGAGCCACCAGGCGCGGCCGGCGCTCACCAGCGGGGAATTGTCATAGACGACGATCCGGTCGCGCTCGCCAATGCCCAGCGCCGCCATGCGCGCGGCGAATTGTGCATCGGTCGGCACCATGGCCGGGCGCGGATCGTCCGTGTCGTGGAGCGTGGGCAGGTCGAGATAGAGGGCGCCCGGGATATGGGCCTCCAGATATTCCGCGCGCGCATCGCGCGGCGTGCCCGGCAGGAAGGCCGTCGCGTCCACGATGCGCAGGTCCGCCGCGCCCATTTCGCCGGCCAACCAGCCGCAGCTCACCAGTAAGTCCATGAGGCAGGCGTCTCCACTTGATGCCGGCGGTTCGCGCCGCGTGCGAATCATATCAGCATTTTCCGGTCGGGCGCCATCACCTGGCGACTCGGAAAATGTGCGAACATGCTCTAAAGGGCGCGCCATGACACTCAAGCATCTCGGCCAGAACAGCGCGCTCCCGGCATCGCCCGAGGAGGCCGTGCTCGATTATGTGGCCAATCCGCGGCCCGGCACGCCCTATCTGGTGCGCTTCGCCGCGCCGGAATTCACCTCGCTCTGCCCGATCACCGGCCAGCCGGACTTCGCGCATCTGGTGATCGACTACGTGCCGGACAAGACCATCGTCGAATCCAAGTCATTGAAGCTCTTCCTCGGCGCCTTCCGCAACCATGGCGCCTTTCACGAGGATTGCACGGTCGGCATCGGCCAGCGCTTGTTCGACGAGATGAAGCCGCTCTGGCTGCGCATCGGCGGCTATTGGTATCCGCGCGGGGGCATCCCCATCGATGTCTTCTGGCAGTCGGGCGAGCCGGTGCCGGGCGTGTGGCTGCCCGATCAGGGCGTGCCGGGCTATCGCGGCCGGGGCTGAAGCGGCGCCATCCTTCACTCCCCCTCTTCCAGCGGCCGGCCGTAGAAGAGGACATGCCCGTCCGGATCTGTGAGTTCGAAGCCGCGCAGGCCGCTGCGGTTGTTCTCGATCGGCGTGGTGAAGACCGCGCCGCGTTCGGCGAATTCGGCGGCGAGCCTGTCGGGATCGGGCGTGTAGCTGTAGCTGTCCCAGGTGAAGCCGGGGTGCCGGGCCGGGTTGGGCAGGGGGTCAACGCCCGCTTCCGATCTCAGGAAGAGCATCGCCCCGTCGCGCCGCAGCACTGCGAAGAAGAGCTGCGTCTCGTCGGTCCGGTAGACGATCTCGAAGCCCAGCAGGCCCACGTAGAAATCGAGGCTGCGCGCCACGTCGGCGACGATGAAATAGGGCGCCATGGTCCCGATCACGCCTCTGGTCATGGCGGCCCCTCCTCCTTCGCGCGTAGCTTCAGCGCATCAGCCCGCCCATCAGGTTGCGCGCGAAGCGGCCGAGCATGCCGCCGCCCGGAATGCCGAGCGCCTTGCCCACTTCGGTGGCGAAGGTGCCGGCCGCCGCGCTCGCGGCCGAGGCCTTGGGATTGGCGCGCGATTTCCTGCCGGTGATCTGCGCGGCGATGATCGCGCCGGCCGATGAGGCGGCCGCGCCCGTCGCGGCGCCCACCACCTTGCCCCAGATCGAGCTGGTCCTGCGCGGCTGGCGGCTCACTTCCTCGCGCCCCTTCTCCGCGACTTCGGCGGCGGTGGCCGCGGCATCGGCGGCCTTCTGCGCCAGAACTTCCTGCGCGCTCTCGCGGTTGACGGCGGTGTCATACTTGCCGTCCACCGGCGAGATGGAGCGGATGATCGCGCGCTCCTTGGCGTCCACCGGGCCCAGGCGCGAGCGCGGCGGGGCGATGAGCGTGCGCCGCACGATGGTGGGCGCGCCATCCTCGTCCAGCAGCGAGACCAGTGCCTCGCCCACCTTGAGCTGCGTGATGGCGGTCGCGACGTCGAGGTCGGGATTGATGCGGAAGGTCTCGGCCGCGGCTTTCACGGCCTTCTGATCGCGCGGGGTGAAGGCGCGCAGGGCATGCTGCACGCGATTGCCGAGCTGGCCGGCCACGTCCTCGGGAATGTCGATGGGATTCTGCGTCACGAAATAGACGCCCACGCCCTTGGAGCGAATGAGACGCACCACCTGTTCGATCTTGTCGACCAGCGCCTTGGGCGCGTCGTCGAAGAGCAGATGCGCTTCGTCGAAGAAGAAGACGAGCCTGGGCTTGTCCGGATCGCCCACTTCCGGCAGCGTTTCGAACAGCTCGGAGAGCAGCCAGAGCAGGAAGGTCGAATAGAGCTTGGGGCTCTGCATCAGCCGGTCGGCGGCCAGGATGTTGATATAGCCCCGGCCCTTCTCGTCCACGCCCAGGAAATCGTCGATCTCGAGCGCGGGTTCGCCGAAGAAGAGCGCGCCGCCCTGCGAATCGAGCTGGAGGAGCTGGCGCTGGATGGAGCCGACGCTGGCCTTGGTGACATTGCCGTAGCGGGCCGAGAGCCCGTCCGCATTCTCCGCGCAATAAGCGAGCATGGACTGGAGGTCAGGGAGGTCCAGCAGCAGCAGCCCTTCCTCGTCGGCGAAGCGGAAGGCGATGTTGAGCACGCCTTCCTGCACCTCGTTGAGGTCCATGAGGCGCGCGAGCAGCAGCGGCCCCATCTCCGATACGGTGGTGCGGACAGGGTGGCCCTGCTCGCCGAAGAGATCCCAGAAGATCGCTGGATTGTCGGCATAGGCATAATCGGAAAGGCCGATCTCGGCCGCGCGGGCCGTGAGCTTGTCGGCATTTTTGGCGGTGGCCGATCCGGCCATGGAGATGCCGGCGAGATCGCCCTTCACGTCCGCGAGGAAGACGGGCACGCCGCGCGCTGAAAAGCTCTCCGCCAGCGTCTGGAGCGTCACGGTCTTGCCGGTGCCGGTCGCGCCGGCGATGAGGCCGTGCCGATTGGCGCGCCGCAGATTGAGCTGCTGGGGCAGGCCGCCGTCAGTGCTCTCGCCCAGGCCGATGAAGATGGAGTTGTCGTTGCTCATCCCGCTCCCCTTTTGCCGAGTGCGAAGACTAGCCAAGGCCGCTCATGAAGAAAAGGGCGCGGAAGTTTCCGCGCCCTTTCCATGATTTTTACGAGAGTCCCCGCCCTTATTGGGCGCGCAGGCGGATCGCGACGAAGGCGGCCGGGCTGCCCCGGCGCAGGACCTGGATCAGTACGGCATTGCGGCCTGCCGTCCGGGCCGCTGTCGCCGCCTTGCCGAGATCGGCCTCGGAGAGGACGGGCTGGCCATTGGCCTGCAACACCACGTCGCCCCGGCGCAGGCCCTTGGCGGCGGCGTCGGTCGAGGGATCGACGGCCGTGACGACCACGCCCTTCACATCCTGGCCGACGCCGAGCTGGCGGGCGATGTTGGGCGTCAGCTCCGTCACGGCGAGGCCGAGGAGCTGCTGGGCCGCCTGCTGCGTGCTCTTGTCGTCGGGCTGCGAGAAGTCCTCGTCCTCGCCCTGCTGGGCGAAGCGGTTCAGCTCATCCTCGGGCGGACGCTGGCCGATTTCGGCCGTGACCGTGGTGCGGCGGCCGTCGCGCACGATCTCGATCGGCACCTTGGTGCCGACATCGAGGCCCGCGACGATGAAGGACAGCGTCTCGTCCGGCGTCACGGTGCGGCCGTTCACCTTGGTGATGACGTCGCCCGGCTTGATGCCGGCCTTGTCGGCGCCCTTGCCGGGCTCCACGCCCTGCACGAACTCGCCATTGTTCTTCGGCAGGCCGAGCGATTCGGCCATGTCCTCGGAGAGCTGGCTGATCTGGATGCCCAGATAGCCGCGCTCGACTGTCCCGCCGCTCTTGAGCGTGTTGATGACCGGCATGGCCTGCTCGGAGGGAATGGCGAAGCCGATGCCGACATTGCCGCCGGTGGGCGAGAGGATCTGCGAATTGATGCCGATCACATTGCCGTTCATGTCGAACATCGGGCCGCCCGAATTGCCCTGGTTGATCGAGGCGTCGGTCTGGATGAAGCGGTCCGCGCCATTGCCGGCATTGCGGTGCAATGCTGAGATGATGCCGGCCGTCACTGTGCTGCCGATGCCGAAGGGGTTGCCGATCGCGACGACCCAGTCGCCCACGCGCGCCTTGGTCGAATCGCCGAACTTGACGAAGGGCAGCGGCTGCTTGGGGTTGATCTTGAGGACGGCGAGGTCGCTGGTCGCGTCGGTGCCGATCAGCTTGGCCTCATATTCCGTGCGGTCGGGCAGGGTGACGGTGATGGTGTCGACGGTCGCGCCGCGCGCGCCGGGCGCGACGACATGGTTGTTGGTGACGACATAGCCGTCGGCCGAGATGATGAAGCCCGAGCCGAGCGACTGGGCCGGGCGTGTCTGCGGCGTGCCGCCGCGCGGGCCGAACAGGTCGCCGAACGGCGTGCCGGCGAAGGGATTGGTCGGGCCGGGCACGCGCTGGCGGGTGGAAATGTTGACGACGGCGGGCTGAAGCCGCTGGACCATGTCGGCAAAGCTGCCGGGCGCGCCGCGCGGCGCGGCGGCGGCGCCTTCATTCTGCGCCGTCTGGGCGACGAGGATGCCGGAGTTGCTGGTCAGTGCCAGCGTGGTTCCGCCGAGAAGCAGAGCGGCTGTGATGGCATAAGCGTAGCGCACGTTAAGTCATTCCTCTCGTTCGTATCGCTTCGGGGCCGTGGCCCGGCGGGGCAGGCCGCCCCGATCGGCGACCATGCCCCATGAAGCCTGCCGGATTAACCGGCATTGAATGGCCCTTGCGGGCCGCTCCGGCGTGCGGCTCAGCGGCCCCTGAACTGCCGGAGATAGTCGTTGTTGGGCGAGAGCACCATGTTGGTCTCCCGGCCGTCCTTGGCGGCGAAGCTGACGCGGTAGGACTGCATCGCGCGATAGAAATCGTAGAATTGCGGGTCCTTGCCGAAGCTGGCGGCATAGATCTTCGCGGCCTCGGCATCGGCCTCGGCGCGGATGATCTGCGCCCGCCGCGCACCCTCGGCGCGGATGGTGAGCGCTTCCTGCTCGCGTGCCGTGCGCATGCGCTGGAAGGCGCTGTCGAGCGGCGTGCCGTCGGGCAGGTCCGTGCGCATGATCCGCACGTCGATCACTTCCGCGCCATATTGGCGGGCGATGCGGTTGAGGTTGGAGCGGATGTTGGTCATCACCGCGCCCCGCTCGGGGCTCAGCAGCGAGTCGAAGGGGCGATTGCCCAGTTCGTTGCGCAGCGAGGAGCCCAGGATCGGGCGGAGCGCCGCCGTGACGGCTTCCTCGCTGCCCGCGGAGATGTACATGCGCTGCGGGTCGACGATGCGATAGCGCGCGAAGGCATCGACCTGGAGGCGGCGCTGGTCGGTCGAGAGCACCTGCTGGCGCTCCATGGTGACCGACTGGATGCGCTTGTCGATCCACACCACCTGGTCGACCAGCGGCACGCGCAGCTTGATGCCCGATCCGGTCCGGCCGAAGATCTCGCCCGGCTCGTAGGCATTGTAGATGCGCTCGATCTTGCCGAAGCGCAGCACGACGGCCTGCTTGGTTTCGGGCACGACGGATATGGTGGTGCCCAATATGATGAGGGCGATGGTCGCGGCTACGGCGAGCGCGACGGGATTGCGCAGGAGGGCGGTCATTTGGCGCCTCCCGAGGCGGCGTCGGCGGCGGGGGCGTTGACCCGGCCGGCGTCGACCTGCGGCAGCGGCAGATAGGGCGTCACGGCGCCCGTTTCCACGATGGTCTTGTTCACGCCGGAGAGCACCGATTCCATGGCCTCATAATACATGCGCCGGCGCGTCACGTCGGGCGCCAGCCGATATTGCTCGTAGACCTTGTCGAAAGCCGTGGCCTCGCCCTGGGACTGGGCGGCGAGCTGCTGGGCATAGGCATTGGCGCGGTTCACATAGGTGTCGGCGTCCTGCTGGGCGGCACTCACTTCCTTGAAGGCGTTGATGACCTCGCTCGGCGGATCGGCCTGCTTGATGGCCACGCCCTGGATGCGCACGCCCGCGCCATAGCTGTCCAGCACTTCCTGCATGCGGGCCTGCACCTGCTGTTCCACTTCCTTGCGGCCGGAGCCCATCGCCTCGATCAGATCGACATTGGCGATGACGCCGCGCATCGCCGATTCGGCGACCTCGCGGATCGTCCCGTCGGGATCTGCGATCTGGAAGGCGAACTGCCGGGGATCGGATACGTTCCACCGGACCGAATAGCCCAGGTTGATGAGATTCTGGTCGCCGGTGAGCACCAGCTTCTCGGCCTCTTCGGCCGCCGAGCCGAGATCGATGGTGCGGATTTCCTCCGCCTCGATGATCTGAACGGTTTCGAAGGGGGCGGGCAGCGTGTAGTTCATGCCCGGGCTCAGCGTGCGCGAATAGCTGCCCATCAGCGAGACGACGCCGCGCTCCTTGGCGCCGATGCTGTGCACGCTCGTCGCGCCCACCCACAGCAGCAGGAGGGCGCCGGCGCCGTAGAGCCAGAGCTTGCGTGAGCCAGGTGCGCCCGGCATGCCGCCGCCGCCACCGCCGAAGCTGTCGCGCGCGCGGCGCATGAGTTCGTCGAAGGCGCTGGGGCCACGACCCGCGGCGCCGCCCGGTTCGCCCTGCGAGGGCGGCGTCCAGGGATTGCGCGGTCCGCCATCCTTCTCGCCACGCGGCGGCGCGTCACTGTCCTGGCTGCCCCAGGGACCTCCCTCGCTCATCGAGAGCGGCGGGGCGATATGCTCGTCCTTCTGTGTCATGAACCTCTCTATAGGGAGGCTGTTCCCGGAAAAACAGGGGCAGCGCGCGCTTTCGCGGGCAAGGATGCGCAAAGATGGCTCCTCATGGCTTTGCGAGCGCGTTGCGAGCGCCTATGAGCCCCCCATGAGCGACATAATCGACCCCGCCCTTTCCGCCTCCATTGCCGATCTGAGCGAAGGCCGCGCCTCGGGCCTGCGGCTCAGGGACGGCGTGCTCAGTTTCGTGCTTGAAGTGGGCGGGCTCGATGCCGGCACGCGCGACGCGCTGGCCGAGCGGATCAGGCGCGCCGCCTTGCTGGCGCCCGGCATCAGCGACGTGCGCGTGGCCATGACGGCGGAGAAGGCGGCGCGGCCGCTCATCCTCGCCGTGGGATCGGGCAAGGGCGGCGTCGGCAAGTCGACCCTCGCGGCCAATCTCGCCGTGGCGCTGCATCGCATGGGCCGCAAGGTCGGCATGGTGGATGCGGACATCTATGGCCCTTCGCTGCCGCGCCTGCTCGCGAGCGAGGGCGTCAAGCCCCAGGCGGACGGTAACAAGCTCATTCCCGTGCCCAATGTGCATGGCGTGCCGATGCTCTCCATGGGCCATCTCGCCAAGCCGGGTCAGGCGATCGCGTGGCGCGGGCCGATGGCCGCCAATGCGCTCGGCCAGCTCATCGATGCGGACTGGCGCGGCACCGACCTGCTCGTCGTCGACCTGCCGCCGGGCACGGGCGACGTGCAGCTCACCATGATCCAGAAGTTCAAGCCGGCGGGCGCGGTCATCATCTCCACCCCGCAGGACCTTGCCCTCATCGATGCGGCGCGCGCCGTGAGTTTCTTCGATCAGGCCAAGGTGCCGGTCATCGGCATGGTCGAGAACATGGCCGGCTATGTCTGCCCGCATTGCGGCGAGGTCTCCGATCCGTTCGGCACCGGCGGCGCGGAAGCGAGCGCGGCGCAGATGGGGCTCGCCTTCCTCGGCCGCGTGCCGCTCGACATGTCGGTGCGCATCGCCTCGGATGCCGGCGCGCCCCCGGCGACCGGCGACGATGCGACCGCAAAGCCCTTCCTTGCCATTGCCGAGCGCGTGGCGCGCTGGCTGGACAATCGCACGGGCAGCGCCATTGGCTAGAGCGCGCGGCAAGGCGTCCCCGGGTGGCGGCGCGGGCTTCGCGCTGTCCCGGCGGCGTCTGCTCATCGGCGCGGCGGCGGGCGGCGGGCTCATGCTGGCCTGGGGTGTCTGGCCCCGCCGCTACGATCAGCGCCCGGACACGGCCGAGGGCGAATCCGCGCTCGGTCCCTTCGTCAAGATCGACCGTTCGGGGCAGGTGATCGTGCTCTGCCCGCAGGCCGAACTGGGGCAGGGCGTCTTCACCCAGCTCGCGCAGATCCTCGCCGACGAGCTGGGCGCGGACTGGCGCACGGTCGCCGTGCAGCCCGCGCCGCCCGGTCCCCTCTTCGCCAACACGCTGCTGGCGCGCGAATGGCTCGCGAGCGACACGAGCCGCTTCTTCGGCGCGGCGGGCGACTGGGCGATCGACAGCCGGGCCCAGCGCGAGATGCTGATGCTCACCGGCGGCTCCACCTCCGTGCCGATGTTCGCGCAGGCCATGCGCACGGCCGGCGCGGCGGCGCGCGTGCTGCTCTGCCAGGCGGCGGCGGCGCGCTGGGACGTGCCCTGGGAGACGTGCGACATCGAGCGCGGCATCGTCTCGGATGGCACGCACCGCGCGCGGATCTGCGAGCTGGCGCAGGATGCGC
>CBIMKI010000013.1:0-22884 GCA_966244395.1 uncultured Sphingobium sp. | reverse complement strand
TCCACCACCTCAATCAGGCGCTGCGCGCGAACGTGATGTTCAAGCGCGACATCGACTACATCGTGAAGGACGGCAAGGTCGTCATCATCGACGAGTTCACCGGCCGCATGATGGACGGGCGCCGCTGGTCGGACGGCCTGCACCAGGCGGTCGAGGCCAAGGAAGGCGTCAATATCGAGCCGGAGAACCAGACGCTCGCCTCGATCACATTCCAGAATCTCTTCCGCATGTATCCCAAGCTTTCCGGCATGACCGGCACGGCCGCGACCGAAGCGCCGGAATTCTTCCAGATCTACAAGATGAATGTCGTCACCATTCCCACCAACGTGCCGGTGAAGCGGATCGACGACGAGGACCTGTTCTACAAGAGCCTGGAGGACAAGTTCAAAGGCATCGCCAGGACGATCGCGCAGCATGCCGCCAAGGGCCAGCCCGTGCTGGTCGGCACCGTCTCCATCGAGAAGTCGGAGATGCTGTCCGAATTCCTCAAGCAGGAGAATGTGCCGCACAGCGTGCTCAATGCCCGCTTCCACGAGCAGGAGGCATATATCGTGGCGCAGGCCGGCCGTCTGGGCGCCGTCACCATCGCCACCAACATGGCCGGCCGCGGCACCGACATCAAGCTGGGCGGCAATCTCGAATTCCGCGTCGAGGAAGAGCTGAAGGACATGCCCGAAGGGCCCGAACGCGAGGCGGCCACTGCCCGTATCGCGGCGGAGATCGAGGCGGAGAAGCATCAGGTGCTGGAAGCCGGCGGCCTGTTCGTGCTCGGCACCGAGCGGCACGAGAGCCGCCGCATCGACAATCAGCTGCGCGGCCGTTCGGGCCGTCAGGGCGATCCCGGTCTCAGCCGCTTCTATCTCAGCCTCGACGATGATCTGCTGCGCATCTTCGGGCCCGATACGCTGTTCGCGCGCATGATGCGCTCCAGCCTTGAGGATGGCGAGGCGCTGCCCCCGTCCAAGTGGATGAGCAAGGCTATCGAGACCGCGCAGAAGAAGGTCGAGACGCGCAATTACGACATCCGCAAGCAGGTCGTCGAATATGACGATGTCATGAACGACCAGCGCAAGGTCATCTACGAGCAGCGCGCGGACATCATGGACAGCGAGACGGTCAACGACGTGGTGACCGACATGCGCCACGAGACCGTCAACATGCTGGTCGAGCAGGCCTGCCCGCACGGCACCTATCCCGAGCAGTGGGACATGGCCGCGCTCAAGGCGAACGTCGAGCGCGTGCTCAATCTCACGCCGGATTTCGACGCCTGGCTCCAGGAAGACGCGGTCGAGCAGGAGATGCTCGTCGAGCGGCTCATCGGCCTTTCCGACGCGGCGCTCGTCGAGCGCGTGGCGCCGGTCAACCCCGATAGCTGGCGCCAGATCGAGAAGAGCATCCTCCTCCAGAATCTGGACCATCACTGGAAGGAGCATCTCTCCACGCTCGACGCGCTGCGGCAGGTGGTGCACCTGCGCGCTTATGCCCAGAAGCAGCCGATCAACGAGTATAAGCACGAGGCCTTTGCCCTGTTCGAGCGCATGCTGGGCGCCATTCGCGAGGATGTGACCCGCACGATCAGCCATCTTCAGTTCCAGATGGAGGAGCCCACGCCGCCGCCTCTCCCCGAACTGCCGGCCTTCCTCACCAGCCATATCGATCCGTTCACGGGTGAGGATAACAGCGCGGATATCGACGCGGGCACACGCGGCTTCATCACCACGACGATTCCCAGCGCCAATTTCGGCATTCCTGCCGCGGCGGATGGAGACAATCCCTACAAGGATCTGGAGATCAGCCGCAACGCGCCCTGTCCGTGCGGCTCGGGCGAGAAATACAAGCACTGCCACGGCGCCCTGGCCTGACGCCGCGCCGGACGGCGGCGCGCCTGCGGGCGGCCGCCGGGGGCTGGGGATGCAGGCTCAAGCCACCGTTCCTCGGCTTCCGCCGGAGCCGGCGCCGAGCAAACCTTGCAATACCGCGCTTCCGTCATTCCCGCGAACGCGGAAATCCAGGGACAGCGGCGGCGTTTCGGAGAGGATTTTCTGCATTCGCGGGAACGGCGGGGCAAGCCGTAACGGCCGAAAACCAGTCTGATGGGACGCAAGCGCGCCGTGTCGCACATCTGCCGCGCCGGATCGGCCCTGTCCTACACGCCGCCCGTCATGCAGCATGCCAGCCCCGCTGTTTCTCTCCGTCAGCCTCTCCATCGACCGCGGCATTGCGCCGCGCGGCGGCGCCTTGCCGCCGCGCGGCACGCCCACTGCCGCGTGACTATCGTTCAACCCTGTCGAAGCCTGTACATGCGGGCGTCTCATTGTCCTGAAAACCGCGCAATCCCGTCGTTTACCCCGTCTTAACCTCGCTCGCTTAGGGTCCGTCAAAGCCATCAATGAGCATAAGCAGGGGCAGCACGATGAGCCGTCAGATCATCACCTTCCGTATCGGCGAACAGTATCTGGGTGTGGATATCATGGCGATCCGCGAGATCCGCGCATGGTCGCCCACCACGCGGCTTCCGCATGTGCCGGATTATGTGCGCGGCGTCGTCAATCTGCGCGGCTCGGTGCTGCCGGTGTTCGATCTTTCGGCCCGCCTGGGCTGGGGCCTCACGGACCCGACCGCCCGTCACGTCATCATCGTCGTCCAGCTCGGCAACCAGCTCCAGGGCCTCATCGTCGATGCCGTGAACGACATCGTGACGCTGACCGAGGACACGCTTCAGCCGCCGCCCAATGTCGGCGATGATTCGGCGAGCACTTTCCTCGACGGCCTGGCCTCGGTCGACGATCGCATGGTGATGGTCCTCTCGCTCAGCAAGCTCACCGAGGCGACGGACCTCAGCGACACGCCGATCGCGGCCTGATCCCTCAATCTTTCGCGCGCAGGGTGAGCCCGAACAGGCTCACCAGCCCCGCCACAGACAGATAATAGCCCACGGCGCTGACACCCTGAGCGGTGACCAGCGCCTGCGCTATATTGGGCGCCAGCGCGCCGCCCAATATGCCGCCGACATTGAAGGCGAAGGACGAGCCGGTGTAGCGCACCCGCGCCGGGAAGCAGCCGGTCAGCCAGGCGCCGAGCGGCCCATAGGCAAAGCCCATCAGGAACAGTGCGACCGACAGCGTGACGAACAGCAGGGCGGGGTCGCCGGACGCAAGGCCGTTGCCGAAGACGAAGCCGAGCGGAATGGTCGCCGCGCAGCCCGCGATGAGCGCCCGTGCGGGCGTCGCCTTGTCCGACCACCAGCCCGCCAGCACGATGCCGAGCGCGAGGAACAGGATCGCGCCCAACTGGACGAGCAGGATGCGTTCGCGCGGCATGCCAAGCTCCGTGGTGGCATAGCCGAGCGCGAAGGCTGTCGAGATATAGAAGAGCGCGAAGCAGGCGACGACCGCTAGCGTGCCGGAGAGCGTGGCCAGTCCATGCTTGCGCAGCAGCTCGGCCAGCGGGATCGGGGCAGGGGGCTCGGCTTGCAGCGCGGCCTTGAACTCCGGCGTCTCGCCCAGCTTGAACCGCGCCCAAAGGCCGATGGCGACGAGCAATGCGCTGGCGAGGAAGGGCAGGCGCCAGCCCCAGCTCAGAAAGTCCTCGTCGCTCAGGAACAGGCCGAGCAGCAGGAAGAGGCCGTTGGCGGCGAGGAAGCCGATCGGTGCGCCGAGTTGCGGCATCATGCCAAAGCGTCCGCGCCAGCCGGGTGGGGCGTTCTCCACGGCGAGCAATGCCGCGCCGCCCCATTCCCCGCCCAGGCCCAGCCCCTGGCCCACGCGCAGGATGCAGAGCAGCAGCGGTGCGAGCCAGCCGATCTGTTCGTGCGTCGGCAGGAAGGCAATGAGGAAGGTCGAGCCGCCCATCAGCATGAGCGAGGCGACGAGCGTGGATTTGCGGCCGATGCGGTCGCCGAAATGGCCGAAGAGCGCCGCGCCCAGCGGGCGGGCGAGAAAGGCGAGGGCAAAGCTGGCATAGGCCGCCATGAGCTGTGCGGCGGGCGAGCTGGCCGGAAAGAAGAGCGGGCCGAAGACCAGGCTCGCGGCTGTCGCGTAGATATAGAAATCGTAGAATTCGACTGCCGTGCCTGCGAGGCTGGCGACGAGCACGCGCTTGTGCTGCGCCATGGCGGCCAGGCCCGATTGCGCCGGCGCGGCCGGCTCATGTGTGATGTCGGTCAAGGCGTCCCCCTCCTCATTCGTGCGCCACGCCTAAGCGGGAACCCGGCCGCCATCAAGACCGTCGAAAAATCGGTGGGGCGGCGCTTATCCGCGCCGCAGCTGGTTCAGCACTTCATAGGCCATGACGGCTCCGGCCACCGAGGCATTGAGGCTGTCCGCGCGGCCCATCATCGGAATCTTCACCAGCAGGTCGCAGGCCTGCTCATAGTCGGCGGGCAGGCCACGCGCCTCGTTGCCGATGAGCAGGAAGACCGGCGCCGCGTAGCGCGGGTCCTGATAGTCGCTGGCAGTGTTGAGGCTGGTGCCGACGAGCTGGCCGGGGCCGCCCCGCAGCCAGCCGAGAAACTCGTCCCAGCGGGCGGCCGCGATCTTCTGCGTGAAAAGTGCTCCCATCGAGGCGCGGACCGTCTCGACCGAGAAGGGATCGACGCAATCGTCGACCAGGATGACGCCGCCCGCGCCGACCGCGTCGCCGATGCGCAGCAGCGTGCCGAGATTGCCGGGGTCGCGCATCGCCTGCGCCACGAACCAGATCGGCGCCGCACTGCGCTCCAGCGCGGCGAGCGGCGTCAGGCGGTCGCGATAGACGCCGACCATGGCCTGCGCATTGTCCTTGCCGGAGATCTTCGAGAGAATGTCCGCGCTGGTCAGGATCACGTCGCCGCCGGCGGCCTCGACTTCGTCGATCAGCGCTTCGCCCAGCTCATGCGGGCGCGCCCCGCTCGCCAGGAAGAGCATCTCGGGGAGGATGCCCTGGTCGCGCGCCTCGGTGAGGATGCGCAGGCCTTCGGCAATGAACAATTCCTCGCGCTTGCGGTGCTTCTTCTCGCGCAGCGAGCGCACGCGCTTGACGAGCGGATTGGAGAATCCGGTGATTTCGCGGGGCATGGATTAGTCCCGGCGCAGCGCAGGGGCAGAGAGACGCCAGAACAAATCAGCTGTCCTCATTCCTCGCCGAAGCGGTCTTCGACGAGTTGGGCGCAGGCCGCAAGCGCGGTTTCGGCGGCGGAGCCGGTCGCCGTGATGGTGATGCTGTCCCCTTTGGCCGCGCCCAGCATCATGAGTCCCATGATCGAGGTGCCCACCACTTCCTGCCCGTCCTTGCTCACCATGATGCTGGCGTCGAGGCCGGAAGCCAAAGTGACGAACTTGGCGCTCGCGCGCGCATGGAGGCCGCGCTTGTTGGAAATGATGACAGTGCGGCTCAGCAGGACAGCTTCGCTCATGTGGCATCTCCCAGCAACTCCGATGCGACGCTGATATATTTGGTGCCGGCCTCGCGCGCGGCGGCGACGGCCTTGGTGACGGACATGGTCCGGCGCGCGCTTTCCAGGCGGATCAGCATGGGCAGGTTGATGCCTGCGATGACCTCGATCTTGCCGGCATCGAGCAGGGAAATGGCGAGGTTCGACGGCGTGCCCCCGAACAGGTCGGTCAACAGGATCACGCCCGTACCGTCGTCGACGCGCGCCACCGCGTCCGCGATGTCCGCCCTGCGCGCTTCCATGTCGTCATCCGGACCGATGCAGACGGTCTCGATGGCATCCTGCGGTCCCACGACATGTTCCATGGCCACGCGAAATTCCGTCGCCAGCCTGCCGTGCGTTACCAGCACAAGTCCGATCATGATGGTGATGCGTCCCGTTCCTGAAAAGCCGTATCGTCCTCTCGGCGCCGGGTCTCATATGCGTCCAGCTGAACCGATTCCAGATTGCGGTGCGAGATGGTGGGCGAAAAGCCTGCGGTTCGCAAGCGCGCAGCGATCTCCTCGGTCACGCAGACCGAGCGGTGTCTCCCTCCGGTACAGCCAAAGGCGACCGTCACATAAGCCTTGCCATCTTCGCTGTAGCGCGGAAGCACGGTGCGCAACAGCGCCTCGATCTGGCCGAGCGTGGTCTCGAACAGCGGGTCGGCCATCACATAGTCGCGCACCGGCGCTTCGAGCCCCGTCATATGCCGCAGCGAGTCGTCCCAATAGGGATTCCGCAGGAAGCGCATGTCGAACATGAGATCGGCATTGCGGGGCACGCCGCGCGCGAAGCCGAAGGAGAGCAATGTAAGCGTGGATTCGAACCGGCCGGAAAAGCGCTGACGGATCATCTGCTGGAGCGCATTGGCGCCCATGTCGCTGGTGTCGATGAGATGATCGGCCGCATGACGCAGCGGCTCCAGCAGCTCGCGCTCGCGCGCAATGCCGTCGGCGGCGGGACGGTCCAGCGCCAGCGGGTGCCGACGCCGCGTCTCGGTATAGCGCCGTTCCAGCACCGAGCCCGAGCAATCGAGGAACAGCATCTCCACGCGGGTGGTGCCGCGCGCACGCAACGCTTCGATGCGGGCCAGGATGGCGAGGGCATCGAAGCCGCGCGTGCGGGTGTCGATGCCCACGGCGAGCGGCCGGTCCTCAAGTGGATCGCGGCCCTCGGGCGCCGGTGCGGCGAGCAGCCGGTCGACCAGAAGGAGCGGCAGATTGTCGACCGTTTCCAAGCCGGCATCCTCCAGCGTCTTGAGCGTGGTCGATTTGCCCGCACCGGACATGCCTGTCACGATGAGGATCGTCTTGGGTGTGCGATGCGCGGTCATGGCGTGTCCCCGCCAACGCCAACGCCAACGCCAACGCCAACGCCAAGGCGCGAGAGCGCGAATTCCGCCTTGACCGGCGCCGACGGCTCGAGCCCGGCGAGCGTGACGCGGGGCACGCTCAGGCCAAGAAGATCGAAAGTGGCGGGTCGGTCGGGCATTCGCTGCGGCTTCTCCTCCAGCGCGACGGCAAGTGCAATGGGGACATCAATGGCATAAGGCAGATTAACGATGCCGATATGGCGGATTTCCAACAGTCCGGCGATATTGGCCGGCGGTGCCGCGATCAGATGGCCCTCACGGGGCCGCAGGCGGGTATAATCGTCGCTGACCAGCACCGCACCCCGGTCGATAAGTCGCAGGGCCAGATCCGACTTGCCGGATCCGCTGGGACCCAGGATGAGCACGCCCCGCTCCCCGATCCTGACGCAGCTTGCATGGATGACTGTGTCGCCGGCTTCCGTCATGGTTGATCTTTAGTTCTCCTCGTCGGACTTGTCGTCCGTCTCCGGCCAGGCGCGGGGCAGTGTGACGCGGAAGCGGGCGCCTCCGGCGCCGTCCGGCCGGTCTTCCGCGCTGATGCTGCCATTATGGCCTTCCAGGATAGCGCGGGCGATGGCGAGGCCCAGCCCGCTATGCATGCCGAAATCCTCCTGCTCGGGCCGCATGCTGTGGAAGCGACGGAAGATTGCCTCCCGCTCGCCCATCGGCACGCCGGGTCCCTCGTCGTCGATCAAGGTGGCGATGCTCTCCTGTGTGATCTCCACGGCGATGCGGACGCGGCCGTTAGCCGGGGAGAAGGAGCGGGCATTGTCGATAAGATTGTCGAGCACACGCGAAAGCTTCTGTGCATCGCCCATGACGAGGGCCGCGCCCCGTGCAGGCCGCGTATAGGCAATCCTGACCCGTGCCTCGTTCTCGCGCGTGGACTGGGCGCTCACGACCCGGCCGATGAGCTGGCCCATGTCGATGAGCTGGAAGGTGGAGCGGGTGAGCTGTGCATCGATGCGCGAAGCCTCGGCAATGTCAGTGATGAGCCTGTCGAGGCGGCGCACATCGTCCTGCGCGATATCGAGCAGCTTCCTGCGCAGCGCCTCGTCCTTGATGCGCGTCATGCTCTCCAGTGCGGAACGTAGCGAGGCGATGGGGTTCTTGAGTTCATGACTCACGTCGGCAGCAAAGCTCTCCGTTGCGTCGATGCGTTGACGCAATGCCTGGCTCATATCCGAGACGGCGCGGGCCAGCATGCCGATCTCGTCGCGCCGGTCCGGCAGCCGTGGTACGATGACCTCGCGCGCTCGTCCCAGGCGCACCCGCACCGCGGCGCGCGCCAGGCGGCGCAGCGGCAGCACGATGGTGCGCGCCAGGAACAGCGAGAGCAGGATGGAGGCGATGATGGCGGCGGCCAGGACCAGGCTGATGCGCAGCCGCTCGGCACGGACGATCTCGGTGATGTCGCGCGCATTGCTGGTGGCAAAGAGCACGCCGCGCCCGTCATAGATTGGCCGGGCGGCGCTGAGGAACGGCGTGCGATCCGGCGCAAGGCGGTAAAGACCCGTCGGCGTCTCGCTGCGGAAGGCCGCAAGTGCCTCGGGCCAGGCTTCGAGCCGGTCCGGGTCGGGCTCGCGCATCTGATCGGGCGTTCCGGCAAGGGCAATCGTCTCGACGATGCGGTCTAGCACGCGGGCTAGCTTGATGGAGAGAGGGTCACGGTCGGGATCGCGCAGCTTATAAGTTGGCGGGGCGAGTAGGAAGGTGTCCGCCGCCTTATGCCCGTCCGCGCCGTAGATGCGCAGCCGCAGCCCCGACATGCGCGCTTCGCGCAGCATCAATACCATGCGCTCGGCGGGCGGCGCGGCTTCGATGGCAGTCGCGATCAGCGCGGCTTCGCGCGCGGTGGAGACGAGACGCCCGTCGATGAGTCGCGCACGGTAGCTGTCGAGATAGAAGAAGCCGGCCGCCAGAAAAGCGAGTGCGAAGATGTTGACGGCGAGAATGCGCCGCGTGACGGAGATGCGCGGCGTCCATTCGCCGGCCGCGAGCCGCCAGTCACTCCTCGGTGAATCGGTAGCCGGCGCCATAGAGCGTGTCGATCGCGTTGAAATCCGGCGCTACTTCACGGAACTTGCGGCGCAGGCGCTTGATGTGGCTGTCGATGGTGCGGTCATCGACATAGATGTCGTCCTGATAGGCCGCATCCATGAGCTGGTTGCGCGTCTTGACGATGCCCGGACGCTGGGCAAGCGCCTCCAGGATCAGGAACTCGGTGACTGTCAGTGTCACGTCTTGTCCGCCCCAGGTCACGCGATGGCGCGCTGGGTCCATAGTGAGCCGTCCGCGCGTGATGACCTCCTGCGCTTCCTCGCTTGGCGGCCCGTGCTCGCGGCCGATCTCGGCGCGGCGCAGCAGGGCGCGGATGCGGGCGATGAGCAGGCGCTGCGAGAAGGGCTTGGCGATATAGTCATCGGCTCCGATCGTCAGCCCGAGCGCCTCGTCCGCCTCGTCGGTCTTGGATGTGAGAAAGATGAAAGGCAGCATGCTCGTCTCGCGCAGGCGGCGTAGCAGTTCGATCCCGTCCATGTTCGGCATCTTGATGTCACACACGACGAGATCGGGCGGATTGTCGATCAGTGCCCGGAGCGCACTGTTGCCGTCCGAATAGAGCCGCGTCTGGAACCCTTCGGCGATCAGGGCAATGCTGAGCGACTGGAGGATGTTGCGGTCATCGTCGACAAGGGCGATGGAGGCGGTCATTGGCCTGGCGGGGATCTCTCGCGGTTGGGCGAGTGTCCCGCCTAACGCATGGCCCGGCGGCGTGCAACATCGCTTGGCCGCGTGGGCGCCTCCGCGCACAGCCGCAAGGAGGCCGAATGACGATATCTATAGTAAGCCGATTTGACGCTGGGCCGGGGAGGCCTTATGCGCCGAGAGACGGCGCGACAGAACAGATGCCGCAAAAATCTGAAACGAACAGGCCATCTTGGCCCAACTTGCAGTCGGGAGAACAGCGTGCAGGCTAACTCTTCTTATGTCCTGAGCGATCAGGGCATCGAAACGTCAGCTCAGATCAAATGGAATTTGTTGACGGCGCCGCTGGTCGAGGAAGCGGTGCGTAACGGCGAAGGCCTGCTGGCCAAGGACGGACCGCTCGTGGTCGCCACAGGCAAGCACACCGGTCGCAGCGCGAAGGACAAGTTCATCGTGCGGGATGCCGAGACCGAGGACACGGTGTGGTGGGGCGACGTGAACCGCGCCATGGACCCTGCGCATTTCGCCGCGCTCAAGGCGGATTTTTTCGCGGCGCTGGGCCAGAAGGAGACGCTCTACGTGGCGGACCTTTATGGCGGCTCCCAGCCGGAACATCGCGTCAAGGTGCGCGTCATCAACGAGCTGGCCTGGCACAACCTCTTCATCCGCACGCTGTTGGTACGTCCGGAGCCCGGCGAACTCGCCAATTTCGTCCCCGAATATACGATCATCGATCTGCCCAGCTTCAAGGCCGACGCGGCCCGTCATGGCGGCCGCGAAGGCAGTGACACGATCATCGCAGTCAATCTCTCCGAGAAGCTGATCCTCATCGGCGGCACAGCCTATGCCGGCGAGATGAAGAAGTCGGTGTTCGGTATCCTCAACTATCTTTTGCCGGCGAAGGGCATCATGCCGATGCATTGCTCGGCCAATATCGGTCCCAATGGCGACACTGCGGTCTTCTTCGGCCTCTCCGGCACGGGTAAGACGACGCTTTCCGCGGATGCCTCGCGCACGCTCATCGGCGATGACGAGCATGGCTGGTCGGATACGGCGGTGTTCAATTTCGAAGGCGGCTGCTACGCCAAGATGATCAATCTCTCGGCCGAAGCCGAGCCGGAGATTTTCGCCACCACCAAACGCTTCGGCACGGTATTGGAAAATGTGGTGATCGACCCCGAGACGCGTGAGCTTGATTTCGACGACAACAGCCTCGCCGAGAACAGCCGCGGCTCCTATCCGATCGACTTCATTCCCAATGCGTCGAAGGACAATCTGGGTCCGGTGCCGAAGAATATCATCTTCCTCACCGCGGATGCTTATGGCGTGTTGCCGCCGATCTCGCGCCTCTCGCCGGACCAGGCCATGTATCACTTCCTCTCCGGTTACACTGCACGCGTTGCAGGCACGGAGATCGGCGTAACGGAGCCTTCGGCAACCTTTTCCACCTGCTTCGGCGCCCCTTTCATGCCGCGTCATCCGAGCGTCTACGGCAATTTGCTCAAGGAGCGGATCGCGAAAGGCAACGTCACCTGCTGGCTGGTCAACACCGGCTGGACGGGCGGCAAATATGGCGTGGGCAAGCGCATGCCGATCAAGGCGACGCGCGCGCTGCTCAACGCCGCGCTGGACGGCAGCCTCAACGATGCGACCTTCCGCACCGATCCTAATTTCGGCTTCGAGGTCCCGGTGGCGGTTGCCGGTGTGGACAGCGCTATTCTCGATCCGCGCGAAACCTGGGCGGACAAGGCGGCCTATGATGCGACGGCGGCAAATCTGGTTCGCCAGTTCGCGGACAATTTCGCGCAGTTCGTCGACCATGTGGACGACGCCGTGCGCGAGGTGATGCTCACCGCTGCCTGAGTCGCTCATGCGGCCACTACGGCACTGCGCAGGCTTTGGGAAAGGCCGCCGCCCGTGATAGGGTGGCGGCCTTCTTCCTGTCCTGCGAAAGGAAAGACCTATGAGCATGTTCGACGGACTTCTCGACAATATCGATGATGTGGCGGCGCGCATCGGCCTGCCGGCAGACAAGGTCCAGGTCTTTGTCGAAGGGATCAAGGGCAAGATAGCGGGCGGTTCCGATCCGCTCGCAGCGCTGAGCGCCGTTGCGCAGGATCATGGGTTGTCGCTCGACACGCTCAAGGACATGCTGCCTAATGGTGGCGAAGGTCTGATGAGTAAGGCCACCGCGATGCTGGACAAGGACGGCGACGGCAATGTGCTCGACGATTTGCAGAGCATGGCCAAGGGCCTGCTCAATCGGAGCTGAGCAGCACTGAAACGACGGCAAACAGGCAAAGGAAAGCCCCCGGGAATCGCTCTCCGGGGGCTTCATTCTTGAAAGCGACGGCTCGTCTTATTGCTTTACGAAGGCGGCCGAAATCTTGAGCTTCACTTCGTCGCTCACCATCGGAATGGCGAAGCCGACGCCGAATTCGCTGCGCTTGAACGAGCCGGTCGCAGTGAAGCCAACATTCTCGGCGCCGCCCATCGGGCTCTTGCCGGCGCCATGGAACTTAGCCTCCAGAGTCACGGGCTTGGTCTGGCCGTTGAGCGTCAGATTGCCAGTGATGGTGGCGTTCTGGCCATTCACGCGGACGTTCGTAGAGACGAAGCGGGCGTCGGCCGGATTGGCGCCGAAGAAGTCGGCGGCCTTGCCCGCATCGGCGGGCTTGAGCAGATGTGCGGTGAGGCCGGCGCTGGCAGTCACTACCTTCGACACTGGAATGGTGACGTCCACCTTGGCGGCGGCGGGATTCTTGGGGTCCAGCGTCAGCGTCCCGTTGATGTCGCCGAACAGGCCATAATAAGGCGAGAAGCCGAAATGGTCGACGCTCCACATGACGAGCGTGTGGCCGGCATCTGCCTTGTAGGTGCCGCCCGAGACGAGCGCGGGATCGGCCTTGCCGGGGGGCGACATGGCGGGCTGCGCAACGAGCGCACCGCCGATGCCGGCGATCAGCAGGGCGGGAAGGACAGCATGAATGGGGCGCATCTTGATCTCCTGATGGTCGCGACTTCTTGGTCCGAGTCGTGGGGGCAACAATAGCCTGCTAGTTGACCATGTCACCCCGGCTTTGACTGACACATATCTCTGCTGACGTCATTATGGCGAGCGCGTCACGAAATTCGGTGAACCGTGTCATCCGTGCGATGAGAGTGCAAGGCGGCGGCCATGGTGTCGCCATGGTCGCCGCCTTCATGCCTCGCCAACGGGGGATGGCTCAGTTCTTGTCTTTGTCGACCAACTTGTTGGCGCCGATCCAAGGCATCATCGCACGGAGTTGCGCGCCGGTCTTCTCGATCGGATGCTCGGCCTGCAGCTTGCGGGCGGCCTTCATCTCAGGATTGCCCATGCGATTGTCGACCATGAAACGCTGGACGAACTTGCCCTTCTGGATGTCTTCCAGGACACGCTTCATCTCGGCCTTGGTCTCGCTCGTGATGACGCGGGGCCCGGTATGATAGTCGCCATATTCAGCGGTGTTCGAGATGGAATAGCGCATGTTGGCGATGCCGCCCTCATACATGAGATCCACGATCAGCTTGGTCTCGTGAAGGCACTCGAAATAGGCCATTTCGGGCGCGTAGCCCGCTTCCACCAGCGTTTCGAAGCCAGCCATGATGAGGTGGGTGAGGCCGCCGCAGAGCACGGCCTGCTCGCCGAACAGGTCGGTTTCGCACTCTTCGCGGAAATTGGTCTCGATGACGCCCGAGCGGCCACCGCCGACGGCAGACGCGTAGGAGAGGGCGATGTCATGCGCATTGCCGCTGGCGTCCTGATGGACGGCGATGAGGCAGGGGACGCCGCCCCCCTTCACATATTCGCCGCGCACCGTATGTCCCGGGCCCTTGGGCGCGATCATGATGACATCGACGTCGTTGCGCGGCTCGATGAGCCCGAAATGGACGTTGAGACCATGGGCAAAGGCCAGCGCTGCGCCGGGGCGCAGATTGGCGTGGATGTCGTCGGCATAGATCTGCGCTTGATGCTCGTCAGGGGCGAGGATCATGAGCACGTCCGCCCATTTGGCGGCATCGGCGTTGCTCAGCACCTTGAAGCCGGCGCCTTCCGCCTTCTTGGCGCTACCCGAGCCGGGGCGCAGTGCGATCGCGACTTCGGTGACGCCGCTGTCGCGCAGGTTCTGCGCATGGGCATGGCCCTGGCTGCCATAGCCGAGAATGGCGACCTTCTTGCCCTTGATGAGGCCGATGTCAGCGTCGCGATCATAATAAACACGCATTGTTCAACATTCCCTTTTCTAGATCGTCGTCCCGGCGAACCGGGACCCTATGCGGTACGAAACCCCGGCTGCGCCAGGGCCACGGATGGAAAATCTTGGTTCAGGCGTTTCCGCGCAGCATGCCGACGACGCCGGTGCGGCCCAGTTCGACCAGGCCGAGTTGGCGCATGAGGTCGACGAAGCTGTCGATCTTGCTGGTTGGCCCCGTAATCTCGAAGATGAAGCTCTCAATGGTCGTATCGACCACCTTGGCGCGGAACACATCGGCAAGGCGCAACGCCTCGCTGCGCGTCTCGCCCACGCCGCTCACCTTGACCAGCGCCAGCTCCCGCTCGACGAACGGCGCGGTTTCGGTGAGGTCAACGACCTGATGGACGGGCACGAGCCGGTCGAGTTGTGCGATGATCTGGTCGATCACGCGGGGCGGGCCGTTGGTGACGATGGTGATGCGGCTGATGCGGTGGTCCTCGGTGACGTCCGCCACGGTCAGGCTCTCGATATTGTAGCCACGCGCGGAAAACATACCCGCGATGCGCGCGAGAATGCCCGCTTCATTGTCGACGGTGAGAGAGAGGACGTGACGTTGGCTCTCTTCCTGGCGGATGTGCATCAAATCAGATCCTCTTTTCGATCCTTGTCGCCCTGCTCCGCTTCAGGAGTGTTCGGCGCAATGGAAATCAATCCGGTCATGGCGAAATGCCAGCCCTCCTCGGTGCGGTGCGCGATCCGGACGGGGACGCCCAGAATGCTGTCGAACACGCGTGAGAGACGCTCGCCGACATAGCGGGGAGAGAGCAGCAGGTCGCTGTAACTCTCCTCATGAAAGGTGAACCCTTCCTCCAACTCGACGAGCCAGTCGTCCGTCTCGCCATCCATATGATCGCTTGTCGTCCCGAAAAGATCGGGACTGGGATTCTCCCGTTCGAAATCGAACGGCTCACTCACATGGATACGGAGGCGAAGCGACCGGCTCATCAGACCAGAGCCTTGGCCTCGTCGTCCATCGTGCCCGAGACCTGGCTCGGCTCGAGCAGCATGTCGGTGTGTGCGGCCCCGCTGGGGATCATCGGAAAACAGTTGGAGAGCTTGGCGACGCGGCAATCCACCAGCACGGGGCCGGGGGTCGCGATCATCTGCGCGATGCCGGCCTCCAACTCCTGGAGCCCTTCGATACGGATGCCAGTCCAGCCATAGGCCTCGGCCAGCTTCACGAAATCGGGCAGGCTGTCGGAATAGCTGTGCGAGTAGCGGCTCTCATAGGTGAGTTCCTGCCACTGGCGGACCATGCCCATATATTCGTTATTGAGGATGAAGATCTTGACCGGCAGCATATACTGGCTCGCGGTCCCCATTTCCTGGATGTTCATCTGGATCGAGGCGTCGCCGGCAATGTCGATCACAAGCGCGTCGGGATTGCCCAGCTGCGCGCCAATCGCCGCAGGAAAGCCATAACCCATGGTGCCCAGCCCCCCGGACGTCAGCCACTTGTTGGGTGCGTCGAAATGGAAATGCTGAGCCGCCCACATCTGGTGCTGACCGACCTCGGTGGTGATGATGACATTCTTGCCGCGCGTGGCCTTGAACAGCTCCGCGATCGCGCGCTGCGGCATGATCTCGGTTCCGCTCTCCTTATAGTCGAGGCTTTTGCGCGCCCGCCATCCCTCGATCTGGCTCCACCAGTCCGAGAGATCCGGCCGCTGGTAGCCTCGGGAGTTCAGTTCGGC
Organism: uncultured Sphingobium sp.; assembly: GCA_966244395.1. Classification (GTDB taxonomy): domain Bacteria; phylum Pseudomonadota; class Alphaproteobacteria; order Sphingomonadales; family Sphingomonadaceae; genus Sphingobium. Next base: position 7,422 of record CBIMKI010000013.1, on the reverse strand, counting down.
CATGATCGCCTCGATCGCGCGGCCGCAATCGGCGACAACGCCCACCTCGACCGGCACGACCTTGTTGATCGATGAGCGGTCGATGTCGACATGGATCTTCTTGCTGTGTGGCGAGAAGGCATCGAGCCGGCCCGTGACACGGTCATCGAACCGAGCGCCGAGGCACAAGATGAGGTCCGCCTTGTTCATGGCCAGGTTGGACTCATAGGTGCCGTGCATGCCGAGCATGCCGAGCCACTGAGGCGAGGAGGCAGGGAAAGCGCCAAGACCCATTAGCGTGGAGGTGACGGGGCAGCCAAGAAACTCCGCCAGGTTACGCAGCGAGGTACTTGCGTCGGGGCCAGAATTGATGACGCCGCCGCCTGTATAGAGGATCGGCCTCTTCGCTTTCACAATAAGGTCGACGGCTTTCGAGATGGCTGCCGCATCCGGCTCGACGGGCGGGCGATAGTTCGTGCGCGCAACCTGCTCGGGCCGCTGCGCGCTGGCCGTGGCGACCTGCACGTCCTTGGGGATGTCGATCACGACGGGGCCAGGGCGGCCGGAGGTGGCGATGTGAAAGGCCTCATGCACCACGCGCGCCAGCTCCGCGGGATGCTTCACCAGATAATTATGCTTGGTGCAGTGGCGCGTGAGACCGACCGTGTCCGCCTCCTGGAAGGCGTCCGAGCCAATGAGATGCGTCGCGACCTGGCCGGTGATGACGACCATGGGAATCGAGTCCATGAGTGCGTCGCAAATGCCGGTGATGGCATTGGTGGCGCCGGGTCCCGAGGTGACGAGCACGACGCCCGGCTTGCCGGTCGAGCGTGCATAGCCCTCGGCCGCATGGGCCGCGGCCTGCTCATGGCGCACGAGAATGTGCTTGAGCTTGGGGTGCTCGTAGATTGTGTCATAGATGGGCAGCACCGCGCCGCCCGGATAGCCGAACACCGTATCCACGCCGAGGTCGATCAGACAGTCGACCAGAATGTTCGCGCCGCTCTTTTCGGCCACAAGAAACTCCCGAGGAACAGATTGCGCCGCGCCATGCGTCATCGCATGCACGCTGGCAAGGTCAGTGGCCTTATCTGTTAGAATATGTCATGTCAATACCAATGTGTGAAATAATATTTCTCTATGGGGGTGATTTTTAGGAATATTATGAGGCGTTCTTGAAGTGGTGAAGCAGCAGGATGCAGCCATTCACGCTCGCTACGCCGGAAGCCAAGATTGGCTGCCCCAGAGGGGTGGGAGCGACATCAGAGAGGGCAGGCAGTCCCATTCGACGCGTGCCCAGCCTGCCTGGCGGCCTCGCGCCCAGGTCAGCTGGCGCTTCTGATAGGCCAGCGTCTGCTTGAGGATGCTCTCGCGCGCTTCGACGAGCGTGGTGCTTCCAGCCAGCATGGCGGCGATCTCACGGACGCCGAGCGCGCGCAGGACGGGCCGGTCGGTCGGCAAACGGCGGGCGACCAATGCCGCGACTTCCTCGATGGCGCCGCCGGCGAGCATGGCGTCCAGCCGTTGCCGCGCCCGCGCTGCGAGTTCGTCCTTTGGACGGATGACGATGCCGGCATGGATCGCCAGGGTGCCGGCAATGCCGCCTTCCCGGCGCTGCTGCCACCAGCCCAGGGGCTGTCCGGTGCTGCGCACGACCTCGAGTGCGCGTGCCACGCGCGCCGTATCGCCGGCATTGAGTCGGGCCGCCGCATCCGGATCCTCGCGTTGTAATGCTGCGTAGGTTGCTCTCACCGGCATGGCGCGGACTTCCGCTCGGATTGCCGGGGCGATATCCGGTACAGGCGCGATGCCGTGAAGCAAAGTGTCGAGGTACAGGCCGGTTCCGCCCGTCAGGATGGGGAGCTGGCCGGCGGCGTGGATCGCGTCGATCTGCGCGCGCGCTTCCTGGGCCCAGCGCGCCGCCGAATAGGCCTCGTCACCGTCGACATGTCCGAAGAGCCGATGCGGCGCGCGAGCGAGGTCGACGGCGTCAGGCCGCGCGGTGATGATGGCGAGATCGGCATAGACCTGGCTCGCATCGGCATTGACGATGACGCCGCCCGTATTTTCGGCGAGGCGGAGTGCGACTGCGCTCTTGCCGCTGGCGGTCGGCCCGGCAATAAGCGCGACCGGCGGCCGGGCACGGCCGGATGGATCATTGCGGGAGTCGGTATCAGGCATGGCGGGCGAAAAGGACATGGTTGCGACCTTAGTCGCGCATGACGGACTTGGGCAGGGGGTGGTTGATATCGCTGCCGCCGCGTTGAAGGCCGCGGGCGTCGAAGCGGGTGAGACGCGCTGGATTGACGAGGGCGAGGCGGTGGACCTGCCGTTCGCTGGCGATGCCGCCGCGGTGCGCGGGGCCATCGAAGCGGCCGAACTGCCTGCCGACCTGTTCGTACTGAATGTCGCCAGCCGTCGCTGCGGGTTATTCGTGGCCGACATGGATTCGACGATGATTACCGTCGAGTGTATCGACGAACTGGCCGATTATGCCGGGCTCAAGGCAGAGATCGCCGCCGTGACCGAGCGGGCGATGCGCGGTGAACTTGACTTCGCGCAGGCACTCTCAGGGCGAGTCGCGCTGCTGGCGGGGCTCGACGCCGGTGCAATCGATCAGTGCCGCGCCGAGCGGGTGCGGATGATGCCCGGCGCGAAGGCGCTCGTGTGCACGCTCAAGGCACGCGGTGCGCGCACGGTCCTCGTCTCGGGCGGCTTCGTGCCCTTCGCGCAGCCGGTCGCAGAAGAGATAGGCTTCGACAGGGTTGTGGCGAATGTGCTGCATATTGCGGAAGGCAGGCTGGCCGGCACGGTCGCGACGCCGATCGTCGACGCGGAGCGCAAGCGCGTCGAACTGTTGGGCGCGGCGGCTGAGCTGGGGCTGGATGCCGCTCAGACGCTGGCGATCGGCGACGGCGCAAATGATATCCCCATGATCCAGGCGGCCGGCCTCGGCATTGCCTATCACGCAAAGCCCAGGACGCGGGCGGCGGCGGCGGCATCGGTCGATCGCGGGGACCTGTCCGTCGTCCTCCATGCCCTTGGTATCCCGCGCCGGGATTGGGTGGTCGAATAGCCCGCGCTTGCTCGGCTTTTTCTGGCAGTGCGGTGGCCTACGCCGTTGCCGCAATAACCGCTGGCTTAACCAAATCTTAGGACGGCGCATGTGATTCTCCCAAGTCGCTGGGGCAGTCGACAAGGGAAGATACGTGCGCATATTGGCACTTGCGTCGCAAAAGGGCGGTTCAGGGAAAACCACGCTCTCCGGGCATCTCGCCGTACAGGCGCAGAGAGCCGGCGGTGGGCCTGTCGTCCTCATCGATATCGATCCGCAGGGCTCGCTCGCCGACTGGTGGAATGAGCGCGAGGATGAATATCCCGCCTTCGCCCAGACGACCGTCGCGCGCCTCGCGAGCGACCTGGAGCAATTGCGCCAGCAGGGTTTCAAGCTGGCCGTCATCGACACGCCGCCGGCCATCACCATGGCGATCCAGAGCGTCATCAGCGTCGCTGAGCTGATCGTCGTCCCGACCCGGCCCAGCCCGCATGACCTGCGGGCCGTGGGCGCCACGGTGGACCTGTGTGAACGCGCCGGGAAGCCGCTGATTTTCGTGGTGAACGCCGCTACCCCGCGTGCCCGCATCACCTCCGAGGCGGCCATTGCGCTCTCGCAGCATGGCACGGTGGCGCCGGTCACCATCCATCACCGCACCGATTATGCCTCCTCGATGATTGATGGGCGCACCGTCATGGACTTCGAGCCTCAAGGCAAGTCAGCCAAGGAAGTCGAGCAGCTCTGGAGCTATATTGCCGACCGTCTGGAGCGGAACTTCCGCCGCACCGTCTTCTCGCCGGGCCATCCGGCGGCCGCTCCGCGCCAGGTTTCCTCGGGCGGCTTCGGTCGTCGGATCGCGAGCTAAGAAAAGAACGGACGCATCATGGCTGACATTCGCCCCGCCGCTTCTCTCTCCTCGAACCTCCTCGCCCGCCGTGGCGACGCGCGCCCGGCCATGCGCCGCCAGGCGATCTCGCATCTGCATGTGCCGCTGACGCCCAGCGACGACCTGGGCTGGAACGACATTGGCGATGACCAGGAGCCGCTTCCACCCGCGACGTCGCTGAGTGCGATGATCTCGCCGGACATGAATGTCGTGGAAGAATATGGTTATGACGAGACGCCCGAAGAGGAGCATGGCGCGCTCTCGCCGCTCACGCGCCATCTCGAAGAGATCGCGCAGCGCATCACGGCCACGGCGCCGCAGCTCACGGCCCAGCCCAGGGCCGTGCGACCCGCCGCACGCAAGAGGGCCGCACCGCGTATCGATCCCAGCCTGAGCCGCAAGGCGGCCTTCACACTGCGTATCGATGCCGAGCGGCATCTGCGCCTGCGACTCCTGAGCGCGCTGACGCACCGCTCTTCCCAGCAATTGCTCATCGAAGCGCTCGACGCGCTGCTCGCCAGCCATGACAAGGTCGAGGACCTTGCGGGGCAGGTCAGGGCGGCGGGCGCTAGTCGTTAGGCGTCGCCCAGGCGGCGCTCGTTCACCGGGGGACCAGACCCATGAAGAACAACCGCACCCTTTCCATGATGACAGCTTCCGCTGTCGTGCTCGGCTCGCTGATGGTCGGCTGCAGCACCGATGGGCAGGTTCGGCCCAAGCTGACGGCCGGTGATGCGCACAGCCTGATGCCCAGGATCGAGCGCATGCTGGCTGACAAGGATGTCTCCGGTGCGCTGGCGGCATCCGAACAGCTGGTAGCCACCGATCCGCACGATGACAATGCACGTGCCATGCTCGGCCGGGCCTATCTGGCGAATGGGCGCTATCTTTCGGCCCGCACGGCGTTCAGCGACGCAATGACACTGGGCAACCGCGATCCGCGCACCATTGTCAGCCTCGCACTGGCCGAAGCGGGTCTCGGCAATCTCGAGGGCGCCCGAGGCCTGCTCGGCAGCCATATTGCGGATCTGCCGGCGGGCGACTACGGACTTGCCATGGCGATGGCGGGCGATCCGCGCGAGGGCGTGCGGGCGCTGGTCGAAGCCACGCGTGCTCCGGATGCGAACGCCAAGACGCGCCAGAATCTCGCTTATGCGTTGGCTATGGCAGGCGCGTGGGGACAGGCCCGCCTGATCGCGGGGCAGGATCTCTCGGCGCGTGATGCCGAGCAGCGGATCGGCGAATGGGGGCGCGCTTTCGCGCAGGGGACGCCGTCCGAGCGCGTTGTCGCGATGATCGGCGCGACGCCGCGTCATGACGACGCCGGGCTTCCGGTGCAACTGGCGCTCAATTTGACGCCGCGAGGCGATACGCAGCCTGCGCAGGCTGCGGCCGCCGAGACGACTGTGCCGGCCGAAGCCGTGAAGGCCGTGGACGTGCCAGCCTCCGCTGCCTTCGCCGAGACTTCGCCGCCGCAGGGCTTCAATCGCGATGCGCTGGCGGTGGCGATGGCCAATCTTCCCGCGGCCTCCAGCAGTGTCCAGAATGTTCCGCAAGGGGCCGTCGCCGCATCGATGACGCAACGTGAGGCCGCTGTGGCACCGGCGGTGCTTGAAGCTGCGTTCAATCATGCGCCGGTCGCCGCCAAGCCGGCGGTCCTGCCGGCGCCGAGCGCGCAAGCTCTGAACGCCGCCTTCCGCCAGCCGGCCGGGCCGGCGCAGGCCCAGACCAACCCGACGAGCTGGACCAGCGGCCTCGGCGCACCGGCCACGGATGCCAAGGCGAGCGACTGGGTGGTGCAGCTCGGCGCCTTCAACAGCGATCTTATCGCGCGCGCCAAGTGGCAGGACATTACGACCGGCCAGGAAGCTCTGCGCTATTATCGGGCCGTGCACAGCGTCTTCCAGCACAATGGACGGACCTTCCATCGGCTGGCCATTCGCGGCTTCGAGGATCGTGGCGCGGCCGCGGGCGCCTGCGCTACGTTGAAGTCGGCCGGTCAGGATTGCTTCGTGCGTCTTGATGACAGCGGCGCGACGCGCCAGGCGAGGGCACAAGCGCTCGGCACGAACCAGCAGGCGAGCGCTGAGCGTGGATCGGGCAGGGTGCGCGCTGCAAGCTGACTTGCGACGCGGCGCTTAGCGGATCACGCCGCCTTTCATAATCATGCGCGAGCGGCCCTGCACGGGCAGCTTGTCGAAGGCGGTGTTGCCAGCCGCCGCCGCCATCTTGCCTGAATCGACGATCCAGGGCGCGTCCCTGTCGATAAGGATGATGTCGGCAGGAAAGCCGGGCTCGAGCCGCCCAGCCTCGATGCCCAGAAGCCGCGCGGGATTGGCGGCGAGCAGGGCCATCATCCGATTCTCGCCGATATGCCCCTCGCGCACCAGATTGAGGGCGAGCGGCAGGAGCGTCTCGGCACCGGCCATGCCCGGCGAAGCATCCTCGAAGGGAAGGCGCTTATCCTCCGGGCCGCGCGGATCATGCCCCGAGCAGAGCACGTCGACGGTGCCGTCCGCCACGGCGGCGATGGTCGCGAGCCGATCCTCCTCGCTGCGCAGCGGCGGCGAGAGGCGCGCGAAAGTACGGAAATCGCTGATCGCGCTATCGTTGAGGAAGAGATAGGCGGGACTTGTGCCGCAGGTCACCGGCAGCTTTTCGGCCTTGGCGGCACGAATGAGATCGAAGCCGGCCTTCGTGGAGACGAGGCGGAAATGGAGGCGCGCGCCGGCGACGCGGGCGAGCGCGATGTCGCGGGCGATAGCAATGGCTTCGGCGCAAGCGGGCGCGCTGGGCAGGCCCAGACGCGAGGCCGTCTCGCCATCGGTGGCGACGGCATGGCCGGCAAGGCCTGCATCCTCGGCATGGGCGACGACGGTGAGATCGAGCGCGGCGGCATAGCGCAGGACGCGCAGCATGACGCCGGAATCGGCGATCCACTGGCGCCCCGTGGCGATCGCACGGGCGCCGGCGTCCTTCATCATGCCCATCTCGGCCAGTTCGCGGCCTTCCAGGCCTCGGGTGGCGGCGCCGAGCGGGTGCACCCAGAAATCGGGCTTGCCGGCGCGCGCGGCGTGCTGGACGAGGCCCGGATTGTCGAGCACCGGCGACTGATCGGGCATGAGACCTGCGCGCGTGATGCCGGAGAAATGAAAGGCGGGCTTGTCTGTCTTGAAGACGCCGAGATCGATGATGCCAGGCGCGACGATCATGCCGCTGGCGTCGATCACATGCGTGCCGGCCGGAAAGTTGAGCTGGCCCAGCGCGGCGATGCGATCGCCTTCCACGAGCAGGGTGCCGGGCGTCAGCGCCGGATAATCGGGGTCGCAGAGCCACCCGTTGACGATTGCTGTCAGGCCCATCCCGGCACTCCCCGCGCGCTGCGCGTCAAAATGTCGAGGCAGGCCATGCGCACGGCGACGCCCATCTCGACCTGCTCGGTGATCGCGGAGCGCGTCGGATCGTCGGCAATCTGGCTGACGATCTCCACGCCCCGGTTCAT
>CBIMKI010000012.1:0-23276 GCA_966244395.1 uncultured Sphingobium sp. | reverse complement strand
TCTATGTGCTGGGTCCGATCCTGACCGCGATCACCAATTTCGATCCGATCGTCATCGGCTCCATCTATCTGCCGCCCATGAGCTTCTACACCGCGCTGTCGATGGGTGCGGGGCACTTGCTGCTGCTGCTGCCGTTCATTCTCGGCATCGGCCTGCTGCGTGACGACAAGGCGCATCGGGAGATGCTCGTCATCTTCGTGGTGGCGGCGCTCGCTTATTCGCTGCCGATCCTGGCCGAAGTGGTCAAGGGGCCGTTTCTCCTGGCCAGGATATTCCAGGTCGATGAAGGCTGGTCCTATAGTCAGCAGATGCGCGGCGGCGGTTTCCGCGCCATGGTTTTCCTGGGCCATGGCCTGCTGGTTTCGGCTTTCCTTGGCCTTGCGATCCTCGCCGCGTTGGGTTGCTGGCGGGAGAAGCGCTCTGTCCTGGGCGTGCCGGCGCTTCTGTGCGCCATCTACCTGCTTGCCGTGCTGGTCCTCAACAAGTCGCTTGGCGCCTTCATCCTGACCTCCCTGCTGGGTCTTCTCATGCTGCTCCTGCCACCCCGGCGGTTCCTTGTCGTCGCCTTCCTCATTGCGGCGATGGTGGTGACCTATCCGATGCTGCGCGGCGGCCATCTCGTGCCCTATGAGCGGATGCAGGCTGCGGTGGCGTCCTTCTCGGAGGACCGCGCAGGCTCGTTCGGATTTCGGCTCCGTAATGAGGAGATGTTGCTGGATCGGGCCAATGAGCGTCCCTATTTCGGCTGGGGCGGCTTTGCCCGAAATCGGATCTTCGTCGTTCAGGAATGGGGCGGGACCAAGGACATCTCGATCACGGACGGGACCTGGATCATCACTTTGGGCCAATATGGCTGGCTGGGCTATCTGTCGCTCTTCGGGCTTCTTTCCTATCCCTTCGCCGCGATGTATCGCGTCCGCCGGCGCAACATCTCGCCGGCCACGGTAGCGCTCGCCGCGATGTTGCTGAGCACGCTGCTCGATCTCATCCCCAATTCGTCCCTGGGTCCGCTGACCTGGCTCTGCGCCGGTGCGCTGATCGGTCTTGCCCGGAGCCGCAGGGTCATGCAGCTTCCTGCGGCCGAACCGGTCGATCGCGAGACGGTGTCGACGAGGCTGTCCGCCACGGCCTGATTCCGCCCCCCCCCCCCGCCTCCAAGGGCGCCTCGCTCTCCTTCCGCAATGACGGCTTGGTCCGCGCCTGCCCGGCGTCATCCGAGCCGGACCGCATCTCTTCATGTCGGCCCTCTACTGATACGACTCGGCGAACTGCGGTTGTCGCGCGGATGCGCCCTTGTAGAGCCTGCCTACCGTGTTTTCCTTCCATGCGGCATCAAGGCCGGAACTATGGCGACGGCCGTCGCGGGCCGCAGGGCTCGCGGCGGATGAAGCCAGGGCAGGACGATCTGCTTCTGCCTGCGCAGGGCTCCGGATCGCAGTCACTCAGGCATGTCTTAAGGCGGCATTAACCACGCCTGGTAGGCATTGTTTGGCCCGTTTCCCTTAGCTTTGTTCCCGCATCGGACCGGGCATTTACCCATGCCCACACATAATCGGGAGCCAAAATAGATGAAGAAGAGTCGCGTCAAAAGACGCTCGCCTGCAAGGCCCGTCTGGGGGTTTTGCGGGGCGGCGTTTGCTATAGCCGGTTCGTCGGCCACTCTGGCCGCAACATTCTCATTAGTATATGCCACACTCGCAATGCCCGACTCTCTCGTCGCAAAATGGCTCGTTCGGCCGCTGGCGCTTGCTGGCGCCGTGACGATCGGCCCGTCTTCCGGCCTGCCGACGTCGGTCGGTGCGACGACATCGAACACGGCGCCGGCACCCGCGGCCATCAAGCCGACCAAGGTCGGCCAGAATCTGAACGCTGCCTCTTATTGGTCGACGAACCGGATCTTCATGAATCTGGCCGCCGACAATGGCTGGCGCGTCGAGCCCAGCGGCGGCGGTTCGACCGAGAGCTATTTTGACGCGAATCGGAATATCATCAAGAAGCTGCCCGGCGACAATATCTATCGGGTCATCCTGCGCCCGCCCGCGACGTTCGCCGGCAGGAGCGTTGACGTGGTTTGCCGCTGGGACGGCAGTGGCGACATGACCTTCGTCTACGACAGTGCCGCCGTCCTCAATTTCCGCAAGACGGCCAGCTCGGCGCGCTACACCCATCGCAGCGTCGGGTCGAACAATGGCTGGATCTCCGTCTATCTCAAGACCGTCGATCCGGCCAATCCCACGCGGAATTTCGACTGCCGCGAGGCCGGCGCGGACCCCGAGGCGTTGTTCGATCCGCTCTATCTCGACAATGTGAAGCGCTACCACTCGGTCCGCTTCATGGATTGGCAGCGCACCAACGGCAACGAGCCGGTCACCTGGGCCAAGCGTACCACACCCGCCATGGGGCAGATTTTCGGCAATGCCGATGGTTATGCCATCGAACATATGATCGAGCTTGCCAATCGGACGGGTGTCGATCCGTGGTTCTGCATGCCCTGGAACGCGGACGAGGACTATGTCCGCAAATTTGCCGAGATGGTGCGCGACCGGCTCAAGCCGGGGCTCGTCGCCTATGTCGAGACGTCGAACGAGGTCTGGAACTGGGCTTTCCCCGTGACCAAGCAGGCCTATCAGGAAGGCATTGCGCGAAATCTCTCGTCCGATGCGTCCCAGGGCATGTTCCGTCGCTATGCCCAGAAGATGGTTGAGCAGATGGACATCTGGACGGATGTGTTCGCCGGGCAGACCTCTCGGATCGTGCGCGTCGCGGCGAGCCAGAATGCCAATTCCTGGCCCATCAAGCAGATTCTGCAATATGGCGATACCGCGACCAGGATCGACGCCATTTCCTCGGCGCCCTATTTCGGTCTGGACCTCAACAGCTACGCGAATCCGACGGACCTTGCCCCGTTCTTCGCGGACCTGAGAGCCTCGCTCGACACCAGCTTCACGAATGCGCGGGCCTATAAGACGATCGCCGATCAGTATAAGCTGCGTTACGTCCCCTATGAGGGCGGGCAGCATGTGACTGGCGGCACCGTGGAGATGCAGAAAAAGGTGCAGTCCGACCCGCGCATGGGTCAGCTCTACACTTATTATCTGCAGCGCTGGAACAACGAGATCGGGGACCAGATCACGCTGCTGTCCGATATCGGGCCGCCCGGAGGCACCGGCGCGTGGTCGATCCTCGATTACCTCGGCCAGTCGCCGCTGGCGACGCCCAAGTCGCGCGCGGTCACGCTCTTCATGGCGTCGATCGGTCGCTGACCTCGCTTGACCTTCCCCTGCGGCGCGTTCCTGTGTAACGACTGCACTCCTCAGGAACGCGCCCAGGGAAATTCATGACCACGGTCGACATCGGCATCTTTGCGCATAATGAAGCCGGTGGGATCGCGACAATGCTTGAGGATTTCCTCGCGCAGACGGTCTTCTCGGATAGCGGCCTTGATCTGCGCGTCCTGGTCCTCGCCAATGGCTGTTCGGACGCGACGGCCGAGATCGCGCGCACTGTCTTTTCCCGGCATGACCGTCCGGGCCTCGAGGTCGCCGATCTGGCGCAGGGCGGCAAGTCGCGGACATGGAACCGCTTCGTTCACGATCTCTCGCGCCCGCAAGCCGACTATCTTCTCTTCTGCGATGCGGACATCGCCCTGCCCGATCGCGAGACGCTGGCGCGGATGCTGCGCTTCATTGCCGCGCGCAAGGAGCTGGTCGCCTCGCCGAGCCGGCCGGTGAAGAATCTGGAGCGCAGCGCCGTGCCGCTGTCGGCGACGGAGAAGCTGATCTCGGCGAGCGCGGGCGGCCTCGACGACTGGAAACATGCTATTTGCGGCCAGCTCTACATTGCCCGCGCTGCGGCGATCCGCACGATCTGGCTGCCGGTCGGCCTGCCGGTTGAGGATGGTTTCATCCGGGCGATGATCCTCACGGACATATTCCGCCGCCCCGAGGATCTTGCCCGCATCGACGCCGACGATGGCGCCTGGCATGTCTATGCGTCCGAGAGCCGTCTCTCCGCGCTCATCCGTCACCAGACGCGCATCGTCATCGGCGGTGCGATCAACACGCATATTTTCCGGCGCATGGAAGAAGAGCCGGTCGAGCGCCGCGCGGCGCTGATGGAAGAGGCGGCGCGCGACGAGCGCTGGCTGCCCGACATGCTGCGCCGGCGGTTGCCGCGCCTGCCCGATGGCTGGGTGCCCTTCCATTATCTCGTCAAGCGCCTGTCGCGGCTGCGCAACCGGGATGTGCTGCGTTCGCCGCGCCGCATCGTGCTGCTGCTCGCCGGTTTCGGCTTTGACGCGCTGGTCTATGGTCTGGCGCAGATCCGCATGGCGCGGGGCGCCGGCGCGAACTTCTGGTAATCTTTCGCGCGACGCGATTGGTTCGCGGCGCCGCCGCAGCTCCGGCAGAACGTCTGGAGCCTGGTGCGATTTACGTGCCGTGCGCCAGGCTCCGAATTCTCTGGTCGTCCGCTTTCCGAACCGTCGGTGGACATGGCCGGATTTGAGGATCGCGCCTAGAGCATTTTCAAGTCAGATGGCTTCATCTGGCGACTCACGAAAATGCGGAAAACAAAAGAAAATAGAGCATGTCGCGATTCAATCTAATCGAGACATGCGCTAGATCGCCATGCGCAGCGTCACGCGCAGGTCGCGTCCCGCGAGCGGTGCATAGTCCTTGAGGACGCTCGCATGCCGCCGCGCCACCACGTCGAACAGATTGTTCGCGGAGAGTTGCAGGCGCATGTCGGGGCGGCCGGTCAGCGGCTGCCAGCTCAGCGAGGCATTGACGAGCGTGAAGGCATCCGTCGGCGTCTCGTTTTCGCTCACGCGCCGCTGCGCGAAATCATGCTCGATCTCGACTCGTCCCGTCAGCCTCTCCGTCTCTACCGCCAGGCCGCCCAGAATGCGCAGCGGCGGAATGCGGGGCACTGCATCGCCGCCGATGATCGTCGCCCTGGTATAGTCCATCATGGCGTCCGCCTTGATCTGCGCGGCGCCGATGCGGGCCAGCGTGACCTCGCCTTCCGCCTCGAACCCATAATAGCGCGCGCCGGCCTGGTCGAAGCGGAAGCAGGGAAACTCCAGCTCTTCTCCGCCATTGGCCGCCATGCAGTCCGCATCCGCCACCTGATGGTCGTAGATGAAGCCGGAGAAGCGGTTGTAGAAGGCCGAGAGGCTGACATGATAGTCGCGGCCATTGCCGTGCAGCAGCGCTTCTAGCCCCCAGCCGCGCTCCGTGCCGAAGTTCGGATTGCCCAGTTCGAAGGCCTGTGTGCCGGCATGGTTGCCGCGCGAGAAGAGTTCATCGACTGTCGGCGCCCTCTGTGAGAGCGAGAGGTTGAGGCCGAGGCGCCAGTCCGGCGCGAGGGCATGATTGGCGCCGATCGAGCCCGAGAATGTATCGAAGGTCCGCTTCATGTCGCCATTGCCGAGCTGGGCGTCGGCCGCGGCGGAGAGTTCGGCATGTTCGAAGCGCGCGCCGCCCTCGATGCGTGTATCGCCCAGGTCGAGCGATTGCAGCGTGAACAGGCCGAAGCTGTTCGCCCTGGCGTCGGGCTGGAACTTCTCCTCACCCTCGATCGTGCTTTTCTTGAGCACCATCTGCGCGCCGAAGGCACCGTCCCAGCCGCCCCGGCGGCGCTGGATGGCCTCGATCCGCCCCTCCACGCCTTCCGCGCGGAATGTCGTGCCGATCGCGCCATCCTCTTCCAGCTCGTCGTGGCGATAGTCGGCCCAGCCCGCGCGCAGCTTGATCTCGTCGAGGAGCCCGCTCTGGAGGGGCAGCACCGCGCGCAGATCGGTGCGGGTCTGGTCCATGCGGATGCGCGGTGCCTCGGCCTCCTCGCCGGCTTCGAGCGCATAGCGGACGGGCACGCCATAGAAATTGTGCATCTGCGCGATGGATGCGCCGATCGATGCGCCCTTGCCGTCGAGCCAGGCCAGCGCGCCGGCATAGGTCCAGCTTTCCGCCGCGCTGTTGGGCAGGTCGCCGCGCAGGTCCGCGACCTCGCGGATTTCCCCTTCCTCGCTCTCCGCCGCCTCCGCCCGCAAGGCGCGGGTCAGGATCGCGCCGCCGGTGCGCAGGTCCGCGCTCTTGCTGTAGCTGCCGTCGACATGGGCGACGAAGCCGCCGCCCAGCGCCGCGTCGACCCGGCCCGAAACGCTGCGTTCCTGCGCCGCGCTGCCATAGGTGCCGCTCAGTTCGGCCGCGATGCCGCCGTCCGGCCGGCGTGTCGGGATGCGACTGTCGATCACATTGACGACGCCGCCCACTGCCGAGGATCCGTAGAGCAGGGCGGCTGGCCCGTGCAGCACTTCGATGCGATCGGCGAGCATGGGATTGATCGCGACGGCATGGTCGACGGAGGTGGCGGAAACGTCGAAGCTGCCGATACCGTCCGTCAGCAGGCGAATGCGATCACCGGAGAAGCCGCGCAATATCGGGCGCGAGGCATTGGGGCCGAAGGATGTGGCCGTGACGCCCGGCTGGCGCGCCAGCGTCTCGCCCAGGCTGGATCGCAGCGCGCGGTCCAGCGCGTCGCCGTGCAATATGCTCGTGCCCGCCAGCACGTCCACATGGCTGCGCGGAATGAGCGCGGTCACCACGATATCGTCGGGGTGGTCGTGCGTCGTCCTGTCCGCAGGCTGGGCCAGGGCGGGCAGGGCGGGGAAGCAGAGCGTCGAAACGAGGGCGAGGCGCGCGGCGCCGGTCCGCAGCGCGGCAGGGAGAGGCATTTTCATGATGATATAACATACCGATCAAAGACCGGGATGCAATGAGATTTTGTAACACATCATCGCATGGATCGAACCGATCGGCGAATTGCCTGCCTCCACCGCGCGCGGCGGACGGGCGTCACCGTGCGCGTGCGCTGCCGCCGCCTGCCGCAACGACTGCCGTCTCCGCAGTCTCGGCCGCGGCCGGTGCCGGCGCGGCCCGCAGGCCGGCGGGCAGGCGCTTGAGCTGGTTGAGCCGCGACCTGAACTCGGCCAGCGCCTTGCCGCTCAGCTGGGCGACCTGCGTGAACTTCACCGAATTGGGGTCCACGGCCTTGCCGCCACGGAACAGCTCGTAATGGAGATGGGGTCCGGTCGAGAGGCCGGTCGAGCCGACATAGCCGATCACTTGTCCGCGCGTGACCTTCTGGCCCTTGCGCACGGCGATCTTGCTCATGTGGCCGTAGCCGGTGCCGATATTGTCCGCATGGCTGAGCTTCACATAATTGCCGTGGCCGCCATGCCAGCCGGAGAAAGAGACTGTGCCGTCCGTCACGGCGCGGATGGGCGTGCCGGTGGGCGCCGCGAAGTCGATGCCGCTGTGCATGCGCAGATAGCCCAGGATCGGATGGGCGCGCCGGCCATAATTGGAGCTGACGCGCGCGCCGGAGACGGGGGCGGCCAGCGTACCGCGCCGCTCGCCCACGCCCGAGGCCTCGAACCACTGGTCGCGGCCGTCCTGCCGCCAGCGCAGCATGTCGATGTCCTTGCGGCCGCTGCGGACGAGGCCGGCATAGAGCAGTGCGCCCGTTTCGGTCTCGCCGGTCGCGGCCCGCCGGTGCGCCACGATCATGTCGAACTCGTCGTCCGCCCGGATGCCCGAGCCGATGTTGACCTGGCTCGAGAGTGTCTTGAGATAGGCCTGGATGGTGGCCGGATCGGCGCCTGCCGCCCGCGCGGCGCGATAGAGGCCGCCACCCACCCGGCCGCGAATGCGCAGAGGCGTATCGTCGACGGCGATGGGGATGCGCGTCAGGGTGAGCGCGCCGTCGACCCGATTGATCTCCAGCGCCAGTTCCAGCCGCGCGCGCACCGCGAGCTTGTCGAGCGGGCGTGGCACGTTGCGGTTGGCGCGGCGGCCGAGCACCATGCGCACGCGCGTTCCCGCCGCGATCGATTCGGGGGAAACGGCCTGTCCGATGAGCGCGAGCACGGCCCGGGTGTCGGCCGCGCTGACGCCCGAGCGCGAGAGGCTGTGGGCGAAGCTGTCGCCCGTGCCCAGCGCCGCGTCCAGCTCGATGCGGGGGCGTTCGGGTGTCTCGGCAAGCGGCGAGACGGCGTCGGTCGGCCCCATGCGCAGGCCGCTGTCGCCGCCGAGCGCGAGCGCATTCACCATCTGCGCGCGATACTGGTCGAACTGCGCCTCCTTCATGGGGGCGGGCACCGTGCCCGGCACCGCGCGCATGCCCGGCGAGAGCGCCACGGTGCAGGCGCAGAGCGAAAGGCAGGTGAAGAGGCCCCGCCACCAGCTGCGGCTGCCGATGTTGCGGCCCAGATCGGGCGCGAGGTCGACGCGGTGGGCCCAGGCTTCGACGCGCTCGCGCCAGTCGCTCTCGCGCATCTGGGCAATGGCGCGCGCCGGGCTGTTCAGCCTCAGCGTGGCGGCGGCGCTCCCCTGGCCCGGATTGAAGTCAATCTTCTGGAACACCGCGAAAAATACCGATCCCCCGAGGCCTTGCGGGCCTGTCATCTGGTGCGGCCGGTCGTTCAGCAAAAGCCGGTCCTGGCCGCAAGCGTGTGTGAAGCGATGCGGTTAATGTCAAATGAAGACCCGTTCAGCGGAGTCCGCGCTGCGGCGAACTGTGGCTCCTTATCGGCGGGCGGGGCGGGCCGGCGGGAACGCGGGTCCGGCGCCCGAGGAAGCTCTTGCCCTGCCACGGCTTCTCCCCCATGTGGGACAGGTCATGGCGAGCTTTGCCCGTTCGGCCCATATGGCCGTGCTAGGGCCAACCAACACCGGCAAGACCCATCTCGCCATCGAGCGGATGTGCGGCCATTCGAGCGGGCTCATGGGCTTCCCGCTGCGCCTGCTCGCGCGGGAGGTCTATGACCGCGTCTGCCGCATCAAGGGTGCCGATCAGGTCGCGCTGCTGACTGGCGAGGAGCGCATATTGCCGCCCAATGCGCGCTATGTCCTCTCCACCGCCGAGGCCATGCCGAGCCGTGGCGGTATCGGATCGCTCAAGGATTTCGCCTTCGTCGCGCTCGACGAGATCCAGCTCGCCGCCGATCCCGAGCGCGGGCACATCTTCACCGATCGCATGCTCCATGCGCGCGGTCGCGAGGAGACGATGCTGCTCGGCTCGGCCAGCATGGCGCCGCTGGTGAAGAGCCTGTTGCCCGGCGCCGAGATCATCTCGCGCCCGCGCTTCTCCACTCTGCGCTATGCCGGCACGCGTAAGCTCTCGCGCCTGCCGCGCCGCTCGGCCGTGGTCGCCTTCTCGGCGGAAGAAGTCTATCGCGTGGCGGAGATGCTGCGCCGCTTCCGGGGCGGCGCGGCGGTGGTGATGGGCGCGCTCTCGCCCGCCACGCGCAATGCCCAGGTCGCCATGTTCGAGGCGGGCGAGGTCGACTATCTCGTCGCCACCGATGCTATCGGCATGGGCCTCAATCTCAATGTCGATCATGTCGCCTTCGCCTCGCTGCGCAAGTTCGACGGGCATCGCACGCGCCGCCTGACCGTGGCGGAAATGGCGCAGATCGCCGGGCGCGCCGGCCGTCACCAGAAGGACGGGACGTTCGGCGACCTTGGCTCGCCCGACGCGGCGCCCGCCTTCACCGCCGAGGAAGTCGAGCGGATCGAGGAGCATCGCTTCGATCCGGTGCAGCAGATTTTCTGGCGCGAGGCCGATCTGCCGATGGAGAGCATCGGCGCGCTCATCGCCGCGCTGGAGCGTCGGCCGGCGCTCGAGGGGCTGCGCGCCGCGCCGGAGGCCGTCGACCTCGCCGTGCTCCGCGCGCTCGCGGACATGCCCGACGTGGCGGATCGCGCGCAGGGCCGGGCGCAGGTTTCGCGGCTCTGGGCGGCCTGCTCGGTGCCGGATTTCCAGAAGCTCGGCCTCGAGCATCATGCCCGCGTCGTGCATCGCCTGTGGACCTATCTCTCGCAGGGCCATGGCCACATCCCGCAGGATTTCTTCGCCGGCCAGCTCGCCCGGCTCGACAATGTGCAGGGCGATGTCGACGATCTGGCGGGGCGCATCGCGGCGGTGCGCATCTGGGCCTATGTCGCCCAGCGCGACGACTGGCTGCGCCACCCGGCGGAGATGGCCGCGCGCGCCCGCGCCCTTGAGGAAAAGCTCTCCGATGCGCTGCACGGCGCGTTGCGCCAGCGTTTCGTGGATGCGCGCACATCGGTGCTGCTGCGTGGGGGCGGTCGCGACAATGCGCTTTTGCCTGTGGACGTGGACGCCGCGGGCGCGGTAACAGTGGACGGACACAGGATCGGTACGATGCGGGGATTCCGCTTCGCCGTCGATCCCACAGCAAGGGCCGGCGAGAAGCGGATGCTCCTCGCCGCAGCCGAACGGAGACTGGGTGCACATTTGAACGAGATGGCTCAGGCACTGCTGGCAGTGGACGACAAGGCGTTCGCTCTGGCCAGCCCGCCGGAAGGCGAGGCACAGATCGTCTGGAACGGACATGCGGTTGCGACGCTCAAGGGCGGCCAGCGGCTGCTCGCGCCGGACATTGTCCTCGATTCCGGCCTTTCCGCACTCGCGCCGGAGATTCAGCAGGGGATTTCCGAGCGGCTCGGCGTCTGGGTGAAGGGGCAGCTTGAGCGGCATGTCCCGGCGCTCATCCGCATGGATCAGGGCTCGCAGGAGCCCGAGATGCCGGCCGGTGTGCGCGCCGTGCTCGCGCAGCTCGCGGATGCGGGCGGCATCATGCCGCGCAATGCGCTGGACGAGGCGCTCTCGCAGGTCGCCAAGGAGGATCGCGCCCATCTGCGCAAGGCGGGCGTGGTGATCGGCGTCATGGACCTCTACCATCCCGGCCTCATGAAGCCCGGCGCCGCGCAGTGGCGCATGGTGCTGCTGGCGCTCAAGCGCGGCAAGCCGCTGGTGGCGCTGCCGCAGGCGGGCATCGTGCTGATCGGCCCAGGCGAGGATGGCACGCTGCCGGTCGACGAGCTGGGCGCGCGCATCGCCGGCTTCCGCAAGCTCGACAACAGCCTGCTGCGCATCGACATGGCCGAGCGTCTGGCGCGCGGCGCGCATGAGGCGATCGCGGCGGGCAAGCCCTATACGGCGGCGGACCCCACCATCGTCTCCATCGGCCTGTCCGAGGCGGCGTTCCTGGATCTCATGCGGCAGGCGGGCTTCCGTCCTGTGCCCGATGCGGCCGAGGATGCGCCCAACTGGCAATTCCGGGGCCGGCCAAAGCCGCGTCCGAAGCCCGAGGGCGGCCGCCGTCCGCCCCGTGGGCCGCGCCGCGATCCCGCGCAGCAGCCGGGCGACGGCAAGGCGGCGCGCCCGCCCCGCGCCGGCAAGCCGCATGACAAGGGTGCGCGCGGCAAGGATGGCGAGGATGGTCGCGAGCGTCCGCCCCGTGGGCCGCGTCCCCAGCAGGATCGCCGGGAAGGGCCGCGCAAGGCGCCCCTGGTGGCGACCGGCAAGGGGCTTGCCGGGCTCGCCGCCTTGCTTGGCCGCGACGAGTAAGCGCGGGCGGGCAGGCCTATGTCCGCGCACGGCCCGACGCTGCGCCTGGACAAGTTCCTGTGGTTCGTGCGGCTCGCGCCCAGTCGCTCCAGTGCGCAGGCGCTGGCCGAGCGCGGCATCATCCGCCTCAATGGCCGCCGCATCGAGCGTGCCCATGCGCCCGTGCGCGTGGGTGATCTCATCACTGTGCCGCAGGGCCATGCCGTGCGCATCATCCGCGTGGAGCAGCTTCCCGTCCGTCGCGGCCCGGCCACGGAAGCGCAGCTCTGCTACAGCGCGATCACGCCCGGCGCCGCGCCGGCGGCCTGATCGGCGCGGCGCCGGGCGAGAGACGGTTCCGCCTCGAACCGGGTGCCATCGCGAACCATTCGCAACAGGCGGATTTCCTTGATATTTGCCCTGTCGGCATGAGCCTGGCTTATTGACGCTAAAGAATTGCGCGCATATCGCGGGCGCCGAGTTTCTGGCATATGCCGCGCGGGCCGCCCGCCGGGCTTGAAGACGTAAACAAGGAAGAGCTTCCCATGACCTATGTCGTGACTGACGCCTGCATCCGCTGCAAATATATGGACTGCGTGGAGGTCTGCCCGGTCGACTGTTTCTACGAGGGCGAGAATATGCTCGTCATCAATCCCAACGAGTGCATCGATTGCGGCGTGTGCGAGCCGGAATGCCCGGCCGAGGCGATCCTGCCGGATACCGAGAGCGGGCTTGAACCGTGGCTGGAGCTGAACGCCAAATATTCGGCGGAATGGCCGAACATCACCAATAAGGGCGAGCCGCCCGCCGATGCCGACGAGCGCAAGGGCGAGGCAGGCAAGTTCGAGAAGTATTTCTCGCCGGAGCCCGGCACGGGCAGCTGATGCGATGAGGGGACGGGCGGCGGCGCAATGAAATTGCGCAGAGCCGCCCCCCGACCGTTTGCGCACGGCGGGCTGGCTTTTTTGTGACGAATCTGTTAATTGGCTTGCGAAGCGGTCTGCCTGTGCGGCCGCTAAGGAGCATGAACGCATGGCCATCGGCGGGCATCGGAGACTTCCCCGTTCCCAGCCCCGCCACATCCCCCAGCCAGGCCAATTCAAATAGAAAGAAAGGTTCGCAAGAATGGCTGCAAAAGCGCTGTCTTTCGACGTCGGCGACTATGTCGTGTATCCCAAGCATGGTGTGGGCCGCGTTATCGAGCTGCAGAGCCAGAAGATCGCCGGCATCGAGCTTGAGCTTTATGTGCTGCGCTTCGAGAAGGAGCGCATGACGCTCCGGGTTCCGACCAACAAGGCCGAGAGCGTCGGCATGCGCAAGCTGTCGTCGGACAAGACGCTGGGCGAGGCGCTGGAGACGCTCAAGGGCAAGCCCCGCGTCAAGCGCACCATGTGGTCGCGCCGCGCGCAAGAATATGAGGCGAAGATCAACTCGGGCGACCTGGTTTCGATCGCCGAGGTGACGCGGGATCTCTTCCGCGCCGACGACCAGCCCGAGCAGAGCTATTCCGAGCGCCAGATCTTCGAGGCCGCCTCCAGCCGCCTCGCCCGCGAGCTGGCCGCGATGGAAGAGACGGACGAGCCGAGCGCACTCCAGAAGATCCTCAAGATCCTCAACGAGGCTGCGCCCAAATATGCCAAGGACCGCGCCGAATAAGGCACGGCCTGCGGGCAGGACCATGAACGGGCGGTGCCGGGTCGCGCGATCCGGCACCGCCTTTCTTATGGGCGTGTCGCATGGCGGGGTCCGTCGCCACATATTGACCTCCATAGAGAGGTAGTGTATTAATACACCATATCTCTATGGAGGCGCTCATGCCCGGATTTGCGTGGCCCACGGGCGCGACTGCAAGCGCCGCTCCCCCGCGACACCCTTTCTATACTGTACATCCCTGTACTTCCGCGCCGTCGCGCCGCGCCTTATTGGCAACAGCGGCCCCTGCGCATATGTGTCGGGCAGCATTGGCGGGAGACGGGCATGGGTGACAGGCTGCGCCTTTTCGTGACCGGCATCGCAGCCGTGGGGATCGTCGGTGCCACCGTGGCCATGCCCTCGGCCTGGGATCAGCTCTTCGGCGACGACGATGGCCCGCGCCACACCGCGCCGCTGTCCGCCCTCCGGGATTTCGACGGCATCACGCTGCGGGGGCCGGACAAGGTGACCGTGACTCAGGGTGACCAGTTCGCCGTGTCGGTCGAGGGCGACGGACGCGACCGCGTGAACCTCTACGTCGATGACGGCGTTCTCCATGTCGCCCGGCGCCGCGATGGTGGCTGGGGAGGCTCTACCGCCAGCGTGCGCGTCACCATGCCCCGCCTCACGCGCATCTGGATAACCGGCTCCGGCGACCTTGAGGCGCAGAAGCTGGAAGGGCCGGCATTTCGTGCCCTGGTCACTGGTTCGGGGAGCGTGAATATCGGTGATCTCTCGGCCCAGACGGTTGCGCTCACGCTGCGGGGCTCGGGCGACATGATCCTTTCCGGCCGCGCGGGCGCGCTCGACGTCAACAGCTTCGGCTCGGGCACCATGAACCTGGACGGGCTGGTCGCCCGAACGGCGAGCATCCGTCTGGTCGGCTCCGGCTCGGTCGATGCGCAGGCCAGCGAGCGGGCGGCGCTCAATGTCGCGGGTTCAGGCGACGCTCATGTGCGCGGCACCAATGTCTGCGAGGTGAGGAAGACCGGATCTGGAGACGCCGCGTGCACCATCTGACCAGACGTGCCTTGCCGGCTGTTGCCGCGCTGACCGGCATGGCCCTTTTTCCCGCTGCCGCGCAAGCCGCAACGCGGACCTATATCGTGACCGATTTCGACACGGTGCGAGTCGAGGCGCCCATTGCCGTCGCCGTCGAGACCAGGCGCGGCGTCACGGCGCGCGGCGAGGGCGATGCCGCGCTTCTCGAGCGCATCGAGCTATCCGTCTCCTCCCGCGTGCTCACCGTGCGCCTCAAGCGCTCGCCTTATGAGACGCGCGGCGGCAAGGAAGGGGAGGCGCGGCTGTTCCTGACCGCGCCCGCCCTGCGTCGCGCCCAGCTCACCGGCGCGGGCACGCTCGCCATCAACGGCATGGGCGGCCAGTCGGCCGAGGTGATCGCGGCAGGCAGCGGCGCGCTCAGCGTCGCCGGTCTTCAGGGCGACGCCGTGACGATCTGGCAGCAGGGCTCGGGCACGCTGCGGCTCGCCGGCAGTGCGCGCAAGACCGTCATGCAGCTTGCCGGCGCGGGCACCATCGATGCGCGTGCGCTCACGTCTGCCGATCTGGAAGTGACGGCCGAAGGCGCGGGCTCCCTGCGGGCGCGCGCCACCCGTTCGGCCAAGGTCGTCGCCATTGGCCCGGCGGAGGTGACCATCGAGGGCAGGCCCGCCTGCACCGTCCGCCATGCCGGCAGCGGCCGCGTCCTGTGCGGCGCGGACAGTTTCTGAAGCGCTAGACGCGCTCCGCCTGCACCACCGGCTCGATCGCGCGCAAGGCCGAGATGATGCGGGCGACATGCCCCGCATCCTCCACTTCCAGGTCGATGAGATCAGTGTGGAACGGCCCCTCGCGGTTCACGAGCTGCAGGTTGAGGATATTGGCCTTGTTGACGCCGAAGATATTGGCGACGGCCGCCAGCGCGCCGGGCTGGTTCTTGACGATCACCTGCAGCCGCGCCGTGCCGCCCGTGGCCTGGCTGTCCCATGAGAGGTCCACCCAGTCCGCATCCTGACCGGTTTCGAGCGCGAGGCAGTCGATGGTGTGCACCTCGATCGGCTCGCCCGGGCGGCGCAGGCCCACGATGCGGTCGCCCGGCACCGGATGGCAGCATTCCGAGAGCGTGAAGGAGATCCCCGGCGTCAGGCCCGTGATGGGCACGGCGCGGGCCTGCTGCCGGCTCTTTCGGCCTGCGGGATTTTCCTCGACGCTTCCCGGCACCAGCGCGTTCATCACTTCATCGTCGGAGACGCGATTGGTGGCGATGGCGACCATGAGCGCCGCCCTGTCTTCCAGGTTCAGTCGTTTGACTGCGGCCTTGAGCGCCTTGTCGCCGATCGTCACGGGCAGGCGCGAGATGATCTCCTCATAGAGCTTTTCGCCCAGCGCGATGGTCTCGGCCCGCTGCTTCTGGCGGATGAAGCGGCGGATGGCGGCGCGCGCCTTGCCGGTGACGGCGAAGCCCAGCCAGCTGGGCTGGGGCTCCTGCGCGTCGGACTTCAGGATCTCGACCTGGTCGCCATTTTCGAGCTGTGTGCGCAGCGGCACCACGCGGCCGTTGATCTTGGCGCCCACCGTCTGGTTGCCGAGCGTCGTGTGCACGGCATAAGCAAAGTCCACCGGCGTCGATCCCTTGGGGAGTTGGTGCAGCGCGCCCATCGGAGTGAAGGCGAAGATGCGGTCCTGATACATCGCCATCCTGGTATGCTCGAGCAGTTCGTCGGCATCGTGGCTTTGCTCGAGGATTTCGATGAGGTCGCGCAGCCAGCCGGCCTGTCCGTCCGGTCGGCTGCCTTCCTTGTAGGCCCAGTGCGCGGCCAGGCCGAACTCGCTGTCCCGGTGCATCCGGTCCGAGCGGATCTGCACTTCGATGCGCGCGTTCTCATCGTGGATCACGGTGGTGTGCAGCGACTGATAGCCATTGCGCTTGGGCGTGGAGATATAGTCTTTGAAACGGCCCGGGACCATCTTGTAGCGCTGGTGGATGAGGCCCAGCGCCCGGTAGCACTCGTCGGTCGAATCCGTGATGACGCGGAAGGCCATGATGTCGCTGAGCTGCTCGAAGCTGATGTGCCGCTCCTGCATTTTGCGCCAGATCGAATAGGGATGCTTCTCCCGCCCGGAGACGATGACGTGCATGCCCGCCTGGCCCAGCATGAGTTGCAGGCCCGAGGCGATGCGCGCAACCTTGTCCCCCCCGCCTTCCTTGAGCTGGGCGAGCCGCTTCGTGATGCTCTCATGAGCTTCGGGCTCGAGCTGCTGGAAGGCGAGAAGCTGCATCTCCCGCATGAAATCATACATGCCGATGCGCTCGGCGAGCGGCGCATAGATATCCATCGTCTCGCGCGCGATACGCCGGCGCTTGTCGGCGTTCTTGATGTGATGGAGCGTGCGCATGTTGTGCAGCCGGTCGGCGAGCTTCACCAGCAGCACGCGGATGTCGTCGGACATGGCGAGCAGGAACTTGCGCAGATTTTCGGCCGCCCGCTCGCTCTCGGTCTGCGCCTCGATCTTGCTGAGCTTGGTCACCCCGTCGACCAGCCGCGCGACATCCTCGCCGAACAGTCGGGCGATCTCGTCGGTGGTGGTCAGCGTGTCTTCTATCGTGTCGTGCAGCAGCGCGGTCACGATCGTCCTGTCGTCGAGGAACAGGTCCGTCAGGATACCCGCGACCTCGATGGGGTGGCTGAAATAAGGGTCACCGCTCGCGCGCTTCTGGCTACCATGCTTCGCCACCGAAAACACATAGGCGCGGTTAATCAGCGCCTCATCGGCGTCCGGGTCGTAACTGCGGACCCTCTCGACCAGTTCATACTGACGCAGCATCTGTTCACACAGATGTGGTTTCTTGCCACCGCAGTGCAACAGGAAAGTGGCGAAATCGCATTCGTGCGTGGCCGGGGCGTGACGCACTGTCGTGCTTTTGCAACGTCTGTGCAAAGTCAACTTCCCCATTTGGCGCGTGGCTAAGAATGCGCTAGCGTCTCGGGTCATGGGTATGCGTAAGGGTCAGGAAGCCTTTCAGGGCTGTGCATTGCCGGCGGCATTGGAGGCGATGGGGGAGCGCTGGTCGTTTCTCATCCTGCGCGCGGGTTTCAATGGCATTGTCTATTTCGAGGACTTCCAGTCGACGCTGGGCATCGCGCGCAACATCCTGTCCAATCGGCTGGCGCGCCTCGTCTCGAACGGCATCATGACGCGCGAGCCGGTGCCGTCGGACAAGAGGCGCGTCGCCTATCGCCTGACGGATAAGGGCCTGGGTCTCGTGCCGGTCATGATCGCGCTGCGTCAGTGGGGCGAGCGCTGGAGCGGTCATTCGCCGTCTGGCCCGATCCTGTCCGACACGCGTGACCGCAGGCCGATCCGGCCCATCACCATTCAGGCCTGGGATGGGCGCGTGCTCGCGCGGGGAGAGCTGTGCTGGGTGGAGCGGGATTGCGCGCGGGCCGATGCCAGGACGCCGGTGCTGTCGGACGCCCTGCGGGACGGCATCGCGGATTGCTGAGCGGCAGCCGACAATGAGCGTCCTGGCCTATCCCGCCAAGCCATTTTTCGAAGACAAGAATCGCGCCTTCTGGACGTTGCAGGGCCTGGGTTGGTCCGGCGCGTTCCTGCTGCGGGCCGTGACCGGCTTTGCCAACGGCAATGATATCGATTTTCTCCTGCCGGTCTTCATTTCCTCGCTCACCGGCTATTCGCTCACTTTGCTCATGGCGGTCGCCTTCCGCATCCTGCTGCGGCAGAAGCCGATCATCACCTGGACGGCCTCGATCCTTATCGCGCTGGTGGCGGGCGGCATTGCGGCATCGATCGACGGCTGGGTGTTCTCGATCCGCAATCCGCTCAACGAGGGGGCCAGTCTCCAGCTCATCCTGGGCAGTTCCTATCTCAACATCACGCTGCTCGGCGCCTGGGCCGCGCTTTATTATGCGATCAACTTCTTCCTCACCATCGAGGAGCAGGCCGACCAGCTCCAGAAGCTGGAGAGCCAGGCGAGCAGCGCGCAGCTGGCCATGCTGCGCTATCAGCTCAACCCGCATTTCCTGTTCAACACGCTGAACAGCATCTCCACGCTGGTGCTGCTGAAGCAGACCGAGCGCGCCAACGCCATGCTCTCGCGCCTCTCGGCCTTCCTGCGTTATACGCTCATCAACGAGCCGACCGCGCAGGTGACGCTGGCACAGGAAGTGGAAACGTTGAAGCTCTATCTCGAGATCGAGAAGATGCGCTTCGAGGACCGGCTGCGGCCCTGCTTCAACATCGATCCGTCGGTGTCTGGCGCACGCTTGCCCTCGCTGCTGCTCCAGCCGCTGGTCGAAAATGCCATCAAATATGCCGTGACGCCGCAGGAGGAGGGCGCCGATATCACAGTCACGGCGCAGCCTGTCGGCGAAAACGTCCGGATCGTCGTGTCGGACACCGGTCCTGGCTTGCAGGCCGAGCGGCCGCGCATGACGTTGGGAACCGGAGTGGGGCTCGCGAATATACGCGAGCGTCTCGTCCAGGCCTATGGAGACCGGCAGAGCATGGAGACGCGATCCACGGCCGAGGGGGGATTTTCCGTCATCATTGAAATTCCTCTCATTGCCGAGGATCATCCAAGGGTAGCTGCATGACAATTCGAACGATTCTCGTCGACGACGAGAGCCTGGCCATTCAGGGGCTGAAGCTGCGCCTGGAGGCGCATGAGGATGTGGAGGTCGTCGAGACCTGCACCAATGGCCGCGAAGCCATCCGCGCTATCAAGACCCACAAGCCCGACCTTGTTTTTCTCGATATTCAGATGCCCGGTTTCGACGGTTTCTCCGTCGTGCAGGGCGTCATGGAGGTAGAGCCGCCCTTGTTCGTGTTCGTCACGGCCTATTCCGAGCATGCCGTGCGTGCCTTCGATACCAAGGCTATCGGCTATCTGGTGAAACCCGTCGATGAGCAGCGCCTCGCCGATGTGCTCGACCATGCCCGCCAGCGCCTGGCCGAGAAGCGCCAGAGCGCCGAAGCCGAGCGGCTGCGCGAGGTGCTGGCCGAAGTTGCGCCCGAGGCCATGCCGGATCTCGCCAGCGAGGCCGAGGCGCCGGCTTCCAGCCGGTTCGAAAAGCTCATCAACATCAAGGATCGCGGCCAGATCTTCCGTATCGACGTGGATTCGATCGAGCGCATCGAGGCGGCCGGCGATTATATGTGCATCTACACGGCCGACAATTCCTTCATCCTGCGCGAGACTATGAAGGATCTGGAGCGCCGGCTGGACCCGCGCGTCTTCCAGCGCGTGCACCGCAGCTGGATCGTCAATCTCAATCTCGTCCGCCAGGTGCGTCCGCACACCAATGGCGAATGCTTCCTGATGCTGGATTCGGGCGCGGACGTGAAGGTGAGCCGCTCATTCCGCGACGTGGTCGCCCGCTTCGTCCACTGACGCATCGCGCCTGAACGCCCATCCGGTGCTCCTGCGAAAGCAGGAGGCAGGGCGCCAAGGCGCAGCCATTACCGCGCGCACCGTCAAAAAAAGAGGGCCGGCGCCGAGGGGAGATGCGCCGGCCCTCAAGGGGCGCCAAGGGGGAGAGGAAATCAGGTCTTAGCGGCAGCCGTCGCTGCCCTTGTCGATCGCGCGTCCGGCCACGGCGCCGATCGCGCCGCCGATGATCGTGCCGGCCGTCTTGTCGCCATTGCGGCCCGCGGCCGAGTTGCCGATCAGGCCGCCGGCGATTGCGCCCAGTACCGTGCCGGTCGCGCCGTCGCTGCAGCGTTGGCCGCGATAGCGATAATCGTTGCGATATTGGTCGCGATAGCCGGCCCGCCCATAATCGTAGCGGTCCCGCGCGTCATAACGGCCATAGCGGTCGTAGCGGTCGCTGCGCTGTTCATAGCGGTGGTCGTAGCGACCATGGTCGCGGGCCTGTGCCGGTGCGGCCACGCCGATGGCCGTGGCCGCCATGGCCAGCGCGGCCGTGAAGCTGGTGATCTTGCGGACAGTCATGGTCTTCGTCCTTCCTGCGGAGGCCAATTCGCTCCGCTCTGTCATCTCGAGGACCGATCTAGGCGACTCGCACTGAGCCGACCCTGAACAGGCCGCGCAGCCTCTGTTCATCTTCGTTCGATGCGTTATGGAATGCCGGCATGCGGCGGATCGCGCTCATTCTTCTGCTCTATGTCCTGCTGTCCAGCGCCCCGCCCGATGTGCCCGATCCGCCCCTGCGCGAGACGGCCATGCAACTCGTGGCCGCACCGCTGCCTTTGCCCTCCGCCGCCGTTCAGCAGCTTTATCGGCCGCTTCGCCTGACGGGGCTCTGGCGTCTCGATGCCGACCTAGAGGCCTTTGGCGGCCTTTCGGCGATGGTGGCGGATGAAGGAGGGCGTTTCATCGCCATCAATGACGGCGGCAATGTCGCGCGCTTTTCGCTCGACGGCATGGCGGGGCGCATGGCCGCGCTGCCGCAGCCGGCGGCTGTGACGGCCCGCCATCGCAAGCCCAACGATAGCGAGAGCATGACCCGCGATCCGCGCACCGGCCGCATCTGGGTGGGGTTCGAAGGCATGCAGCGCATCTGCCGCTATGCGCCGGACCTGGCGCGGCGCGAACGTTGCGGTACGTCGGACGCGTTCCGGGACTGGCCGAAGGAAGGCGGCCTCGAATCGCTCGTGCGCTTTGCGGACGGTCGCTTCCTTGCCCTGGGCGAGCGCGCCAATGCGCCTTCGGGCGGCTACGATGTCCTGCTCTGGCAGGGCGATCCCGCCGAGGCGGATACGCCGCCGCCCGTGCATCTCTCTTACCGCGCGCCCGTCGGCTACCGGCCCACGGATGCGATCTGGCTCGGCGGCGATCGTCTGCTGGTGCTCAATCGGCGCTTCACTGTGTTCGACGGGTTTACGGCGCGGCTGACCCTGGTGCGTCTGCCGCCGCTGGAGGAGGGCGTCGTGCTGCGTGGAGCGGTCGTCGCGGCGTTCGAGCGACCGGGGCCGGTCGACAATCTGGAGGCGCTGGCGCTCGGCGGGGATGCGGACGGACCCGTGCTCTGGATCGCATCGGACGACAATCATCTGTCCGTGCAGCGCACTCTTCTCTACCGTTTCGCGCTACCGCCGGCGTGGCTCAGCGAGGCTCCGGCACCCTGAGCGGCGCCGCACGCACGAAAAAGGCGGCCCGGCAGGACCGCCTCTTCGTGCAATTGAGGCTTGCTCGCGCGGATCAGGCCGCGGCGGGCTCGGCCTTCTTGACGATCTCGCGCTTCAGGCGACGGGCCTTGAGCGACAGCTTGGTGTCGGCCGTCTTGAGTAGCCAGTTGTCGAGGCCGCCCACATGCTCCACCGAGCGCAGGCCGTGCGTCGAGACGCGCAGGCGAACGCGCTTGCCGAGCGAATCGGAGATGAGCGTCACATTCTGCAGATTGGGCAGAAAGACGCGCTTGGTCTTGTTGTTCGCATGGGACACATTGTGGCCCACTTGGCGGCCCCGGCCGGTCAGTTCGCAGATGCGCGACATGTCACTCAATCCTGAATGGGTTCGTTTAGAAAGCGGCGCGGATAGCTGCTGAAGTGCGAATCGTCAAGGTGCTTCCATGGGAAAGCGCCCCCGTCTACTGACCGGACGATGAGCCAGCCCTTTCCCTTGCCCGATCCGATGCGCATCGCGCTCGATGAGGCGCGCGCGGCCGGCGCGGCGGATGAAGTGCCGGTCGGCGCGGTCGTGACGCGCGACGGCCTTGTGATCGCGACGGGTCAGAATCGCAACCGCCGCGACAAGGACCCCACGGCCCATGCGGAGATCGTCGCCATGCGCGCCGCCGCCGCCGCGCTGGGGGAGGAGCGCCTCAGCGGTTGCGATCTCTGGGTGACGCTGGAGCCTTGCGCCATGTGCGCGGGCGCCATTGCCCATGCCCGCATCGCGCGGCTTTATTATGGCGCGGACGATCCCAAGGGCGGCGGCGTCGAGCATGGCGCGCGGGTTTTCGCGCAGGCCCAGTGCCATCATCGGCCCGAATTGTTCGGCGGTCTGGGCGAAGATGCGGCCGCCGCGCTGCTCAGGGATTTTTTCGCCGGGAAGCGGGTTTGATCGTGTCGCCCTCGGGCAGGATCCGGTAGAGCTGATAGGGCAGCATGCCGGCGAACTTGAGCTTGACCGGCTCGAGGAAGTCGAATGTCTCGCCCCGCATCAGCCGGGCGTAGAAGCCGTTGCGGCTGCGGCTCTGATAGATGGTCCCTTCCGGGAAGCCCGGGCAGGCGAGCAGATAAGTGGCGCCATGGGCGGCCGCGATGGCGCGGAAGTTCGCCGGCGATCCGTCGAAGGCATGGTGGATGTCGAGGATCGCGGCCCCGTTGCGATGATATGGACCGGCCAGCACGCTGTGATGGGTAACGGCGATGAGGCGCGGACCGATGTCGACCAATGTGAAGATGGTCGCGGGTGGCAGCTGATCGAGCGGCTGTAGGGCAGGCAGGGTACGGCAGCGCGAGCTGCGGTTCTTCTGGTTCGTCGCTCCGTTGCCGGTCGGCGGTGTGCTGCGTGCGGTGGCCGTGCTTCTGGCGGTCGGTGTCGCCTTGGGGAGGGGAATGCGCATGGTCGGGCTGCCCTCATCCTCTTCCTCGTCTTCGTCCAGCTCCTCGGCAAGATTGGCGACGGCATGATTGGCCAGGGGATAGAGCTTGTAGGCACTGGCCGTGCTGCCCAGGCCCGCAAGGCCGATCATGGCCAGGACGCGGCCGGGCCAGCGTCCGGCGAAGAGTCGCGTGAGCAATTCCCACATCGCCCAGGCCATTGGCGGGATCGCCAGGAGCTGGGCGGCGGCGGCGGCGCGGATCTGCCAGAACATGAGGGCCAAAGCGAAGGCGATCATCAGAGCGACGGTGCCCCACGCCCAGAGCCGCTCGCTGTCCCGCCGCGCCGCCCAGCAGCCGATCAGTGCGCAGATGAGGCCGGCCGCGGGGATGGCGGTCATTGGCACCCAGCTGGAAGGTGCCTGAGCCGTCAATGGCTTGGCCTCGCGGATATAGACGAGCCAGCTCGATTGCAGCTCGTCCGAGATCTGATAGGCGCCGGTCAGGCATTGCGGGAATGCGGTCCAGGCAAAGCCGGCGATGACTGCTCCGCCAACGGCGGCGGCCGCCAGCCGCTGCGGCCAGCTGCGCAGGGGGAGGAGCGAGATCAGCAGCAGGGTGCCGGCTGCCAGCACCAG